>CAWEHT010000304.1:0-5150 GCA_963808455.1 uncultured Chloroflexia bacterium | reverse complement strand
CCCGGCCGCATATTCGATGCCGGCGTAGACATCTTCGTGTTCTCGCGGAAGATCAACGCGTCGACCGCCTCGGGGTGCCTGAGTGGGCTCGGCAGGCCGGGATACCACTTCACAGGCGGCCCGCAGGCGTAAAGGTCGAGCTCACGCTGGAGCGTCACGTTCAGGCTGCGGAACCCTTCCGCCAACCGGCGTGGTGAGGGGGCCTTTGATGCCGACGTAGAACCCGCGGAGGGCGGCAAAGGTCTCCTGCGGCAGGAAGTTGCCGCCGAAGAGGCGCCCCGCCTTCTCGCCGGCGAAAGCTTCGCACCACGCGACGCGCCGCCGGCCGCCGTAGCAGGCGTGCACCGCGGCGTCCCAGATGCGCTTCGATGCGCCATGATGTCCGGGCCGATGCGATCGCCCTCTATCCACAGCAGGATCGGATTGTCCGGCACCTGTAACTTGCCTTCGCTTACTGTGATCGGCGTGCCCTCCTTGGGCACGCGGATGTGGCTGTAGCCTCTGGAGGCCACCTGGTATGCCATAAGTCCTCTACCTCTTCAACATGTCCCGCAGCACGCTCTGCAGGATGCCGCCGTTATGATAATAATGCAGCTCGACGGCGGTGTCGATGCGGCACAGCGCCTCGAAGGTGCGAGTGGCCCCGTCACTTCCCGTGGCCCGCACCGTGAGTGCCTTGCCCGGCTGGAGCCCACCGCGGCCATCCGGCGATCCATCCCCGCCCTCGCCGGCAATGCCGAGGACATCGTACGTCTCCAGGCCGGTCAAGCCCAGGCTCTCTTGTGACTCGCCAGGCCGGAACTGCAACGGCAAGATGCCCATGCCCACCAGGTTGCTGCGGTGGATGCGCTCGAAACTCTCGGCGATGACCGCCTTGACGCCCAACAGATAAGGGCCCTTGGCTGCCCAGTCGCGGCTCGAGCCGGTGCCGTATTCTTTGCCGGCGATGATGATCAGCGGGGTCCCGCTGGCCTGGTACGCCATGGCCGCGTCGTAGATGGGCATACGCTCGGCACCCGGTTGATAGAGGGTCACGCCGCCTTCGACCCCGGGCACCAGCCGGTTCTTGATGCGGATGTTGGCGAAAGTGCCACGCATCATGACCTCGTGATTGCCACGGCGCGTGCCGTACTGGTTGAACTCGCGCGCTTCGACGCCATGGGCTACCAGATATCGCCCCGCCGGGCTGCCGGCCGCGATCGACGACGCCGGCGAGATGTGGTCCGTCGTGATGCTGTCGCCCAGCAGGGCCAGCACCCTGGCCCCGCGAATGTCGGCCAGAGGTGCCACTTCGGGCATCATCTGCGTGAAGAAGGGCGGCTCCTGGATGTAGGTGCTTGCATCGTTCCAGGCGTACACTTCGCCGCCCGGCACGGTGACTTTGTTCCAGATCTCGTTGCCGTCGAAGACGTGCGCGTACTGTTCGCGGAACATCTCGGGCCGCAGGTTGCGATCTACCGCTCCTTAACCTCTTCCTGAGAGGGCCACAGGTCGCGCAGGTAAACCGCCCGGCCATCGCTGCCGGTGCCAAGGGGCTCGTGATAAAGGTCGATGTCCATCGTGCCGGCCAGGGCGTAGGCTACCACCAGCGGCGGGCTCGCCAGGAAATTGGCCTGCACCTGCGGGTGGATGCGGCCCTCGAAGTTGCGGTTGCCGGAGAGCACGGCCGCCACCACCAGGCTGCCCTCGTCCACGGCCCGGCTGACCGCATCCGGCAGCGGGCCGCTGTTGCCGATGCAGGTCGTGCAGCCGTAGCCCACGGTTTGGAAGCCCAGGGCGTCGAGATACTGGGTCAGTCCGGCCGCGTCCAGGTAGCGGGTCACCACGGTCGACCCGGGCGCCAGGCTGGTCTTCACCCAGGGCTTGACCTGGAGGCCGCGCTCGGCGGCGTTCTTCGCCAGCAGGCCGGCCCCCACCATCACGCTCGGATTGGAGGTGTTGGTGCAGGACGTGATGGCCGCTATCACCACCGCCCCGTGCTGCAGATCGTAGGCGCGGCCCTGGCCGTCGACCACCGCTACGCTCCGGCTGGCCTGGCTGGGGTCCAGCCCGATGCCGTTCCTGGCGGCGGGAGCCGTCAGCGCCCTGGAGAAGCTGGCCTTAGCATCGCGCAAAGGCACGCGGTCCTGCGGGCGCTTTGGGCCGGCCAGGCTCGGCTCGACCGTGCCCATGTCCAGCGTAAGCGCGTCGCTGAAGACGGGGTCAGGGGTATCGTCGGTGCGCAGCAGCCCTTGCGCCAGGGCGTAGTGCTCGACCAGGCTGACCTGCTCTTCCGACCGGCCGGTCGTCGCCAGGTAGCGCAAGGTCTCCTGATCCACCGGGAAGAAGCCGCAGGTGGCGCCGTACTCGGGCGCCATGTTGCCGATGGTGGCGCGATCAGCCAGGCTGAGATGGCTGAGGCCGGGTCCGTAGAATTCGACGAACTTTTCCACCACGCCTCGGGCGCGCAGCATCTGTGTCACGGTCAGCACCAGGTCTGTGGCGGTGGCACCTTCGGGCAGCGTTCCCGTCAGCTTGAAGCCGATCACCTGCGGCGTGAGGATGTACATCGGCTGGCCCAGCATGACGGCTTCCGCCTCGATGCCGCCGACACCCCAGCCCAGGACGCCGAGGCCGTTGATCATCGTGGTGTGGCTGTCGGTCCCGATCAGCGTGTCAGGATAGGCAACCCCCTCACGGATCTGTACGACTTGCGCCAGGTACTCGAGGTTCACCTGGTGCACGATGCCGGTGGCAGGTGGCACGACGCGGAAGTTGGCGAAGGCCTTCTGGCCCCACTTTAGGAACTCGTAGCGCTCGCGGTTGCGCTCGAACTCGCGCTCGGCATTATAGGCCAAGGCCAGGCGTGTGCCGAACAGGTTAACCTGCACCGAATGGTCGATCACGAGGTTGACCGGGATCTGCGGGTTGACGCGGCGCGGGTCGCCGCCCAGACGCCCCATGGCCGCCCGCATGGCGGCCAGGTCGACCACGGCGGGCACGCCGGTGAAATCCTGCAAGACCACACGCGCGGGCTTGAACGGCAGTTCCTCGACGGCCACGTGTCGCGCATCGTAGCCAGCCAGGCGGCGCACGTCATCCTCTGTGACGCTGAAACCGTTGACCTGGCGCAGCAGGGCTTCCAGGAGCACTTTGATCGAGAACGGTAGACTCGACATGTGCCCCAGCCCCAGCTCTTCCAGCCTGCCCAGGCGATAGTAGTAGATGTCTGTGCTGCCCGGCAACTGGCTCCGGGCAGCGAAGGGGTCCAGGAACGCTTTGCTCACCCGCTGCCTCCTGATCGCGGAACGACGAGCCGCCAGATCCCGCGACGCGATTCTGCAACTCTTTAGTTTTCTTTGGCGCAATTATACTCTTCCGTGGCGGCCGCACGCAAGGACCAGCCGCGCCAATGAGTGATCGCGCGACGGGTCGATGCCCAGCCATCCCCACGCGATCGCGGGCGCCTCTTCGTCCAGCCAGCGGGCCGCCTCGGCATCGCCGGCCCCGGCATCGACGAGCGCCTGCAGGATGACGGCGGCGACCAGCTTGCGCTCGGGCTCGATCGGGTGATCGGGCCAGGGCCTGTGGCCGCTCACTGCTCGCCCTCGCTCAGGGTTGCCGTCGGGCCACAGCATCTCCTTGATCTCGAGCATCTCCATTGCCGGCACTCCTCGACGAACTTTCTGCGGGGACGATCTGACCGGGTGCCTGTCCGTTGCCGGCGCCCTGGCCCAACCAACGTTCGGAGGGCAGATGGGGGAGGCCGCGCGCCGGCTGAGTCTGGGCATCGCCGGCAGCCGCGGCACGGAGCAACTCTTGCCAGACGCCGGCAGGGAAGTGGCGCCGGCGGGCCGGGGCTATGGGCAGGGGCACAAGCCAGCGGATGCCGGCGTCGCGATACTCATACAGCAGCCCGAGCTCGTGCAAGCGGCGCCGGGCCCGCCGGAGTGTATCGCGAGAGGCCCCTCCCAGCAGGTAGCGCAGCATGTCGTTGGTGGGGTCGCAGCGCCCCGATTCCAGGCCAGGCCCTTGAGCTGCAGCCAGAGGCACAGGGCCCGGCCGGCCAGGCGCCGGCACCGGATCAACTCGTTAGCCGCCCATTCAACGGCGTAGATGCCGTGCGCCGGGGGCCTGCAGGTGACCGCACGGTTCCTGCGAACAGCTCTCATCTTCCTCCCCCTGGTGAGATGCGGTGTCCACCATCGCGGAGTGCGGGGACGCTCGCCGGCCAGACAAGGACGCGATAGAACTTATGTTCTAATTCTATCACCTGGAGCCGGGAGTTGTCAAGCTGGTTGGACGGCGGAATGTTGGAGAGCGGACAGAGCTAGGCCGAGTTGGGGCTGGGCTTGCTGCGCCAGGCGCCGGAGCGCGGGGTATCCGGCAACGGCGTAAGCCGCGGCCAAGGGGGCTACGATGAAGTTCCCACGTTTGGGGACAACTTGGATGTGGGAATTGGATCCATCCCACTGCGGTGGACGCCTGGGAAATGCAAACTGCCCCGGATTACCGGGGCAGCTTGAGTTTTGGGCGTGGCCGAGCTGGCGGCGCAACTGCCGCCGCACGCCGGTATCTCTTACCTTTCATAGGCGCATCAGTCTCAATGCAACCATACGCAGCTCTCCTTCGCTGGCACCGGCATCGCGTTGATGAACTCCGCAAAGGGGTCCACCCACCCGGCGGGGTTCAGCAACCGCAGTGCCGTGTGTTCCTCGTCCTCGTCATCGCTGTCGGCAACCCATTGGTTGCCATCCGAGCCCTCGAAAATCCTGACCATCTGATCGGCATGGTAGCTGGAACTTACCACCGTCGCTCCAGGATCGGTACGCCACAGTTCTGCCAAAGTTACGCCTGACATACGAACCTCCTGTCTCCTTGCGATACCTCCTACAAGTATGGAAGGTGCCACTCTGCTCGCCGCTTCCATTCCGGCAACTACCTTATTACTTGAGTTTAGAGTTACATAACGGCGCGACGATGGTCGACAGGTAGGACGAAGTGTCGCGTTGACCAAGAGCGCACTTTAACAAACTGCAGTTGTCCGCCGGTGCGTTTAGACGACGGCCGGCACGTTAGTTACGGTCGCTTTTTGGGGTTTTGAGCCCTTTTTGACGACCGGATAGCGCGGCCGCGGCTTCGGACGATAGCCCGGGACAGCGTATGCAGGT
>CAWEHT010000303.1:0-4534 GCA_963808455.1 uncultured Chloroflexia bacterium | reverse complement strand
TGGTCACACGGGTGCTCACGCTACTATAACCAGATCTTGCAGTGAGTTGTACTTTTTTGGCGAGTGCTGTAAGATGACCGGCGGCTTGTCGTCAGTCCAGTCAATGCAAACCCACGGAAAAGATATAGGTGATGGAAACCAGACTGAGCCGCATCTGCGATGCACTTATCGAAGCGGGCTGGCTCGTGGCCCTGATCGTCACGCCCTTTTTCTTTAACACCTATTCCAGCCCGTTTTTGAGCCCGATAAACTTCACCTCCTACGTTCGATCGCCGTGCTGGTAGCTGTCATCTGGCTTGTCCAGCTGCTGGACACCGGGGGGCACCATGCGGGCCAGGCTGATAGCCCAACGCTCTGGAGCCGCATCCGCTCCACGCCACTTGTGTTGCCGGCGTTGCTCCTGGTGGTCTGCTACCTCATCAGCACGGCCCTTTCGGTCTGCCGGGCATCAGCTTTTTGGGCTCCTACGTGAGGCTGCAAGGCACCTTCACATTCATGTCGTACGTGGTCCTCTTCATAATGGTGTTGACGCACCTGCGTACACGTGCACAGATCAACAGGATCGCTAACGCCATCATCCTGACCAGCCTCCCCATCAGCCTGTACGGCCTCTCCAACATTACGGCCTCGATCCGCTGCCATGGGGTGGAGACGTCCAGAACGTGTCGCGGCGAACATGGGCAATGCCATCTTTGTCGCCGCGTACCCATCATGGCCTTCTTCTACAATCGAGCGCCTGATCGACGGCATTGCGGCCATCCTCAAGGAAGATCGTCTTGCCGACGTGCTCGCGTGGTGGGCTTACTTCGTCGCCATCGCGCAGTTGATCACCATCGTGTTCAGCGAGAGCCGTGGGCCACAGTTGGGCTTGCTAGTCGGCATGTACGTATTCGGGATGGTCGGGCTACGGTTGTTGGGAAACTGGGCCGAGGCCGGCGCACGCGCCATGGCGTGGCTGCGTCAGGCCACGCGCGGATTGTTCCTGGGCTTTCTGGCGCTGGCCATCGTCGTAGTCGCCTTTCTGGGCGTGCTGAATGTGCCCCAAGGGCCAATGGCGAAAGTGTGCAAAGAACGCTACATCGGGCGCATGTGCTACTTGTTCAGTCTCAACGAAGGGACGAACGCCGTGCGGGTGCTGATCTGGGAGGGGGCGGTCAACATGATGTTCGAGCCCCACGCCCCGATCCAATGGCCCGCCGGGACGCCGACGCCATGGTGGGTCAGCTCGGACGGCACGACGCCCACCGACGACACGCTGAATCCGGTCCGCCTGCTCATCGGCTACGGGCCGGAGTCCATGTGGGTCGCCTATAATCGCTTCTATCCTCCGGACCTGGCACATTACGAGGCTCGCAACGCGTCGCCCGATCGCTCGCACAACGAGACATTCGACGCGGTGGTGAGGACCGGGCTGTTGGGCCTCGTGGTGCAGATGTCCGTCTTTCTGAGCATCTTCTACTTTGCCCTGCGTTGGCTGGGCCTGATGCAAGGCAACGGAAGACGCATCCTGTTCTGGAGCTTACTCGCTGCAGGCGCAGTGCTCGGCGTGGCGGTGCCGCTGGTGTTCGATCATGGCCTGCGCCTGATGGGAATCGTCTTGCCGGCAGGGCTGATCCTCGGCCTGATCTTATATGTCACCATCGATCTGCTGCTGCCTGCCGGCAGCGCGCCGGCCGCCGACGCGCGTTATGACTTGATGTCCGGCTCCTTCGAGCCCGTTGACAGCGCGCGCCGGCCAACAGCGCCAAAGCTGCTGAAGTCATACACAGTGGCCGCCAGCAGCTGCTGCTACTGGCGCTATTTGCAACCGTCGTGGCGCACTACGTGGAGATCCACACCGGCATCGCCATCGCCTCCACGCTTACACACTTCTGGATCCTGTCGGGCGTGCTCGTAGTGGTAGGGATGGGCTGGGTGAGGGACGCCGAAGTGCCCGCACCAGCGATGGCCGCGGCTGCGGCGGAACCGGCGGGACGCACGGGCGGTCTTACGGCCAACCCGGCCCCGGCGGCTGGCCGTGCGCCACAGACGGCCGGGCGCGGACCGAGGACCGAAGCCGCGCGAGGGCAAACTCGGGCGATGCGCGCCCAGGCCAGGGCGCCGCGCGGGAAGCAAGAAAGTCGGAACTCAAGCACCAACAGGCAGTTTTATGCCCGGCCCTCAAAGCAATCGTCGTGGCGGGTCCTGTTGCCATATGCTCTGATTGCGGCGGTGATCACCCTGGTGCTGGTTTGGGATTACGTGTTGAACCAGGCGGGCAGCCAGGGAGCATTCAAGATCCTGATGCAAGCCTTCACCACCCGTGTGGTCGGGAGCGCACGGACCCCAACCAGCTCGCCGTGGCTGATATTGCTGGTGCTCCTCACCTGGGCCGTCGGCGGCGTGCTGGCGTTGGCAGAATCCCACCGAGAGCGTGCCTGGCAGCCCGGCGAGTATCGCTGGGGCGCAAACCTCACACTTTACGCCTGCGCGGTCCTGGGCACGTTCTTCATCTACGGCCTGTACGAGGCCGGAGAAACGCAGATTGCCGGTCTGCCGGGGATGACCGTCTTCGACCATATCGCCCGGTACCTCACGGCCTTCGATGCCATCTTGTTGCTGATGGGCCTTGCCCTCGCCATGGTCGTCTCCTGGGCCGATACCCGGCCGCGCCCGCTTCGCTGGCTGTCCGACGTGCCGGTGCTGCCCATCACCGGCGCCATCGTGCTCACGGTCCTGGGCCTGATCCTAATTTTCGCTTACAACATCACGCCGGTGCAGGCCGACATGTATTACAAGCAAGGGCAGGCTTATGAAGACGCAGGCCAGTGGGACGGCGCTACGGTGCTTTACCAGAAGGCCGCGGAGATGGAGCCGAGAGAGGACTATTATTACCTGTTCCTGGGCCGGGCCTTGCTCGAATACGCGTCCACAGCTAAGGCCGGCGCCGCGACCCTCCCGACCGACGTCGGCGAAATAGCCACGCCTGACCTGCTCAACGTTGCCCAGAGTGGGGTGACGAGCGGGACGCGCGAGGATATCTCGCGGGCCGCCTATGCCATATTGATCGGTGCCCAACGCCTGAATCCGCTCAACACGGATCACACTGCCAACCTGGCGCGGCTCTTCCGCACGTGGGCTTTCAGCAATTCGCCGGCGGCAGCCAACGCCACGAACAATTCGTTGCTGCGCGATACGGTGCGGGCTCACCCAGACCAGGTCAACATGGGCGAACTGGACGAGTCGCTCAAGTATTACGAGAGCGCCACCTCGCTGAGCCCCAACAACGCCCAGCTCTGGAACGAACAAGCCAGCGTACGCTTCATCCAGGGCAATACTCAGGGGGCCTTGGCCGACTTGGAACGCTCGGCTGGCCTGGATCAGCGCTTCGAGCAAACCTTCTTGCTGCAAGGTGACATGCTCGCCGATGCCGGAGACAAGAAGGGTGCCCTCGATGCCTACAACCATGCTCTGGCCCTGAACTCCAATGACACGTCCGTGCTCAGCGCCGCCGCTGTGTACAGCGCCCAAACGGGCAACGTCTCGGCCGCACTCGTCAACTTCAACAAGTTGATCGGCATCGAAAAGCCACCCTATGACTCGGCATACCAACGTCTTACCGCACTTCAAGCGCAAGCCGCCCAGGCCGGCGGCTTCGATAAGCTCGGGGCCAGCGCGACGGCACAGCAGCAGTCGCTACAGAGCAACCTTGAGTCACATCGCAGCCAGCTAGAGGCGGCCTATCGCAACGAAGCGCTGGTGCTGCGCGACGCGGGCCAGGCTGATCAAGCTTTGACAGCCGCACAATCAGCGCTCGCCATCGCCAGCAGCAACGAGAAAACCGAGGTCCAGCAGCTCATCGCCGAGCTGCAAGCAACAGGCAAGAAGTGACGAACTACTTTCTGATCCTCGTCAGCGCACTGATCCTGGCCTTTGGTGCTACCCCGGTTGCCCGTCAAACTGCGCGGCGCCTGGGCGTGGTGGACCAACCCAACCAGCGCAAGCTGCATGTCGTACCGACCCCCCTGCTAGGGGGCGTGGCCGTCTATCTGGCGTTCATCGTCGCGCTGCTGCTGCTGGGCAACCGCTTCTTCTTCAACCAGGCGGCGGGCATCATACTGGGAGCCACGATGGTCTCGTTCCTGGGTCTGTGGGACGACCGGTTCGGCATGAGCCCCTGGGTCAAGCTCGTAGGCCAGCTGCTTGCCGCTAGCGTGATGCTGGTCAGCAACGTGAGGATTGGCTTCCTCCCCTGGGCCTGGGCGAATGCGGCTGCCACGCTGCTGTGGATGGTCGTGATCACCAACTCTTTCAATCTGCTCGACAACATGGATGGCCTGAGCGGCGGTGTGGCGCTCATCGCGGCCGTCTTCTTCTTGCTGTTTGCCGCTATCAGCAAACAGTATCTCGTCGGCGCGCTCGCGGCGGCCCTGGTCGGCGCCTGCGCGGGGTTCATCGCCTACAATTTCAATCCGGCCAGCATCTTCATGGGCGACACCGGCAGCCTGTTCCTCGGCTTCACTCTGGCTGCCGTGGGCATCAAACTCCGCTTCCC
>CAWEHT010000302.1:0-12880 GCA_963808455.1 uncultured Chloroflexia bacterium | reverse complement strand
TGGCCATTCTCGTCGCGGCGGCCATCAGCTCGCCGGCGCTCTACTCTTTCTGGCGGGCCAGCGTTACGTCGGAGGCGAGCTTCTACGGCCTCGACGAGGTCAACACGCTCGGGGCGAGCTTGAACAGCCTGCCTATCCCCTCGGTGTGGCATCCCTTCCTGGGGTCGTTCGCTCGAAGCGGTCTACTCCGGCCCGCCGACCGAGCAAGGCGAGGCCAACTTCGGCACTCTGGCCGCGCTGATGGCCCTATGGGGGCTCGCCGAAGCCCGGCGGCGCAAGGCGGGCGCGTTGCTGGCCGTGCCGGCCTGCGTGGGCGTGATCCTGGCGCTCGGGCTGACCTTGAAATGGAACGATGTGCCGGTGAGCTGGGCCTGCGCTGCGCCCGCTGGACTCGCTGCTGTGGCAGGCCGGCCATCTTTTCAAGCCCAACCTCTTCGTGGGGCAGGTGCCTCCGGTCCCATTCGACACGGCCGTGCCCTTGCCGGGCTGGCTGCTGGCGGCATGTGTGCCCTTCCTGGACCGCGCCCGTGCTTCGCGCGCTATGCCTTCATCGCCGCGCCTGCCGTGTTCCGTCCTCGGCTGCCCTTGGCCTCGAGCGGGTCCGAACCGCGGGCCTGCGCGGCCTGGTAGCGTTGCTGTTGGTGCTCAAGGTGGTCCCGGCGCCCACCAAGTCTCACCCTTTTCCCCTGCCTGCCCACCCGGCTTTCACCTGGCTGAAAGGGCAAGACCTCGCCGGAGGGGGGATCATCGACCTGTTTACGCCGGCGCGCTACACGATGATGATGCCGATCAGCGGTGAGACCCTGTACGAGACGCTGTATTCCGGCCAGCCCACCGTGGCGGGGACCAGCAGCGTGCTTCCCGCTTCGACCAAATACCTGCTCGACTGGCTGATGGCGCACCCTCACGCCTTCCAGAACCCTGACTTCATCCCCATGCTCCGCTTCTACGACGTGCGCCTTATTGCGCTGCATATGGAAGGCGGTTATGATTGGCAGGTGTTGCAGGAGGAGGCCGAGCACGCCGCAGGCGTCAGCCTCGCCGGATGTTTTCCGCCACCTTCAGCGCCTGGACCGTGGAACTACCCGATTTGCATGCTTCGGCTGCTTCCGGAAAGCGATCCGAGTTTCAACCTCCTGCCTAGAGAAGGCTGGTCCGGCGCCGAGTCGTGGGGCAAATGGATCGAAGGTGCCCAGGCCGCGTGCGCTGTGGGTCGCCCCGAACCCGCACGAGCTATGACCTGAGCGTCGCGGCCTTCCCGATGTGCGTTCCGGGCAGGGCGCAGTCCCTCGCGTTGATAGCCAACGGCACGACTATCGCCGTGCAGCGGTGGAACGGGTGTAACCCTTGGGCGGCCGACATCAGCATCCCCGCTGCGCTCGTGCATGTGGGAGAGAATGAGATCGTCCTCCGGGCCGCCGTGGTGGCCAGCCCGCGGGACGTCACGCACGGCGCCAACCCGGACCCACGCCAATTGTCCGTCGGAGTCACCCGGTTACGGATCGCCGCGTCTTCGAGCTCGTCCTAAGGTGAATAGCAGATGGAACAAGTCCTGAGCAAACCGGCTGAGATCCAGGCCAGGAGCCTGCGTTGGGTGCGCCTGCGGTGGGCATGGCTGTTGCTGGCCGTGGCCGCCGCCGCCCTCTGGCCGGTGCTGCGCTTCAACATCACGGTCGAGGCGTACGACGCGGCGACCGAACACCTGTATCGGGCCTTCGTCTACTCCTACGCCATCACCCATGGGGCAATCTACCCGCGGTGGGTCCAATTTCTGAACTGGGGGCTCGGCAGCCCGCTGTTCGGCTTCTTGCCCCCGCTGCCCTACGCGGGGATGGATCTGCTCTACCGGCTGGGCATCCCGCACGTGCTGGGCTGGCGTGTCTTGATGTTCCTGGCGCTGTGCGCCGGCTGCACCGGTGCGTACGCCCTGGGCTGCGAGATCACCGGCCGGCGCTGGCCGGCACTCCTCGCCGCAGCCACTTTCCTTTACGCTCCTTACGTATTGCGCAACATCTTCGAGCGGGGCGAACCCGAAGCCCTGGCCGTGGCTCTCTTCCCGTGGATACTGTGGTCGGTGATCTGGCTGGCCCGCAGGCCCTCGGGCGGGCGCCTTGCGCTATGTGCCCTGTTGTGGGCGACCTGCATTTCGGCGCACGTGCTGGCGCCCTTGATCCTCGCGCGCGGTCGCGGGGCTGGTCGCCGTCCTGCTGGGCTGGCGCTATCGCACGGCCATGCCGGTCCTCGGCCTGCTGGCCGGCGGGCTGCTGGTGGCCTTCATCTGGCTGCCGATGGTCCCCGAGCAGGGTTGGGTCACCTGGGAGCACGACTTCAGCGCGCCTTACGCCAACCCGGTCTGGAATCCCATCCCGCTGGACCGGCTGCTGGCCGCCCCGGTCGTTTACGACACGGGCAGCGACAGCAACAACACAGGCGACCGCTTCGGCTGGGTCCAGGCCCTGTTCCTGGTGGCCGGCCTGCCCGCGCTGTATCTGGCCTGGAAGCAGAACCGTCGAGACCTCTTGCTTGCCCTGGGCGTCGCGCTGGTGACCGGGTGGCTGGCCTTCTGGCTGTTGACCAGCGCGTCTGATCCGCTGTGGCGAGCCTTGCAGCCTTTCTTGGTGCGGGTGCAATACCGGTTCAGGCTCATGAGCCTGCCCGACCTGGCCAGCGCCGCCATCGCGGGGATCGTGGTGGCGCTGCTGCCGCGCCGGTGGCAGCCCTATGTGAGCGTGATCCTGGCCGGCCTGATCATTTTGCTCGCCATGCCCGCCCTGTACACGGGCCTGGAGCACCAGTACAGCGCGGTTAGCCCCGGTCTCTCCGCCGGAGAGGTCCGCCAGGCGGAGATCGCCTCGGGTGGCAGCTCATTCACGGCATTCGGCGAGTTCCAGCCCCGCTGGAGGACCGCGCCGTTCGATCAGGCGTTGCTGCAAGAGCTGGGCCCGAACTTCGACCCAAGCAAGAACCCGCTCGCCGCGCCGGCGGGCGGCATCCAGGCCAGCGCCGTCCGCGTTCAGGACGGCGCCTGGGATATGGACGTCGAGGCCCGCGTGCCTGCTACGCTGACCCTGCACCTGCTTTACTACCCGCGCTGGCAGGCGCAGGTCGACGGCCGGCCTGTGCCGGTCGGGCCTCAGCCGGGTACCGGTTACGTCCAGCTCCCCGTCCCTGCGGGCGATCACCACGTCAGCCTGCGCTTCGGGTCCACAGGTGCCGAGAAGGCCGGGCTGGCACTCAGCGGGCTGGCGTTCGCCGGCCTGTTGGGCGGCGTGGTGGCGGATTTCTTCCGCCGGCGCCGGGGACGTGGTAGTGCGGCTCCCCTCTCCGCTTCGGTGGTCGCCGAGGCCGCGCCGCCGTGGTGGCTGCTCGCCGGCCTGACCGGATTATTGGTGTTCAAGATCGCCTTCGTCGATCCCTCGACGAGCTGGCTGCGTTGCCAATCGACCGCCAGCCAGGTCTGTGGCGCCCAGGTAACCGTTAACGTGCCGTTTCCGGGCGCGCCGCGACTCGCGCGGCTACAGCGTGCCCGCCGGCCCCGCCCGGCCCGGGGATACGCTCTCCATCACCCTTTTCTGGCAAAGCGAGCCGGGCACGGCCGTCGACCTGGACAGCTTCGTGCATATCCGCAACAGCCAGAAGCCCTGGCCCATGAACCCGCGGACCGGCGACGAGATCTGGGCCCAATCGATGCACACCGGGCCGGGAAACATCCTGACGACCAGGCTCGTGCCCGGGAAGCTCTACTCCGACGAGTTCCGCGTGGAGTTGCCGCCAGACCTGCCCCCGGGGACCTATTACCTGGAGGTCGGGTGGTATGACCCGGCCTCCGGCCAGCAGCTCGACCCCCAGCAGGATGCGGTCAAGCTGCCGCTCAAGGTCCTGTGGCGCTCGATTTTGCTGCCATCCATCCAGGTGCGCTGAGTTGCGCAAGCACCTGCCACCGCTCGGGCTTTTTGTCTCGCTGACCGTGGTCACGGCTTTTCCTCTCGTGCGCGGGGCGTGGAATACCATCGCCAACTATGGCGACCCCTTGCTCAACACCTGGATCCTGGCCTGGGACGTGCACGCCCTGACGACTCAGCCCGCCCATCTGTTCGACGCCAACATCTTCTACCCCTATCCGGCGACCCTGGCGTATTCCGAGCACCTGTTGGGGATCGCCATCCCTGGGGCAGCGCTGGGGTGGGCCACGGGTAACCCGATCTTTGTGCACAATGCGGCCATCCTGGTGTCGTTCGTGCTGGCCGCGCTGGGAGCCTATCTCCTGGCCTACTCCCTGACGGAGAGCCGCTTCGCGGGCGTGGTTGCCGGGGTGGCCTTTGGCTTCGCCGGCTTTCGCTTCACCGAGATCAGCCAGATTCAGAACCTGGCGCTCGAGTGGCTGCCCTTCACGATCCTCTATCTCACACGCTTCTTTCGCACCCACGCGTGGCGTGACGCTCTGCTCTTCGCCCTCTTCTGCACGCTGCAGGCGACCTCCAACCTCTATTATGCTTTCTACACGGCTATCGCTATCGGCGTGTACGTCCTGTTTCAGGTCGGTGCCACGCCTTTCGATCGGACTCTGCTCCGGCGTCTCGGCGTAACCCTGGCGGCGACAGCGATCCTGATGTTCATTGTCCTCCGTCCCTATTCGATGGTGCAGGCGGCCGTCGGGGTGCGCCCGCTGAATGGGCAAGACGGGGCAGCGCTCGCCAATTACCTGACGGTCCCGGCGCGCAGCCTGCTTGGCAGAGCCATTCCGGCGGCCGGCGTCGACCCCACACCCGGCAAAACGTATTTCCCGGGGCTGATAACCCTCCTGCTTGCCGGTGCCGGACTCATCCTGGCAGGGCACCCGCGCGGCGGAGAGCGGGCCGGCACAAGGAGTTCGTGGGGGCGAGAGCGTGCCTTCTACGTGGCACTGGCGCTCATCGCGCTGGTGCTCTCCCTGGGGCCCGTCCTGCGGCTGCACAATGGGGGCAGCGCCGTCTTTGGGCCGCTCCCTTATGCCTTCCTGTACCGCTGGGTGCCCGGTTTCAGCTCGATGCGCGTGCCCGCGCGCATGGCGGCGCTGGTCATTTTCGCGCTGGCGGTATTGAGCGGCTTCGGCGCCGCGCAGCTGGCCCGGCGCACGCGGCCCGTGGTGCCAGGGATAGTGCTCGTTCTCGAGGTCGCAGGCTTTCTGGCCCTGCCCCAGGCCGGCCTGCCGATTGCGGTGGGCGCGCAGGTGCCCGAAGTCTATCGCTGGCTGGCGAAGCAGCCGGCGGACCAGGTCGTGCTGGAGCTGCCGGCGATGTCGTCGTACTCGGTGTGGGACGATCTCACGGCCATGTACCGTGTGGGCCGGCAGGAGTACTTTTCCACCTACCATTGGCACCCGACGATCCTGGGCTACAGCGGGTTTTATCCGCCGCTCTATCAGGAAGCGGTCGCCCGGCTGGTAACTTTCCCGTCCAGCGACGCGCTCAGCTACCTGCGCGGTCTGAACGTGCGCTATGTGATCTTGCACGCGGACCAGTTCGGCCCCGGCCAATGGGCCGCCGTGGAAAAGCGGCTACCGCTGTTTGGCGAGCAGATGAGCCTGGTCACGCAGTTCGGCCGGGATTACGTCTACGGCCTGGCCCCGGGCCCGACCGGCCCGCAGCCTTCGGCTCCCCGCCTTGGAATTTATTTGCCGCCTGCTGCTGCGCCCGGCCAGGATTATACGGCCTACATTACGGCCCATAGCCCACTCTCGACCACGCTGGCCCAGCCGTTGGGCGAGCCGTATGCGCTGGCCTACCAATGGCAGGGCCCTGGTTCCCCGCCGGCCGGCATATCTCGGGGCATCCTGCCACTCACCTTCCCCCCGGGTGACAGCGTCATCCCTGTGGTGCTCGGAAAGTCGCCCGCCGCGCCAGGGGGGGCGGCGTTGGGGGTGACCCTGTCCTGTGGGCAGCAGGTTGACCGCGCGAGCGCACAGGTGGGCCTGGCCGCGCCGGCCGCCGCTACGCTGCCCCTGCCAGGCGGCGCCGGGCCCGCCTACTATCCGGCAGGGCTGAATTTCGGCGGGCAGGTGGCGCTCCAGGGGCTAACGCTGGATCGGGGCGCCTACCGGGCCGGCGACAGCATCGCATTTACCTTCTTCTGGAGGCGGACCAACGCGGGCCACATCGATGACTTCGTGATCAACTTCACCATGAGGGACCAGGGCCAGAAGGAAGTGGACTCGCAAAACATGGCCCTGGGCGGCGTCGGGGATTGGGAACCGTGGCAGACGGTGACCGACCATCGCCTGCAGGCGCTGCCGCTCGACCTGCCTGCGGGCCGGTATCGCATCAACCTGGTGTTGTACGACGTCACGACCCAGGGTTTTGTGCCGGTGATCACGAGCGCCGGGCAGGAGTGGAAGAGCTTCCAGACTGATGTGGTGGTGCAGTAGGGATGGGGTTTCTCTAGCCCGCGGCTCCGCCGTCCTTATGGCCTGTGAAGGGAAGGCCTTCGGTGGCAGCGTTTGTCATGCCGGCCCGGCGCAAAGCTCGGGAAGACGAGACAACGGGCTCCCTTTACCTGAATCATGGGCAAGCCGCGCGGTAGGCCTCCAGGTGCTGCTCGCGATGGTCTCCCATTCGAACTGGCGTGCCAGGCTGAGCGCCCCGGCGGCCAGCCTGCGCCGCAGATCGGCGTCTGTCATCAGGCGGGTGACCGCCTCGGCCAGCGCGCGCGGGTCGTCCGGTCGGGTGAGGCAGGCGGAGAGGCCATCTTCGAGCCGGGCGAACTGGGCCTTTGCGCCGTTCTCCTCCGCCGCCGGATCGAGTGTCGTCACGATCGGCAGGCCGTGCGCCAGGGCTGCCATCAGGCTGCCATGGCGCACGGATGCGCCCTGGCAATAGGGCAGCACGGCGCAATCTGCCGCCAGAAGGTTGGCCGACACCTCTTCGTCGGGCGTGAAGCCCGTCCACCTGACCCGCCCGGCCAGCTTCCGTTCCTCGATCAGGGCCTTGACCTCAGCTAAATACGCTACGTTGGTGGGATCGCTGCTGCCGGTCTGGCCGCCGACCATGATCAGGCGCGCCGGCCGGCCGGCGCCCACGAGGGCATCGAGGGCGCGGATCAAGGTTTCCGTGCCCTTGTTCCGGTGGACAAAGCCGAAGTAGGCCAGCAGCCAATCGTCAGGACCTGTGTCCCAGGCGGCGCGGCGGCTGGCTCTTTCGTATCCCGCCGGGGGCCGCCGATCGACGTTGCTGCCGATCGGGATGGGCCGCATGCGGGCGGCCAGCTGGGGGGCGGCATGGGACAACTGGGCCCAGTCGTCGGGGTTGGTGACCACGACGGCATCGCTCTGCCGGGCCATGGCCAGCACGGCCTGCCAGCGCAGCGGGCCGGCTTTCGGAAACATGTAGGGCTGGCGCAGATCGTGGAAGGTCGTGAGGATCGCCGGGCGAGGCCGGCCGAGTCTCACCGCGGGGGCCGGGGAGGAGCGCCGCTCGGCGACGCGGCGCGCCGCTCGCAACCGCCACGGCAGGAAGTTGACGGCCGGATGCAAGTCGTAGGCCCCTGATTGGTACTGGATGTGGATGATGTCGGGCTGCAGCTGGCCGGCCGAACTTAGTGACGTGACGCCAAAGGTCCCATCCGGCGTTGCGCATGGTCCTGTGAACGACCGGTTCGTCCGGCGTGGCCGGCGCAGGCGCGCCGCCTGCCTCGGCCGGTGGTCGCGCCAGCACGTGGATGTCGGCGCCGAGGCGGGCCAGCGCCAGCCCCAGGCAGTGGGTATAGTCCCCCACGCCGCCTTGCATCGGCGGGTATTCGCCAGAAACGAAAAGGACCCGCATGATCTGGGCTTAGGCGTCGCGCGCCACGACGAAGTCGGCGAGGTCTGCCAAAGCCTGGCGCAGCTCGCCCGCCGGCAGGCCATCCAGGCGCCGTTTGGCTTCCTGGGCGAAATCGCTAGCCTCCTGGCGCGCCGCAGCGATGGCGCGAGCATCCTGGCCGACCATCCTCACCAGCGTGTCGATGCCGCCAGACTGGCCGTCCGGTCCGGCCGGCACGCGACCGGCGGGGCGCGCGTAATCGGCCTCCAGGAGCAGGGCCAGGGATTCCGGGTCTGGATGGCTTTCAGGAAGTAGTAGAAAGGCAAGGTCACGGTGCCTTGTCTCGAGGTCGCTGCCCACCGGCTTGCCAAGCACGGCCTCGTCGCCCACAAAATCCAGGATGTCGTCCACGATCTGGAAGGCCATGCCGAGCTGGTAGCCGTAGTCATAGAGTGCCTGTTCGGCCGCGGAGGGCGCATCCGCCAGGATCGCCCCCATGCGGGCCGCCGCGGCGAAAAGCGACGCCGTCTTGGCAAAGATACGGCGATAGTAGCTTTCCTTGGGGATTCGCCACTGCCCGTTCGCGAACATCTGGCGCAACTCGCCGTCGCAAATGATGCGAAGCGTCTCGGCGAAGATCTGAACCACTTGCAGGCTGCCGGTCTCGGCGGCAAAGCCGGCTGAGCGAGCGAACAGATAATCTCCTCCGAGGACGGTGGCCCCCTTGCTCCACTGGGCGTTGAGCGTCGTCTTGCCGCGCCGCATGAGCGCGCCATCGATCAGATCGTCGTGCACCAGGGTTGCGGTATGCAGCGCCTCCACGGCTGCCGCCAGCGCGATGATGCGGTCAGAACCCTCGGAGGCATAGAAGCGATAGGCCATCAGCGCCAAAGCCGGGCGCAGGCGCTTGCCGCCGCCCCCGATGAGGTGCATGAACACTTCTCCGAGCGGCTCGAAGGTGCCCTCGCACATCTCGCGGATCTTGCGCTCGACGTGTTGCAAGTCCTCGTGAGTGAGGTCCAGGATTGCCAGTCCGTTTCTCATCGGTCCTTCATGGGGGGCACTTCTGGTCAAGTCTGCCAAAGCATCGGTGCGCCGTTTCAGATGTGTGTTGCTCGACGGCCAACGGTGAGACCTCGCACAGCGCTGCCAGCGCCTCCACTACCAGGGGGAGATAGGCTGGCTCATTGCGCCGTCCGCGATAAGGATCGGGGGCCAGGTACGGGGCATCGGTCTCGAGCATCAGACGGTTGACTTGCAGTTTCGGCACGATCTGGCGCAGCTCCCCGCGCATTCGCGAAGGTGACCGGCCCGCCGAGGCTAAGCACGAGGCCCAGATCGTAGGCTTGCCTGGCCGTCGCTGCATCGCCGGAAAAGGCGTGCAACACCCCCAAGATAGCATCGGGCCCCCGGCGTTTCCGTACGTCAGGCCCCCATTGTGCTAATTCCCACAGAAGGTCCCGGTGGGCATCACGGTCCGACCCCTGAGCGTCGCGGCAATGCAGGATCACCGGCAGGTCCAGCTCGCTTGCAAGGCGCAACTGCGCTCGGAGCGCCTTCTTCTGCTGTTCGTGGGGCACGCGGCTCACGATAGTAATCCAGGCCGATCTCGCCGATAGCCACTACCCTGGGATGGGATGCCATCTCGCGTAAATTCGGCAAGCGTGCCGGCATCAAAACCGGAGCAATCGTTCGGGTGAACGCCGATTGCCACGAAGATTTCGGGGTGGCGATCGGCCAGGTCCAGTGCCTTCCGGCAGGAGGCCAGATCGACGCCAGGATCGATGATCCTTGTCACCCCCACCGCCGCGGCCCGGTCGAGCACGGCCGCCAGGTCCGCGTCGAACTGGGGCTGGTCGAGATGGCAGTGCGTGTCGATGATGCTCACACGATCCCTGCCAGGGCCTTCCCATCCTGCAGAATGGCTTGCACTTTATCCTGATGCATCGTCTCGCAATAGACGCCGAATCAGGGGCTCCGTGCCCGAGAACCGGACGAGGAGCCAGCCCCCATCCTCCAACACGAACTTGTAGCCGTCGGTGGTGATCTTGCCGGTGACGCGCAGGCCACCTACGGTGGCCGGCTGCGCATCGTCCAGGCGCCCACGTGCCTTCTGTTTGACGGCTTCGTCCGCCACACGCGTGTCGATTCGGTCGTAGTAATGGGGGCCACCAACCAGGCCGAACAGCATCTCGAGAAGCTGCGTGGGCTTTTTCCCCGTGCGCCGCATCAAGTCGAGCAGGCAGAGGTTGGAGAGGATGCCGTCACGTTCTGGGACGTGGCCCCGAAAAGCGTAGCCGCCGCTCTCTTCGCCGCCGATCAGCCCAGCGTGTTCGATCATGGCAGGCGCCACATATTTGAAGCCGACCCCGGTGTTGATCACCGGCACCCCATAGCGCGCGCCCAGCTTGTCCAGCATCGAGGTGGTGCTCAGCGTCTTGACGATGGCGCCCCGCTCGCCGCGCACCTCCAGCATATACATGGCGAGCAAGCCGAACACGCGCAGCTGGTCCACGAAGTGGCCGTTCTCGTCGCCGAAGCCACAGCGGTCGGCGTCGCCATCCATGATGCATGTCGCGTCCACGCCCAGCTCGCGGCTGCGGGCCAGGCCTGCATCCACGTTTGGTGGGATCGGCTCGGGCCGGTGCATCTCCGGAAAGAGCGGGTTGCGGTCGGCATGGTATTCGATCACCTGCGTGGCGCCGCCGCTGATGAAATGGCTGATGTAGCCCGCACCATTGCCCCACATGTTGTCGACCAGCACCTTGAAGCCGGCATCGCGGATCGCGTCGACATCGACCAGAGAACGGATGCGCTCGTCATAGCGCTGCATCGGGCTGTACTCGCAGATCAGCCCAGCCCGTGCGGCCTCGCCGAAGTCGATCCGCTTGATATCGTGCGCCGAGACAGGGATGCGCTCTTCGATGGCCTTCAGGCCGTCCGGCGCGATGGCACCTCCGCTGGCGTCGCGCACCTTGAAGCCGTTGTCGGTAGGTGGGTTGTGGCTGGCCGTGATGTTGATGGCGCCCAGGGCGTTCCGCTCGGTTACGCCGAACGAGAGGATAGGCGTGGGAACGCCTCCACCGCAGAAGTGGGCCACGATCCCGTTCCCTGCGAGCACCTCTGCAGCAGCAGCAGCGAAATGCTCGGATTGAAAACGCCGGTCGCCGCCGACTATCACGCCGCGCGACTGATCATCGTCGCGAGGATATTTGGCCTTCAGATAGTCGGCGAACCCTTGCGTGCAGCGACGAACATTGTCAAAAGTGTAGTCTTCGGCGATGCGTGCTCGCCACCCGTCGGTGCCAAAGCTGATGTCGGACATCGGTATGGTGCTCCTGAGTTTCATCCGACGCAGGGAGTGTGGTTGCCCATCTGCCGCAGCTCGGCTGAAGTCCGCGTCCACCATGTTGCGGACCAGTTCGCGGAAGGTGATGGTAGGCTCCCAGCCAAGCACGCGCTTGGCCTTGCTGGCATCGCCTACCAGGAAATCGACCTCTGCCGGGCGGTAGAACTGTGGGTTCAACTACCACGTATTTCTGCCAGTCCAGGCCCGCGTAGCCGAAAGCTTCCTCACAGAACTCGCGGATGGAATGGGTTTCGCCGGTGGCTACCACGTAGTCGTCGGGCTTGTCCTGTTGCAGCATCAGCCACATCGCGCGACATAGTCCGGCGCCCAGCCCCAGTCACGGCGGGCGTCCAGGTTGCCGAGGTGCACCGAATTGGCCATCCCCAGCTTGATGCGCGCTACCGCGTTGGTGATTTTGTGTGTGACGAACTCGAGGCCGCGGCGCGGCCGACTCGTGGTTGAAGAGTATGCCGGAGCAGGCAAAGAGGTTGTAGCTCTCCCGATAGTTGATGGTAATCCAGTGCCCGTACACCTTGGCCACGCCGTACGGGCTCCGCGGGTACAAGGAGTCGTCTCGCGCTGCGGCACCTCCTGCACCTTGCCGAACATCTCCGAGCTCGACGCCTGGTAGAAACGATGCCGAGCGGTCGGTGCAGCGGATGGCATCCAACACCCGCGTAACGCCAAGGGCGGTGAATTCCCCGGTCAGCACCGGCTGCCCGAAGCTTGCCGGCACAAAGCTTTGCGCCGCCAGGTTGTAGACCTCGTCAGGATGGTGCTCTTGCAGGATGTCGATCAAGCTCACCTGGTCCAGAAGGTCGCCGTGGACAATGGTAATGCAGTCCTGTATGTGCCGCACGCGATCGAAATTGATCGTGCTCGTGCGGCGTACCATGCCCAGGACTTCATAACCCTTGCTGAGCAGGAAGTCGGCCAGATACGAGCCGTCCTGACCTGTGATCCCAGTGATGAGTGCCTTTGGCATCAGATTAGCCCTCCCAACAAGCAGGATGCCGGGTCACGGTCAGCGCTGTAGCGCAGAAGGTGTTGCGTTTTTGCTGGCCCGTGACTGCTCCCGCCAGTATGCCAGCACGTCGGCGAGGCTTTGTTCGAGTGGTATCGTCGTGTGCCACCCGGTGCAGGCCCGCAGCTTGGCGCAGTCGGCGACCAGTCTTGGCACGGAGTCGCTGTGCAGGCGCGCGGCTTCCTGCACGACGGTAACTTTGTGATCGGCCAGCCCGATCAGGGTGTCCAGCAGGAAACGCACAGGGCGTGCGACTCCCGATCCGAGGTTGTAGGCCTCGCCGGGCTGGCCCTGCGTCAGCGCCAGGAAATAGCCCCTCACAATATCACGCACGTCGCTGAAGTCGCGCTCCGCATCCAGATTGCCCACCTTGACCTCGGGCGTTTGCTGGCCCCTTTCGATCTGCGCGATTTGAAAAGCGAAGTCCGCTGCCACGAAGCCGAGGCTCTGGCGTGGCCCGATGTGATTGAACGGCCTTGCTCGGATGGTCTGGACTTTGTAAGTCAGGTGGTACTGCAAGCCAAGATAGTCTTGCGCGATCTTGCTGACCGCATAGGGCGTGGCCGGACGCATCGGCGCGGTTTCGCTGACCGGGAGATCCTCCGGGCGGATCTGGCCGTACTCCTCTGCGGAACCGACCACCAGAACGCGGGCAGGGAGCCCCAGCTGCGCCACGCCCTCCAAGAGGTTCAATTGCAGCCGGATGTTGTTCTCAAAGTCCAGAGAGAGAGC
>CAWEHT010000301.1:0-14087 GCA_963808455.1 uncultured Chloroflexia bacterium | reverse complement strand
CAGCGGCCGGAAGCGGGGGTGAGCACGGGAGATGACATGGAGTTTGCCAAAGATGCGGTTCTTCGAGAGGGCGGGCAAGCGGCAGACCCCTTGACTGCGCCGGTGACCGCCGGCTCGCTGGTTGACGAAATCGCTGAACGCTTCCGCCAGGCAGTCCTCACCGGCGCGCTCAAGCCAGGCGATGAGATCAACGAATCGCAGCTGGCGGAACGGTTGGCCGTCGCGCGCGGCACTCTGCGCGAGGCGGTGCGAATTCTCATCGGCGAAGGGCTATTGGAGAAACTTCCCAACCGCACTTCTCGCGTGCGCCATCTTTCGGCTGACAAGGCCTGGGAAGTGATGACGGCCCGCGCCGTGATCGAGGGCCTCGCTGCCCGCACCCTGGCGCAGCGGCTGACACCGGAAAAGATGGCTGAACTGACTGGCATCTGGGAGCAACAGGAAGCCGCAGCCCTCGCCAACGACCTCGCCGGCTACCTGCACTGGGACTTTCGCCTTCATCAGGCTATCGTGGGTCTTTCCGGCCATGGCGTGATCATCGAGACCTGGACAAAGATGAGCACCTGGGTGCGCCTGATGTTCGCCGCGGAACGGCATTCACCCGAAGAGCTATTGCGCAACGCTGCCAACCACAAAGGCGTGATCGATGCCATCGCAGCGGGCGATCCTGACCGGGCCGAGGCGCGACTCAAAGCGGACTTGCTGGATGAGAAAGAGTTGCATCGCGTTGAAGAAATGGAGAGTGATCATCATGAACTCAGCTGAGCTGCACGCAATGTACGACTTCACGGGCAAGACCTTCGTGGTGACCGGCGGAACGGGGGTGTTGGGTGGCGACGTTGTCTGCGCGCTGGCAGGCGTTGGTGCGAATGTCGTCATCCTCGACCGGAACCTGGCACCGGCACAAGGGCTGATGGACCGGCTCGGGCCGCGGGCCTGCAATGCCATGGTGATAGCCGGCGACGTGCTGAATCGTGCCAGCCTCAAGGAAGCGGCCGCCGCGGTAACCGGGCACTTCGGCCGCATCGACGGGCTGGTGAACACGGCCGGCGGCAATCGGCCCGCCGCCACCGCCAGCAAGGACGTTAGCTTCTTCGATCTGCCCGAAGAGGCCATGAAATTCGTCCTCGACCTGAACTTGATGGGCACGATCCTCCCCTGCCAGGTCTTTGGGCCAGGGATGGTCGAGCGAGGCGAAGGCGTGATCCTGAATTACTCATCCATGAACGCGCTTCGGCCACTGACAAATATCCCCGCCTATTCGGCTGCCAAGGCCGGGATCACCAACTTCACCGCCTGGCTGGCCGTACACATGGCGAAGAATTACTCGGGGAAGATCCGGGTCAACGCGATCGCACCTGGTTTCTTCCTGGGCGAGCAGAACCGCTATCTTTTGACCGACGAGAAGACCGGCGAATTGACCCAGCGTGGACGCACGATCATCGATCACACGCCAATGGGCCGCTTCGGCGTGCCGGAAGACCTTCTCGGCACGATCCTTTGGCTGCTTTCGCCGGCGTCGGCATTCGTCACGGGCATCACCGTCCCCGTGGACGGCGGATTCTCGGCGTACGGCGGGGTCTGAGCAGGAGGTGGCATATGGGAATAGGGCGCGGATCAAGGGACGGCAATCTCACGAAAGATGAGACCAGGGGCATCGTCAGTGAGGCCGGCGCTTCCCTGGCCATTGACGGCAAGCGCGTGCTGGTTATCATACCAGACGGCACGCGCACCATGCCCATGCCCATGATGTTCGACCTGTTCGAGGAATGCCTGCTGCCGCGTGCGGCAGCGCTGGACTACCTGGTAGCCCTTGGCACGCACCAACCGATGTCTGATGAGCATCTGAGCAAGCTGGTCGGCCGTCCGGTGGTTGGCGGACGCGCCGGCCGCTCCCGCGTCTTCAATCACGAGTGGACCGATCCGGCGAACCTGCGCACGATCGGCAACATCTCGGCGGCCGAGATCAGCCAGCTCACCGGGGGACTCTTTTCGCAAGATGTGGTCGTGAAGTTGAACAAGCTGATCTTCGACTACGACCAGCTGATCATCTGCGGGCCAGTCTTCCCCCACGAGGTGGTCGGCTTCTCGGGCGGCAATAAGTACTTCTTTCCGGGCATCGCCGGCCCTGAGATTATCAACTTCACCCACTGGCTGGGCGCCGTGATGACCAGCAATGCGGTCATCGGTTCGGGCTATACGCCTGTCCGCGCGGTGATCGATCGAGGAGCTGCGTTCATCGACCGGCCGGTGGCGTGCTTCAGCCTGGTGGTGACCTATGCGGGCTTGCACGGCCTCTACTTTGGCGGTGCCCAGGAAGCGTGGGAGGCCGCCTCGGCCCTTTCCTCGCAGGTGCACATCGCCTGGCTGGATCACCCTGTCAAGCGCGTGCTGTCGATCATGCCGGCCCTGTATGACGACCTGTGGACGGCGGCCAAGGGCATGTACAAGACCGAGCCCGCTGTCTCCGACGAGGGCGAGGTGGTGATCTACGCGCCGCACATCGATGAAGTAAGCTACACGCACGGCAAGGTGCTGGATGAAATCGGCTACCACTGCCGCGACTATTTCCTGAAACAGTGGGACAGGTTCAAGAGCTATCCGTGGGGAGTGCTGGCCCACTCCACACACGTCAGGGGCCTGGGGGCGTACGATGCCGCGACGGGTATCGAGAGCCCGCGCATTCGGGTGACCCTGGCGACAGGTATCCCGCGCGAGCGTTGTGAGAAGATCAACCTTGGCTACCTCGATCCCACGAGCGTTTGCGTGAACGAGTGGGAGGGCCGCGAGTCCGAAGGCATCCTCGTCGTGCCACACGCAGGCGAGATGCTGTTCAGGGTGAGGAAGACGTCATGAAATACGGCTTGAATCTGGGGGAGCAGCGCGCTGAGCAAGGCGCCCCGGTGAGCCTGGACCTCCTGTCGCTGGGCGCGCTGGTGCACCGGCTGGACCCTGGGATTGTGCCCTGGCGCAAAGCCACCGAATGCCAGATCCATGTCAGCGGCGGCGAGTTCAACGTGTCGGCAAATCTGGCCGACTGCTTCGGCTTGAGGACGGGGGTCGCTTCGGCGATGGTAGACTATCCCATCGGTGATCTGATCGCCGAGCGTGTACGGGCGATGGGGGTTGTCCCCTTGTACAGACGTTTCCAACACAACGGCGTGACCGGCCCGAACATGGCGACGGTGTACAGCGACCGTGGGCAGGGCGTGCGTGCGCCGGTGGTTTTCTACAACCGCGAAAAGAGGCGGCGGCCCAACTCAAGCCCGGCGATTTCGACTGGAACGCCATCCTCGCCGGTCGGGTTCGCTGGCTGCACAGCGGCGGGATCTTTGCCGCGCTGTCGGAGACGACGGGCGAACTCATCATCGAGGCCTTCAAATGCGCCAGGGCCGCCGGGGCGGTGACGTCGTTCGACCTGAACTACCGTGCCAAGCTGTGGAACCTTTGGGGCGGCCCCGAGGTTGCACTGCGGGTCATTCAGCGGATCGTCGAGCAAGTTGACGTGCTGGTTGGCAACGAGGAGGACCTGCAGATGGGACTGGGGATACCCGGCCCGGAGGTTGCGGCCAAATCCAAGCTCGATCCGGGCGCCTTCTTCGGCATGATCGACACCGTGACGACCAGGTACCCGAAGGTGAAGGTCGTGGCGACGACCCTGCGCGAGGTCAGCTCCACAAACCGGCATAGCTGGGGTGCGGTTGCCTGGATCGACGGCAAGACGTATGTCTCACCGACCTGTGAGCTTGACGTGCTGGATCGTGTCGGCGGTGGCGACGGTTTTGCGGCGGGCCTGTTCTTTGGCTTGCTGACGGGGGAACCGGAGCAGGAAGCGGTAAACCTGGGGTGGGCGCATGGCGCGCTGATTACGACGTATCCTGGCGACACGACCATGGCAACTGTCGAGCAGGTGCGGGCATTCGCTCGGGGCAGTTCGGCGCGCATCCAGCGCTGACGTACCGACAGAAGGGCAGGAACACAGGACCGAAACAGCGAAGCCCGGCGTACAGGCTGACATCGCCCTGATCGGCCTGGCAGTGATGGGGCAGAACCTCGTGATGAACATGGCGGACCACGGCTCCACGGTGGCTGTCTTCAACTGCACGACCTCCGTCGGGCGTCACTCCGGCGAGCAGGAGGCCTTCCTGGCCGACCTGGAGCAAGCCGTGTAGGCCGCGAAAATCGTGTCATATGCGCAGGGCTACGTGCTGATGCGGGCTGCCGCGCAGACGTACGGCTGGCATCTCAACCTCGGTGGCATCGCGCTGATGTGGCGCGGCGGGCTGCATCATCCGCTCGGCCTTCCTGGGCCAGATCAAGGATGCCTTTGACGCGGATCCGCATCTGCAGAACCTGATGCTGGCGCCGTATTTTCGAATTCAAAAACGAACACCGCCATATTATCGCCATCGGTCGCTATCATGCCTGACGCTTGCTTCTTGCCAGATGCTTGCCCATTGCTAAAAGCTATTCAGCGACAGGCACCCGGCCAGCAGCAGCAGGGTGCCTAAAGCGATTTGTATGGTGATGGCTTCTCCCAGGAACAGAATGCCTGTCACCGCCGCGAACAGGGGCGTCGCGATGGCGGCGAACCCGCCCAGCGACGCGCTGAACTTGGTAACCATATAGAACAGTAGCAGATATCCCAGCACCGGGGCCGTCACCGCCGAGACGACCACTCCAGTCCAGGCCTGCCACGGATAAGCCGTCACTTGTGGCAAACTGCCCGTCGCCAGCGCCAGCATGATGAAGACCGCCAGGCTCGCGAATACCTGGCCTCCCGCCAGAAGCGTCACATCTTCCATCGGCATCCGCATGCGGGCGTAAACAATGCCGAACGCCCCCGTCGCCGCGGCCAGGATGATCATCAGTTGCCCCAGCCGCCCGTACCGCATGCCTGCGCTCAGCCCGCTGGCATTGCTGGCCAACAGGATCACTGCGCCGCCGATCGTCGCAATCGTGCCGATCACCTTGCCAGCGTCCAGCTTCTCGTCCTTCAGCAGAAAGTGAGCCATAACCAGTGTCATCGCCGGACTCAAGTCAAAGATGATTGCCGCGAGCGAGCTCGAAATGTAGCGAAGCGACAGCGCCAACAGCAGGAAGGGCAACCCGATGTTGCACATTCCGATGATTGCCAGGTCGAGCCCCGCCCGCGGCCGCCAGCGGAATGCCGGCCTGCGGATGAGGAGAATCACACCGAAGATCAGCGAGGCGGTTGCCAGCCTTAGGGTCGTCAGCGGCAGCGCGGGGATCCAGCGCGTGGCAACGCCAACCGAGCTGATGGCTAAGCTGTACAATAGTCCTGATATTAGGATGAGGCCGACCTTCTCCCATAAGACTTTGTCTCTGAGCAGCCTGCCTGCAGGAAGGCCTGGCTGCCCGTCGCGGGCCGGCCCCCTCAAACGCGGGCCTCCTCCAGGTATCGCCTGGATTCAAAATAGGCGCCTTCGCGGTCGGGGCAGTCGCTGACATCCAGGACTTCATAACCGGCGAAACGATCCTTCCGCAACGCCTGGACTACGGCCGTCCAGTCAAGGGTGTACGGCCACCCGCAAGCGAAATTCATCTTTGGTCTCCTCACAGGGAGAGTCCTCTGGCTTCATTTGCCCTAGAATAGTCTTGCAGCACCTCGGCAACGGTTTCCTGAGCACTCTCGGGCAGCGGTTCGACGGTGTGTGTCGCCAGCAACTTCTTGGCGGCCGCGCGGGCCCCTTCCAGCGCCGTCCTAGAGGCAGGCTCGCCATTGATGAGGCCCTGCCGTACAGCCAATTCGGGTTGCCACACCTCACCCCCACGCAGGTGGCGTAGCGTGTGATGGTGTCCGAGCACATCGCCCCCCGCAACCGCGCGAGAGATAACGTCAAAGGCCAGGTGATCGACGTCCACTGCGACGCCGGCCAGGATACGCCGCATCGCGCCGAAGAGCTCGTTGTCCAATAGAAGCGTTTCGTAGCACGTCAAGGTCACATTGGCCAGCGCGCCGAGCCCGCCCAACAAAGAAGGCCGGGCGCTGGCAATCAGCAGAGTGTTGATGGCTTTCTCATTCCCAGCCTCGACATCCACATGGCTCGAGCTGGTGTGGCCGTGAGCGCAGGACGGTATCGCGAGGAGATGGGAAATCTCGATCACTGCCCGTCGCATCAAGCCGGTCTCCGGCCCTCCGGTGGTCGAGGCCAATGTGCGCATGTCCGCCACGCTGGGTGTGGTCGAGTTCAACACCGGCAAACCTGGCCGCACTGCGTGCGCCATGACCGCTGAAGCCAGCATCTCGGCGTGGCCGAGCGCTACGCTACCGGCAATGGTGTAAGGCGACGTCAGCCCCATCACCGGGTTGCTGACCACATCCAAGGGTAGACCGGCCTCTGCCACGACCATCAGTGCATCTACAATCTCGTCAGGAAACCGCAGGGGGGTAATCGGGCAGATGAAGGGGGCGCACATGGCGAATTCCGTCAGCTCGCCGGGTGCAATTCCGCGCGCCATTTCCACGATGGCCTGGGCTTCGGCCCGGCAGGTGACTCCCGGGCCGATCAACGGCTTGGTAGTGTTGGCCAATGTGGCGGCGAAGTCCGATACGGTAACCATGGGCGAAGGCAGATCTGTGGCATCGACCAGGGACACGTACACGACGTCCACGTTGCACAGCGCATCTAGCACCCGGGTGGTCGTCTCAACGTCACGCAGCGTGGGGCGGCGCACCCTGTTGCTGTCAAAATCGTAGATGTTTGGGAAGATGCCTGTGTTGGTACAAAGCATGGGGCCATCGGCAGCCACCGTCACGGACCTGTTCTCACCGCGGCCATAGAGCGTGAAGCCGGACGGGATGGCCCGCACAGTGGCGGCCACCAGTTCCGGGGGCACACAGACGACATCGCCGTTCACCTGGCAGCCCTGGCCGGCCAGCATCTCGCGCATCCGAGAGTGGTCTGTGCGGATGCCGAGCTCGGCCAGGATCCGAAGCGATGTCTGGTGGATATTGTTGGAGATTCTCATTTGGGAGAAAGAAGCTGTAGTCAAACACGATCAGGCTCCTCAAAAGCGTGCCGGGCATCGGCCCGGTGTAACCGTGTTAGAAAGGGCTTCCCCAGGTTGCGGGCAGCTCAGGCAACGGATCGCGGTCCAAGTGCTGCCCCGCATGATTCGCGCACGATTAGCTCACAGGGTAACACCACCTGTCGTCCCTGATCTTGTCAGCCCGCCAGCCGCTCGATCAACATCGTCACGGCCATTTCTCTTGCCTTAGTACTACAACGATGGATGAATGCGTTTCAATTGTCAACGAGCTGCGTGCGAGCCTTTCGCCCGCGCATTACGGCTCTGGGTGTCAGCCAGCCAGGCCCACAACTCGTCGGGCGTCCAGCTGCGCTGCGGCAGCAGCTGGCGCAGCACCCGCGTGATCTGCGGCCGGGTGGTCTGGGGCACCTTTTTCCCCCCAGTCCTGCTGCAGACCCAGCAGGAAACCTCCCGCCAACAAGGCTATGGTGATGTGGTGATGCCAGCCCAACCAGGCGCGCACCTCGTACTCATCCAATCCCGTTTCGCCTTTCTCGGTCTGAAACTCGGTCTCGATGGGCCAGCGCATGGCCGCCACCTGGGCCAGGCGCAGCAGCGGCGTGTCGGCCGGCGCGTTGGAGAGGCAGTACTTGGCCTCGCTGCGGTCCAGGTCCCGCCGCAGCACCAACCAGCTTCCCGGCCCGGCAGCCCCTCCCGGCTTTCCCACACCCGCGAGGCGGCAATCTGGTGGATGCGGGGGCCTTGCGCCGCTTCGGCCACGGTCAGCCCTTGCCAGGCGCTGGCGGGCAGGCTGGCGGCCACCGCCGCCACGCTTTGCGGGCCGGGCTCGCCTGCCACCAAGCGCGGCTGGGTGGGCTTGGGGCCGTGCCCCGACCACTCCGGGATGGCCACCCGTGCCAGCTGCGTAAAAACCGGGGTCGTACTGGGCACTTCCAGCACGCAGCGCCAAGCGTCCGCCTGCAAGGCATCGCGCAGCGTCGGCACCTCGCCGTAGCCCGCGTCGCCGGTGATCCACTCGGCGGTCAGGTGACCCGCCCGCCGCGCCTGGCGCAGCAGCCCCAGGCCCAACTCGGCTTTGCTCTGATAGCCCACCTCCCGCGGTACCCCGGCGGCCAGACTGCGCCGTTGGTCGTTGGCCCAGGCCCGCGGCAGATACAGCGCTTTGTCCACCAGGGCGTGGCCGCGAGGCGAGACATAGGCCAAAAAGACGCCGATCTGGCAGTTGCCCACCTTACCCAAGGTGCCGGAGAATTGCCGGGCCACCCCAACCGACTTCTTGCCCTGCCTGCCAAAGCCGGTGACGTCCAAGACGAAGACGCCGTCGGGATGGTTGAGCCGTTCGCCAACGAAGCGTTGCAAGCGGATGATAACGGGACCATCGTCCCAGGGCGACTCAGTCAAGAAGCGCTGCAGGGTGCAGGGGGTGGCCCCCTTGATGATCTCGGCCAGGTTCTCGGCGTTGCGGCGGTCGGTTTGCTGGACCAGCAGACCCCGAATGTACTGCTCGCTGCGCTGGCGGGCTTCGGTGCACCCAAACAGGGGCGCGAATTGCTGATGAAACGTGGCGAAGGACGTCGCCACCAGCTCAAACTCGATGTGGTTAATGGCTTGATCTCCTCGGCGCCTCGGCTGCTTACTTGGAGATCATTGTAACACCTACATGCGTCGTTGCAGCCTTAGCGCACAGCTCGAACGCCTGGCGCAGCAGATGCGCCGTCGCCGGATCCGACAACCACTTCGAGGCCATCTTCGGCGACCCGTCGCGGTGCGTGCCGATCTACTCGGCCTGGCGTAGCAGGCCCCAGGGCCGCCGGCCGGCGTGGGTGTAGCCGCGGCCGATGTTGGCGCGCAAACCTCGTTTGACGTTGCAGCCAAGATCGCCCAGAACCAGGTCGTTCTTCAGGTCAATAACAGCCACGACGAGCGGGTCGAACACGCCTTCGGGGATCAGGCTGGACTCGGTGATGCTGATCACCTCGATGTCCAGCCGGCGGATCATGGCCTTGTAGAACTGGCTGTCGAGCGGATCGCCCCGTCCGAAGCGTGCCAGGTCCCAGACGATCAGCGCGTCGAAGGGCGCCGGCTTCTGCCGGCGGGTGGCCAGCATCTCCTGGAAGACCTCGCGATGGTTGACGGAGCCTCCCGGCGCGGCCTCCTCGAGGAACCATGTCACGATGGCCCAGCCCTTGGTCTTTAGCGCGCTTGACGCATGGCGCTGACCCGGTCGCGGGCAGACTTCTCGTGGTTAGCCCTGCGGGAATCGCGAGCCAACGCGGCCATACGAGAGCCAGCAGTCAAGGGTTTACGGGGCATCGCGGACGACTTGTAGGGCTTGCGCAGTGCCACGACACCACTTGTTGCCAGGCCGACATGTGTGGTGCATACTGCCCCTGTCAGCCGGTCACGTCGGGCTGACCATCGCCCCAGGTGTTGCGAGCGCCGTGGGGCATTTCGTTTGCCAGAATGGCGCAGGTGAGCGGGAATGAAAAGCCCAGACGGCTCTGGCTGGGGCCTCGGTTTTCCAAACCTGAAGCACGGAGCTGACGTTAACAGCCTCTAGGGCATCGAGTTTGGCAAACGAGGCTGCGCCACACTGGGTTCACAAATAGGAAAATCTACCAACACACCGCAGTCCATCAGGGCTTTATCGTAGGTCTGAAACTCCCTTACGCCCAGCCATTGTGCTGTGGCTAGGTGGATCGCGTCAGGAGCCTTCAGTTTGCAAATGCTCATTGCCCTCCGCAGTAGCGAACGGGCCGCAAGCGCTATGTCGTCATGGACCTCGACGAGGCTGACTATACTCTCGTCATCCCAGACGAAGTCCATTTTCTCTTCGGCCTGAGGATCCAAAGTCATACCGCGCATTTCGGGGCCGAGATGATAGGCCTCGACTTTTGTGAGGGTCGATGTGACGATCTTCATGTCGCCCTTGCTCGCCAAGACCTGGTCGACAATCACCTCTAGGGTATCTATCCGGCCTGGTTCAGCATTCAGGTAGGCCAAGAAGAGACAGGTGTCCCAATAGATCAGGGTCCTCTCACCAGGCATCTCGTAGCCTCCTGACCTGGTCCTCGGGCTTCTCTGCCTGAGGGTCGAACGGAAGGACACCGCGGGCTAGCTTGAAACTGCCCGGCCGCAACGCCGGCAAGAGTCTGACGCCGGTTATGTCTCGCATTGCCACCGGGCGCCCGAACACGGGCTCCCGGCCGATGCGGCCCTGCACGGCCACGCGCTTGCCCCAGATGTCGCGCATCTTGTCCTCTTGCCCCGCACTGAGGTAGCATTTCACGGGTCGGTCAAAAATCGGATCGTACAGGATGAACATCAACCCTCTGCGCTGGCTCAAGGTTTCCACGATGCCCCGGAGGCTGCCAAGGGTGTATTTGATGCGTAATTCAGCCTTATCGTAGCTTGCCGAGCTCGCCACGGTTGACTCGCCGTACTGTGTCTCGAACCTCACAGCGATGATCTTTGCTCCGAGCACCGAGGTAAGCGCGGCCGCGTGTTTGCGAACTGGCTCACTGTACGCGATGGGATACCCGTCCTCCAACGTGGTACCGACAGCTGCATAAGCGCGGACTACGCGCTCTACAACCTGCTCCTGCTCGGAAGAGCCACGCACGGTCGCCTGCGCGCTCCCGGCCTCAAGCGTATCTATGTCCCAGCTGATGGGCACTCCCGATGCCACTTCTGCGGATAGGGCAGCAACCAAGCTCGCGAAATGCTGCATGGTGACGGCAAAGTCGCTTAGAGTCACTTCCCCCTCGAGTGCAAGAGTCAATGTGTTATCAGGCATAGTCGATTCCCGCCTTCGGCGCAAGCCACAGGGTTGGTTGCTCCAATTGTAGCACTTCCCGAGGCAAATCGTTTCGCTGAGTTATTCCAACCTATTTTCCAAGTGGTGCAACCTTGCCACCAGCTCTCTGCTCCTTTCGCGCGTCCCCTAGAACAAACGCGCGGTTCACCCCACAGCGGGCCTGGGACACCCTGCGAATTGGTGCAATGGCTTCACAAGCGACCGCGGATGGAATTGGGCGTACCCCTCGGTCGCCCGTGTCCGTCACCTGTTGCACGTGCAACCAGGACGCTGGTGGGCCGGGGGCAGGGTAGGCGAAGGCGTCGAGGGCGCGGCGCAGGCGGCCAGAAGCGCACACAGCAGGACCGCGGGCAGCCGCTTCATGGCACCCGGCCGCTGCAGGAGGCATTGACCTAGGCGCCGGTGGCCTGCCGCTGGATCGAGCCGTCCACCATCAGGGCGCACGTGATCGCGCCCTGATCACACGCGTTCTGCGTGCTGATGTAGGCAGATGCGCCATGCGGGATGGACACCGTCCTGTGCCAGGGGACCACGACGTTACTCTCCTGGACAACACCTGTGCCGTCGGGCGTGTAGGTCACATCGGCGGCGCATGCGGTGACCCAGTAGGCAACGATGTGAGCAATGGGCGTGTTCGACTGGCGTGATCCACCAGTGAGGCTCGGAGGGCGTCGGCGTCTTCGTTGGTGCAGGGCTGCTCGCCGGCAAAGGCGTGCGCGTGCTGGTAGGGCTTAGCACGGGTGCCACAGCCGGGCGGCCGCAGGCGGCCAGGAGCAGCGCCGCCAGCGTCGCGGCAGATAACCGTGCGCGCTCGAGATTGCCTGATCATGGGTACATCGTGATGCCAACCAGCTGCCAGCTTCCGCTGGCGTTGCTCAGTTCCACCACGTAGGTGCTGCGAACCATGGCCCCAAACGAATTCTGACTATCCACTGTGCCGATGGCCGACCAATCGCCGCTGGCCTCGCGGGCAGCGCCCTGATCCCAAAAGCAGTTGATTTGAAACTTCGCCGTCGAGGGCGAAACCAGCCGGTCGCGCACGAAATCCTGGGCGTGACTACAGGCTGCGAAGGCGAGGCCGGCGTCCGCGACGCCGCCGGCCGGGAGGGGAATCACGTAGCTGCGGATGACAACGGTTGCGATGCAGGCGCCTACGATCACCACCAGTGCGATGCAGCCGAGCGGCGGCATGGTCATCACTGGCGGCCGGTAGGCCCGAGCGCGCACCCATCGTGCTTCGCAGTTGGCGCAGCGTTCGGCGTCGGGATCGCGGCGGTAGCCGCACTTCGGACAGGTAACTAATTCGCGAGGCTCAGGGGGCATGGTAACGGCCTTCTATTGTGCTACTCCGTCGATGCTTTCTAACTGCCAGCTGCCATGGTCAGTGCTGCGCAGTCTCGTAGCATGGGCCCCTCCGGAGCTGGCAATCCACACTTCGAACTCGGTGACACTGAGTTGCTTATCCCTGGCATCCTCGGTGCACACCTTGATCGTTCCCGATTGGCTTTGGCCGGAAATGTCCGCGGCGTAGGCCGACTCCTCACTCAGAAAACCCCAGGCTGCTGAGCAGGCGTTGGCCATGTTTGCTTCACCATAGCCGGGTGGCCCAGCTGGCGTGGCTGTTGGTGCGTACGCGGCCGCGCTCGGGGTGTACGCGCTCCGACCTGCTAGACCAATCAGCCACAGCGCCAGACCCAGTACCACCATCGTGGCAGCTATAGCGGCGGTAACGGCAAATGCTCTCCTGTTGCTTGCCTTTGCGGCCTGTCGCAGCTCAACTGCTTCATTGGCCGTCAAGAGAGGCGCATCCGCAACGACTGCCACGCCGGGAGATGCCTCACCAGGGGGTAAATCTTTGCCGCAATACCGGCATACGATGGCCTCGGTCTTGACCAGCTCGGCGCAGTACGGGCACTTCCTCATGCCACCGGCGGCAAGCGCGGCTTGCTCAACCGCGGCCGCATCCGGCTTGATGACCAGAACCAGAATCAACCCCAGGGGTCCCAGTATGACGCCGCCGAAGAACCATCCGACCGCGTTGAGTCCCTTGTTAGAAGCAACGATTGCCGTGGCGATGCCAAACAGTGCCCAGATGACGAGAAGAGTCACGACGACAACCTCTTTTTGGCATCCACGCGGGACGCCTGGCCTTGCGCCGCGAGCCTACGCGGGCCCGGATGGGCGCACTTTAGTTGCGGTGCAGCGTCAGCAGTGCCGGCGCCCTATCGAACATCCAAAAGCCGATAGGCATGCCGATGATGGTCAGGCACAAAGCGTAGGCAATCGACATCCAGGCCGCGGTCAGCAACAGGCCAAGCACGATGAACCAGATAGCGCGCAGGATGATGTTGTGCTGCGGCGTCTGGACCTGGCCCCAATAACTGACGGTGATGGGCGGCTGGCGTTGGGCGATCAGCTTGGGGATGTTATTGACGATGCTGACGCCGACAGGGATAGTAATGACCAGAGCGAAGCAGAGGTAGGCGGCGACTACGGCCAGCGCACCCAGCCACCAGCCAATGAAGAGGAACCACAGTAGCTGCGTCAAGCGGCCGGTCTTGCGCGCTACCCGCACAGGCCCCGCAGGTCCGTCAACGTTCACGTTGACCACAACCGGTGAGTCTGGCATGCTGGCAGCTCCCTTGGAGAAAAGCGAAGCGCCCTGGGCCAAGAGGCCGGGCCGCTTCTATTCTCGCGCCGCGGCGGGGCGCGTCAAGGCCCCGGGCGTGCGGCACAGCAAAAAGGCCGGTTGGCCCAGCCGGGGTTCGCGCGCCAGCGCACGGGCGCGGCCTCAGGGCGACGCGCCTGCCGATGGTTCCTCACAAGGGGGCGCAGATGGCACATGGGTTGGCTGCGACCCTCTTTGCGGGCACCTTGGGAAACCCCATGCACCAAGAACCTGTGCTGCCACCATAAACATAGCGCCAGGCCAACGTTAAGGTTCCCAGTGACAGCAGCAAGTTCATTGCTCCAGTCGTTTACGGCTGCACCCGGTGGGCCTCTCGGCTTGATGGCGTTGCCCTCACAGTTCAGAGGGCGCTTCTTGGTGGAATTGTCCTTCCTGCCGGTCCTCGCGTCCTGCTGGGGTGCTGGCGGCTCGCTGCGGCGAATGCCGGCTTGCAACCTCGCTGCCCAGAAACGCCGGAGCGACGGATTCTTCGCTGTGACGAGCCGTTCGACAGGTTTTACGGGCACGGCCGCTCAGAATGACAATTGTGCGTTCTCTGCCTGACCGCGTACCGCCTGGGCGGGATGG
>CAWEHT010000300.1:0-11012 GCA_963808455.1 uncultured Chloroflexia bacterium | reverse complement strand
TGGCCGCTGCTACCTTTTCGGCTGCCCGACCGTCGGCAAACACCCCCGGCAAGCCTTTCAGAGCCGTCGCTTTCCAGCGGTTCAGTTGGTTGGGGTGGATGCCATTCTCGGCCGCAATCTGGTTGATCGTCTTGTCTTCTTTCAACAATTCTTGCACGAGTTGGGCTTTGAATTCCGGACTATATCGCTTGCGCATGTCGGTTATTCTACCTTAGTCCCAGCCCTTTTCGTGTCCAGTTTTTGGCGTCCACTATAGCCTTCGCCAAACTGTGTGCGCAGAAGCGCGTGGTCGTGGTTACCAAGAACAGTGTTTTCGATCTGCAGGATCGATCCCAGCGCAAAATGTTCCTGAATCTGGCCGAGTATGCCGCCGACGAACTGGAGATGATCATGAGCCGGCTTGGCGGAAGTCGGCGCATTAAAGCGGAGATCGGGCAATTCGCGGGCGATGTGGTGCCACCCGGTTATGCGGTCCGCCCCCTACCTAATTCCACTAAACTGAGCGAGTATTACATCTATGAACCGCACGCCGCCATCGTGCGCCTAATCTTCGCCAAGTTCCTGGAATTGGGGCGACTGCAGTCCGTGGCACTCTGGTGCAATCAGAACAACGTCTGGCTGCCACCCTTTGAAGCCCAGCTGGCCTACATGCGGAGCCGCAGTTCACTGCGCAACATGAAACCGGTCAAAGGACCTGAAGGGCAGGTGCTGGGCTATTATATTTTGCGTTCAACTGTTGAACATCTTCTCAGCCAGCCCATGTTCATCGGACAGATCCATCGCTATGGCCGCCTGGTCAAGACGGACCCCAGTCTGGCCATTGTCGACCAGGACGTGTTCCTGGCCATCCAGGCCATGCTGGAGCGCCATCAGCCCTGCTCCCGGCGAAACCCTCCAGCTGGGCCAGGCATGCTGCTACTGGCCGGACTGATGTATTGTGTGGCGCACGAAGATGGGCCGCACATGCTCTATACCTCAACACGGCAGTACAGGTGCAGTTATGAGAACAACTCTGGTCTGAGTTCAAGGCAATGCATCACCATCAACAGCCTTGTGCTGGATACTGCAATCAGTCAAGCTGTCTTGGGAGCCATTTCCTTTTCCGACCGTAGTGCATCACTGTTTTTGTCAAGCGAAAACGAGCCCACTTGATCATGGAAAACGGACCCACCTGGGGCACAAAGGGAAGCGCAGTGATCATCAGAAACGGGCTCTCCCGCACTTCGCGTGAAAGCGGGGCAGGCGTAGTAGTGCTATAGTCGTTGGCATGCTAGTAAACAGCGAAAAGACACGTGAGAGCATCGAGGGCACGCTGGCCTCCGTCATTTTGGCCGATCCGCTAGCGCTGCATCTCGATGATGTTGTAGTTGACGATGAAAGGGTGACTTTGACCGTTACGTCGGTTCAGCTGCAGGCGCTTTGCCCGGTTTGCGGCCTGGCCAGCTCGCGTATCCACAGCTCTTATGGGCGTACGCCTGCCGATTTGGCTTTGGTGGGTCATCGGGTGCGTCTCCTTTTGCACGTCCGGCGCTTCTTTTGCGCCAACCTGGCTTGCCAGCGCCAGACCTTTGCCGAACGTTTGCCGGGCGTGCTCAAACCCTTTGCCCGGCGCACCCAGCGGCTGACCGACAAGCTGTGTGGGCTGGGCCAAGCGCTGGGCGGCGAGGCTGGCTCGCGCCGCGCCGCGGACCTGGCCATGCCGGTTAGCCCGGATACCCTGCTGCGCTTGATCCGGCAGGGTGCCTTGCCGTCTGCGGTGACGCCCACGGTTCTGGGCGTGGACGACTTTGCGTGGAAAAAAGGGCGCACCTACGGCACGATCCTGGTGGATTTGGAACGCCACCAAGTCGTGGATCTGCTGCCAGATCGCTCCGCCGACAGTTTGGTCGCGTGGTTGCTCAAGCACCCCGGCGTCAAGATCATCAGCCGCGACCGCGGCGGCATCTATGCCGAGGGGGCTCGGCGGGGTGCGCCGGACGCCGAGCAAGTCGCCGACCGTTTTCATCTGCTGAAGAACTTGCGCGAAGCGCTCGAACCCCTGCTGAGCCGGGAGCATGCGCACCTGCCGAGGGTCGCAGTATCCGCGACCGGTGCCGTGGACCCGCTCTTGGCTGCGGATTTGGCCTTACCGGGTGCCGAATCCGCCATCGTGCCGGCAATTTCAAGTAACCAGGCCCCTTTGGCCCAAGCAGCTGGCATCTCAAGTGAAATAGGTAGCTCACCCGCAGCCGCCGAAACGGCATCCCGCGAGCCGCAAACACGCCAAGCGCGCAGCAAATCCGCCCGGCGGGACCACCGCCAGGCGCGCTACCAGGAGATCATCGAGTTGCACGAGCAGGGTACCAGCCTGCGCAGCATTGCCCAACAAATGGGTGTCGGACGGCACACCGTGCGACGCTATGTCGCAGCGGGTAGCTTCCCTGAGATCACCCAGCGCAGGCAGATGCCCAGCATCTTGGACCCGTTCGAGCCCTATCTACGCCAGCGTTGGCACGCCGGCTACCAGAACGCCCTGCAACTGTATCGCGAGATTCACAATCAAGGTTACAGCGGCTCGCGTCCGCTCGTCTCGCGCTGGGCCGCCCAGCTCCGCAAAACCCTGCCCAGGCGCACCCGGCCAGGCAAGCTCGAGCCCTCGCGTACTGCGCCGCAGCCGGGTGGCCCAATCGAAAATCGACGCAAGCTCTCGCCCGCGCAGGCGGCGTGGTTATTGGTGTGCAAACCCGCCGATCTCAAGCTGGAGCAAAAGACGGCCCTGGAGCAGATGCGCCAGGCTTCGGCGGAGATTGCGGTGGCCTACGAGCTGGCGCAAGGTTTCGCAAACATGGTGCGCGAGCACCAGGCCGAACCACTCACGGCCTGGCTTGAAAGCGTCAAGAACTGCTGTCTGAGTGAGTTGCACAGCTTCGCGAATGGCGTCCAGCGCGACCTGGCGGCTGTGACGGCTGGCTTGTCCTCGCCCTGGAGCAACGGCCAAGTGGAAGGCCAGGTCAATCGGCTCAAGTTCTTGAAGCGCGCTATGTACGGCCGTGCCAAGTTTGATCTACTCAAGCATCGAGTGCTGACACCCGCTTGACCGCCGCAGGCGGGCTCGATCACGCGAAGTGCGGGAGAGCCTGTTTTCGATGATCACTTTTCGCCCGGATGGGCTCGTTTTAGAATATCATTAACATGCATCACTTCTAACGGAGCTGCAGAAGCAGCTTCAAGAGCGCAAATGCCAGGCCCGGGATTCGAAGAAGGAACAAAATACGCTGAAGACCAAGCGTCAGGGGCTGGTTGAGATGATGGAAGATTTGCCCGACTTAGAGCCTGACGCCACGCGCCGTTGACTGCTCAGACAGGATGCGCTGAAGCGGCTGGCTGCAGTGGACGCGCAGCTGCAGGCGCTGGACAAAGAGGTGAGCGCGTCCTGCGAGGACGTATTAACCCAGGAGGAAGTGCGACTCGTCAACGAATTCCTTGCCGATCTTCGAACGCACTGGAGCGAGATCCCTGAAGTCCAACAGAACCGCTTCTTGCGCGTTATCATCGACCGCATTCTCTTGGAACAGGAGAATGACCATTTCAATGTCGAGATCCTGTGGCGCACAGGTGCGGAGCAGCGCCTGATCCTCTTCCGTCCGGCGAACTCGCGCCCGCGGGACCGCTGGACGGAAGAGGAAGAACAGCTTCTCCGCGCACACTATTGCTCGGCCACGCGCGCACAGTTACTGGCGCTGTTGCCGACCAGGGAATGGAAAGAGATCCTCCGCCGGGGCCACCATAGTGGGCTAAGGCGCGGCAAACCAGATATTACGGGCCGGCCGAACCCGCACTGGACGGCAGCGGAGGATCAGGTCATCCGGGACTATGACGCGGGACGGATTGGCTACGAGGAGCTTTTGGCACAGCTCGACCGGCCCTACACCGGGATCCGACGACGGGCAACGGATGTGCTGGGGATTGATCCGAAACGCAAGCGCATCGTCTGGCGATTCGTTGATTCCTTTACGGAAAACTCACGACTTCGTGCAGCACCACGCGCCGCACAAGCGCCTTGACTTCGTCCTCGGAGGCGCATTGGGCCTCGATGGGCCTCTGGTAAATGCTGATCTTATCCGGCGGGACGAGGTTGTAGCCGGCCGTCCGGTGGGTCAGGGGGATGCCATGGTAAAAGCCGAGGAGGCCGTAGGGTGACCCGACCTGGGCCAGCCGCAACGTCTCCTGATCCGGCCAGTCTTCCACGAGGATCTCGACATTGTCGAGGGCGCGCTGGAACTGATCGGGCATCGAATCTAGGGCCGCGGCCACAAGGGTTCCGAACGTTTCTTTGTCCATCAGGCGATGATTATAACATGCCATGGTAGCTACCCAGGACTACTCGGCCGGATGTCGGATGGCAAAGGCGGACGGTTAGCGATGGCTTGGCCAAACTCGGACAGGATCGGTGGCCCTGGCCTGCGCAGGGTCGATTCATAGCCGCGCAGCCGCCAGAACCGCTCGGCTCCATCGGTCGTGCGCAGTAGCCTGGCCGCTGGACACGGCGCGCTGCACCAAGCACCGCATCTGCAACCAGAACGGTGCCGGGTGGAGCATGTTCGTGAAATCCTGCCCGTGGAACAAGCCGCGGGGGTGGGCGTGAGGATGCTACGCCTCGGACCTCAAGGCCTGGCATACCGCAGGGTCACGCCGAGGATATAACGCGCGGCCAGGATGGTGCCCCGAAAGGTGCCGCTCACCTTTGAATGCCCGGCCCCGCGAGGGTGGTAGCTGACCGGTACCTCCACGATGCGCGCCCCGCGCCGCGCAGCCTTGACCAGCATCTCGGGCAGCCAGCCGTAGGTCATCTCGTGCATATCCAGCTGCGCCAGCAAGCCGCCACGGATCGCCCGGTACGGGCCGAGATCGGTCAGCTGCAGCCCGTAGAGGGTCCGCATCAAACGGGCGGTCAGCCAGTTGCCGAAGCGCTGTTGGGGCGGCATGGCGCCCGGCGCGATGTGACCCAGCCAGCGCGAGCCCAGGACCAGGTCGGCCTGGCCGGCCAGGACCGGTGCCAGCACGACCGGCAGCTCAGACGGCAAGAAACTGAAGTCGCCGTCAAGGAAAGCCAACACGCTGGCACCACACACGCTCGCCGCGCTTGCGCCGGCGGCGCAGGCGTAGCCATAGCCCCTGCGTGGTTCGCTCACCACCAGGGCGCCGCCGGCTTCCGCCTCTCGCGCCGTGCCGTCGGTCAACCCGTTGTCGGCCACGATCACGCTGGCCGCGACCATGGCACGCAACTCCTCCACCAGGCGGCCGATGTTGCCGGCCTCGTTCAAGGCGGGGATGATGACTGCGACGTTCTCCATAGGCTAGCGCTCGCTCGGGATGCCGGCCAGGAAAGCCCGTGTTCGGGGCGCGACATCCGGCCCAGCCGTCTTCAGCTCGTCCGCCAGCCGGGCCAGGTCGGCCGCTTCGTCAACGTCGTACCAGGGCGGCAAAAGCTCGACGCGCAGGCCCTCTTCGCTGGCCAGAGCCAGCGTATCGTTCAGCACGCTGGGCGTGCTCATGCGGACCTCGCGCAGCAGGCGGGGAGCCGGCCGCCTGAGGCCGATGAGGTAATAGCCGCCATCTGCTGCTCGGTCCCAGCGTGACGTCTGCACCATTCCCAAGGGCCTCGAAGGCTGCCACAAGGCAGGCGGGGGCAGTGTCGGCCCGTCGCTGTTCATGATGGCCACGCGTGCGTAGCCGCTGTCCAGGTAGGTCGTCAGGGCATCATCCAGCCTGGCGCCGAGGTCGGGTCCCCTCTGCGGCACCCTTTCGAAATCGGGCGCCAGATACGGCGAAGTAAGCCTCAGCCTGCGCGGGGAGGTAGGCGATGACACGCTGCACCTGCGGCACGCTGCGCACCAGGTCCAACGTATCGGCCAGCAAGCAGCCGTAAAGCCCGGCTGCCTGCTCCGCCGTCAACGGCGGCGCGAGACGTGTCTTGGTCTGCCCCGGCACGGGTCGCTTGGCGACGACGATGAGGGCACCGGGATGGGACAGGCGGCTCATATGACGACGGTCGTGCAGACGTTGTTGCTGCGCACCAGCTGTTTGGCCGGCGCAGGGTGCCAGGACATCGCCACGCCTTCCCCGTGCGCCCAGGGGCAGTAGTCGTCGTGCGCGTCCAGGCGCCCGGCGAGCGCCCGCCTGCTGGCACAGCCACCCCGGCAAGGACAGTTCGCGGCAGCGGCCGGTACGCCGCGCGGCCTGGAACGGCGGCGTGCGTAGCGCCGATTCGCCCAGGCCGGCCAGGTCGGCGATGCGCGGGAGATGGTCCTCCTCGATGGGCCAGTATACGCAAGGCACGAGCATCCCGCGCGGGTTGAAGCGCAGGCTCCGCTGCCCACAGGGGGAGCTGGCTTCGGGCAACCCCATGGCGGCCCTGACCACCGCTCGCTACAGGAAACCACCAGCCCTGCGCCCAGGAGGCGCCGGTAGCCCTCCCAGAATTCGTCGTAGGCCAGGCGGGAGGCAGTTGATTTCACTGGCTGATACACGTTGACGCGCAGGTTGGTGCCATTGAGCGCGCCACTGCCACCAGCCGGTCCATCTGCGCGTAGTTGATGCGCATCATCGTCGCCAGGACCGAGACTTCGAGGCCGAGCTTCTGGCAACGCTCGATGGCCCGGTGCACAAGTGACCAATTGCCCGCGCCGCGAAAAGCGTCCTGTTCGCTCTGGGAGGCAAAGTCCAGCGAGACTTCGACATCGGCGAACGCCTGCAGCACGTCGTCCGGCGCCACGGTCAGGCTGTAGCCATCGGAAGCCATGCTGAGACGCACGCCACGGATGTGCAGGTAGCGCACGATGGCGGCGAATTCGGGGTGCAAAGCGTTTTCGCCGGTGCCCAGGCCCATGGCGTCCACCGGCAGCGCTTCACAGATCTGCCTGACCTGTTCCAGGCTGATGTAATCGACGCGTGTGGTGTCCCGGTAACAGTGCGGACAGTTCAGGTTGCAGTCATTGGTCAGGCCAATGCCTACCGAATAGCCTGTCAATCGGGTGCCTCCCCGGCTTCGCCGCGCACGACGAAGTAGACGATGCTGGCGCAGAAGCGTTCCTCAGCGATGCGCCGGCGCAGATCAACCGCCCAGGTGTGATGCTCGGCTTCCGTGATGGCGCCGGCATCCCGCGCATTCTCGGCCACGCGCCAGAGCGACAGCGTCAAGGCGGCGCTGTCGTCTCGCGCCACGACCGCCAGCGCTTTCACCTCGACGCCCTTCAGCCCGGCCGCGCCGGCCAGGCCCAACAATTGCCGCCCGCGCCAGTTATCCGTGCCCTCATGGTCGCAGCGCCAGCGCAAGATCCGGCGCGTCAGCTCACGGTCGGGGTGGTCAACCGCCACGGTTTCCCAGTCCCATTCGAGCAGCGCCACCCGGCCACCCGGCCTCACCACGCGTGCCATTTCATTCACAGCAGCCTGCGCAGCCGTCATGTGGAGCAACAGGCGCGCGGCAAAGGCGCCGTCGAAGCTGGCTGTGGCGAACGGCAAAGCCTCTGCCCGTGCCACACCAAACTGCGGATTGCGTCCGGCCTTGACCTCGCGGTCCGCCCTGCCCGCCCGGTCGGGGGCGGCATGAGCTAACGGCCTCCCCGTGGCCAGGCGCCGGGCTTCGTCCACCAGCACAGGCGAGAGGTCCACGCCATGAACGCGGCCCTGGCGCCCCACAGGCGCCGTGAGGCGCCGGCACAGCACGCCGGTGCCGCAGCCCACTTCCAGGAGCCTTTCGCCCTGCCGTGCGGCCAGCACCTCCAACAGCAGCTCGTTGGCCTGCCGCTGGTCCGGTCGGCCGGCCCGGTCTTCGAGCTGCGCCGCCATCCGCACCAGCTCGGCGGAGCTGACAGAGGCAGGATCAGACCAGGGATCGCGCTGCATGATACCGCAGGCCGGCCACGCGCCGGGCCGCATCCAGGGCCAGCAAGGCCCAGATGGGCACGAACTCGATCCATAGGGCCGCAGGCACGGGCACCCAGCGGATGAAGAACAGATACGACAAGCCCACCAGACCGGTGAAGGACCACCAGCCCGACCAGGCGTCCCATCGAATCCCGCCAAGGCCGCCCGGTTGCAGGAACAACGCCACCAGAGGCAGGACCCACAAAACGTACCACGGGTACAGCGCCGGCGTGAGCAAGACATAGGCGCCCAGGAGCCACACGCTGCGGCGCAGCGCCGCCGGCGCGTCCAGGGCCGGACGCAGGATCATCCAGAGCGCCAGCACGGCCAGGACCAGCGCGGTCAGTTCCGCCAGGGTCTTGTTCGTCGGCACGATGCTGGCAGCGTGGAATCCTGGCCCCTCCATCGCCAGGGCCAACAAGCCCGCCAGCCCCATGTTGAAGCGCTCGCCGACATACTGCGGCAGATAGCCCAGCACCTTGGCCCCGCTCCCGGCGACATAGGGAGCGTAGCAGGCGGCCAGAGCCAGGAGGAAGCCTGCCGGCATGCGCCAGCGCCCCTGCCGATGGCCCGGCCGCCACAGCGCAGGAAAAACCAGCACCGGGTAGAGCTTGAGTGCCGTCGCCAGCCCCAGCAACGCGCCGGTCAGGCCGTCGCGTTCGCGCACGCGCGCCCACCAGGCCCCGACCAACAACGGCAGCACCAGGGCGTCAACGTGGGCCGAGTGCGCCGTCTCGAAGGCCAGCAGCGGCGACCATAGGTAGATCAGGGCGCGCTCCGGGTTTTGGCCGAGGGCGCGCAACAGCCCGAGCAGCAAAATCCCGGCTGTCACGCCGCCCAGCGCCATGGCCACCTGGAAGGCCCGGACGCGGTCAGGGAAAAGGCGCCAGAGCAGGGCGAAGACCGCCTCGGCTGCGGGCGGATAGACCGTTACGGCGTCCTTACGATTGATCAAGGGCCAGATCATTTGGTCTCGCAGGCCGGCCAGTGCCGGCGCGGAGGGCGGGTACAGGTACGGGCTGACGCCGTGGGCCTGCACCCGGCCATCCCAAACGTACCGATACATGTCGTCCGAAAGCGTGGGCCGGGTGAAAACCAGCACAACTTGCGCCAGGACGGCGATGAGCCAGGATGCCGGCCGTCGCGCGGACCCCCAGGGCGCCCGGATGTCCTGCGCGCCGGCGGGCTGTTCCGGCGTGGCGTGGCGCAGGACCCAGATGCAGGCCACGCCATAGAGCGCGAACGCAACGGCAAAAGAGATCACGAAGGGCACCGTGTGGGCCCGCAGATCGCCGAGCCGCCAGGCAAAGGCATACGGCAACAGCCACGCCGCGCCGATCAGCCACAACCAGGCGGAAGATGCGCCGCGGTCGGCGCACGCGCCGGAGCTTACTCCGCTCCGGCTGCAGGGCGCGATTGACCCTTTCGATCATGAGAGCCAGTAAAGCAGGCGGGCCAGCCCGCTGGTCCGCCGCGCCCCCTCCCACCGCGGCCTGAGCAGAGCATCCAGGCCGAAGGTCCGGCCGGGGGCGAACGCGAACATTGCAAACGCTACGAGCACCATCAAGACGTAAGGCCATTCCCATTCGTAGGGGTTGCCGAGGCCGGCCAGCCCCACCAGCAGCTGCAACGACATGCCAATGGCGATGAGACCACCCAGCCGGCTGAAGAGGCCCAGGAACAGCAGCACGAAGATCGAGGCTTCAGCCAGGAAGATCAGCCAGCCGAAGACGCGGATGCCGGGCTGGAAGATGTGGCGGATCAACGAGCCGTTAATGCGGGACAATAGGCCGATGTCAACCGATAGCCGGGGCCCGCCGACCGTCGTCATGTCGGCCACCAGGATCGGGTGCGGCCGCGTCGAGTAGGCCTCCTCGACGCCGATCCAGTCGCACAGGCCGCTGGTGCGCTGCAAGACGACCTGTCCGCCGCTGACGCTGCCTGTCGTGAAAGGGTAACCTGGCGGGCAGCCGAACGTCGGCGGCACTTTCCACCAGAGCTGCGTGAAAAACAGGTAGGCCAGGCCCAGGCGCAGCAGCACCACGGCCACAGCCTGCAGACCGCGCTCCCAACCTCGCACTCCCTGGATAGGAGCCCGGCTCTCGCCCACGCGTGCCTCAGCTTTGTTCTCGCTTGTGCCTTCGCCGATCATGGTGCCCTCCGCGAGCGTGCTACCAACTGAGCGAACCCGCCCCATTTGACCGGCGCCAAGGTCGTCGCTGCACCGACGACCCTGGCGCCGGAGATCTATTTTCCCGCCGTGCCGTTGCGCGGCGTAATCCTGGTCTTCGTCATCACAGGCTCCAATAGACGCCACAACTGGCACATGCCTGATGTGGCTGGGTGCTCACCAAGCGCGCGAAAATCGCGATAACGGTAGTCGTTCCAGATATCGCTGAAGGACTGCTCATAAAGGTTGCCCAGGATCAGGCTATCATAACAGGCGGCAGAGAAGGGCGAGATACAGCAGGGCAGGCAATTCCCATTGGCTGTTACGTAAGCAGTGGTCCACGGGCGCATGCAAGCCCGCCAGGGCGCCTCCTGCGCGCCCCGCTGTGCGGCCAGGCTGGCCAGAGGTGTTCGGGCGCCGGAGGCACGGAAAGCGATGCCCAGTTCGCGGCACAGGGCTTCGCATTCGGCGATGACGTTCTCCTGCCGGGCCAGGGCGGAATCGAAGATCGCCAGCTCTTTGCGCGCCATCCCGTACTGCCGGTCAGGCTCCTGTGCGAAGAAGACCATCCGCTGGAGGTACACCTCCTGCACCCCGACGCGTTGCGCCAAACGCACCAGTTCCGGCAGCTCTCTGACATTGCGGTCCGTGACAACGCACCACATCGAGACGCGCGGCGCATCCGAGCCCAACCGGGCCTTGGTCTCGATCAGGCCGGCGAGCCCGCCCACGATCTTGTGCAGCGCGCCGGCGCCCCGTATGGCCGCGTAGGTATCTGCCTGGGCGCCGTCAATCGAGCACCGGAACTGGTCGAGCCCACTGAGTACCAGCTCCCTTTGTAACCGGGCGGTCAGCAGTGTGCCATTTGAGTTGAGGATCACCTCAACGTCGCGGGCCTTGAGACGGCGGATGAATTCGGGAAGACCCTTGTTGA
>CAWEHT010000299.1:0-9236 GCA_963808455.1 uncultured Chloroflexia bacterium | reverse complement strand
GTAGGCCCGCAAGGCCACGATCTCGGCCTCGGGACGGAAGGAGCCGCGCAGCAGACCCACGCTGTGCAGCTCCTGCAGCCACTGGCAGTCCTGAATATCCGACTTGCGCCCGGGCGCGTTCCCGAAGTGGCGGGCATTGACCACAAAGACCTGGAAGCCGCGGGCTTCCAGCACCTCATAGGCCGGCACCCAGTACACCCCCGTCGCCTCCATGGCCACCGTGTCCACGCCCGATGCCTTGAGCCAATCCGCCAGGGCCTGCAAGTCCGGGGTGGTGGTGCCAAAGGGCCGCACCGGCTTGGCCGCGCTGGCCGGGGGCACCGCGGCCCAAATCTCGGCACTGCCGATATCCAGCCCGGCAGCGTGTGGGTGGATGACCTTCAACCCCTCCCAGGTCTTGGGGGGCGCCGCATGACGCTCAGCAGACATGGCTTCACTTCTCCCAGTGCGAAATCTGAGCCGCCAGACCCGGTCAGGTCCCCAATTGATAATCTTTCAAACGGGGTCAGCGCCCAACCCGCTGCGCTGCCACCAGTGTGCACATCACGCCTGACCAGGACCAAACTACCGAGCGGGTTGGATCACACCAGTGACGGTCCGGTCTTAGCTTGTCCGGCTACTACCCGAGCATTGTACCAGGCGCAGGCAAGTTTCTCTCGTGCATGCAGGCTGGCCCACGCCGGCGTGGGGGAACTACCAAGAAACTCCCCAGCGACGGACTCTTCGCTGTGGCCCGTCGTGGACAATGTACGTGGGCCGACCCGCTCAGAGTGACAGGTCGGCGGTTTCTTGCCATGCCATGTGCCGCCGCGGCGGCATGGGGGACTCAGAATGACAATAGGCAGTTTTAGGATAGACACTTAGCCGTGGCGGCGGATGAAGTGCGCCATCCGTTCGAGCGCCTGCTCGAGCTTCTCGTACGCCGTCGCATAGCACATACGCACGTACCCTTCGCCGCCCAGCCCGAAGGCCGGCCCGGGGACGACGGCCACCTTCTCTTCTTCGAGCAACGTCCAGGCGAATTCCTCCGACGTCAGGCCGCTGGCGCGGATGTCCGGGAAGGCATAAAAGGCGCCCCGCGGCTCGAATGCCGGCATGCCGATGCCGTTCAGCCCATCGACGAGCAGGCGCCGCCGCTTGTCGTACGACTCGCGGATCGTCTGCACGGCGTCCTGGGCCGCCGGCTCCGACATCGCGGTGATGGCCGCGACCTGGGCCGTAGTTGGGGCCGACATGATCGTGTATTGGTGCACTTTGCGCATCGCGGCGATGATGTCCGCCGGGCCCAGCGCGAAGCCCAGCCGCCAGCCGGTCATCGCGTAGTCTTTCGAGAAGCCGCCGATGACGATGGTGCGGTCTCGCATGCCCGCGAGGCTGCTGAAGCAGGTATGCTCGCAGCCGTAGGTAAGGCGATCGTAGATCTCATCTGAGATCGCCAACAGGTCGTGCTGCTCGACGACGGCCGCGATCTCCTGCATCCGTGTGCGATCCAGCACGGCCCCGGTAGGATTGTTGGGGTAATTGAACAGGATTGCGCGCGTGCGCGGCGTGACGGCGGCCTGCAGTTGCGCCCCGGTCACCTGGAAGAGGGTTTCGACCTGCGTGGCGATCGGCACCGGCGTGCCGCCCGCGAGCAGCACTTCCGGCTCGTAAGCCACGAAGCACGGTTCCGGCACGAGGACCTCGTCGCCCGGGTTGAGGATAGCCGTCAACGCCAGATACAAAGCCTCCGACCCGCCCACCGTGATGAGGACTTCGCCCTCCGGGTCATAGGCAACGCCGTAGAGCTGCTCCCATCTCGCAGCGATTGCCTCGCGCAGGCCCAGGATGCCGGAGTTGGAGGTGTAGGCCGTCTCGCCGCGCCGCAGCGAAGCGATGCCCGCCTCCAGCACCACTTGCGGCGTGACGAAATCGGGCTCGCCGATGCCCAGCGAGATCACGTCGGCCATCGTGGCCGCGATATCAAAGAACTTTCGGATGCCTGAGGGCGGCACCGCTGCCACCCGTCGCGCGATTCGCTCCGCCATTGCGGTTAGCCTCCTCGATGTTGGTCGCGTCCGCGGGCTACCCATGGGTTCGCAGCTTCGCGCCGGGGCTCGACGACCGGCGGTACGGCTGTCCGGGGTTCTGGCCATGCGACCCAGTTGGATTGCGGGGCCTTACAGGCTGTAGTTGCCTGTCAGGACCGTGCCGTCTTTGACGCCCATCTGATGTTGATGGCGATTGACCAGCTCGACGCTGCCGGTGACGACCACGTCCCGGCCAAACCTCACATCGCCCCGCACGATGAGCCGCTCACAACCCTGTAATGACGGCGGCCCAAAAGGAAACCGGGCCTCCATCTCGTCCACCAGCCTGTAGTGTGCCGGGTCGAGCGTGATGCTGGGCGGAATGGCATACCGTGCCGGGTCCAGCCTGACAGTGTAGTCCTTGGTCAGGACGTAGGCATCCGAGCGGACGGCCAGCAGATCATCGCAAGTCTTCACCGGCGCGAAGCGTGTGCGGGGCACACGGATGGCCTCTGCGCCTTTGAAGGTGCCGATGGCGGCGCCCATGGCCGTCTCCAGCTGGTAGACGGCGGCCGAGCGCGGGTCGCGCGGGTTCACGCTCTGCGGCTTCGGATCATGGGCAGGCCCAGAATGCCCTCACGCGCTGGCCAGTTCGGCCCGCAGAGCCGGCAGGTTGAGCCAGAGATTGTTCGTGTTGAAGTAGCAGTGTCGGCGAATATCCTGGAACGTGCCCTGGTCCTCAGCCGGGCATGAGGCCGATTCCCAGAGCAGGTAGCGGCCGTCGGCCTTGCGGCGGACCAGAGGGCCGCCCTTCCGGTCGGCGTCCGTCCGGTCGGTGACCTCCATCATGAAAGGCAGATTGTGGACCACGAAATAGCCCAGCAGCCGGGGATCCACGATGGCACCCAGATTGTCGATGTTCGCCACGAAGGCGTACTCGTAGCCGGCCGCCAGCATCTTGGCCAGCATGCCGCTGGTCATCAGCGCGGCGGTAGATCTCGCCATGGCCCGGCGGGCACCACTCCAGCGCAGGGTTCGCCGGCCACTCGATCGGGCGCAGATCGGCGACGCGGACCTTCGGCACTTTGTACTGCAGGAAGTCGGGCGGCAGCGCGCCCGATAGCGCGGGATAGGGTCGCAAGGCGGCCAGCGAGTCGGCATGGGTGTTGTAGCTGTTCATCAACACCAGCGGAACGCGGCAACGCAGCGCCTGGCGGGCGACCACGTCCAGAAATGTCAGGTCGCCCTTCACCCGCAGCAGCGACTTGGCCCGCTCCAGGCCCATACCGGTGCCGAGCCCGCCGTTCAGCTTGATCAGGACGGTACGTGGGAGGGCGCGCCGGCCGGCGTCGGCGAGGCCCTCCGGCAACCGCTCGGCATCGGGCAGGCCTGCAACCGGATGGACCTCCGCATCGCGCACCAGCCCCGTCTCGCCCCGTTCGAGCTGGGCATAATAGAAGCGAAAGGTCTGGATGACAATCTCCGGCAAGCCCTCCACCCGCATGCGTTCGGCAAAGGGCAGAAACGCGTCAGGATCGGCCATGGTCAACCCTCGTCAAAGAGCCGGCTTGCGCGCGTGCCAGGCAGTGGCCTGTTCGTAGGCATAGGCGACGCGGAGGATCAATTCTTCATTGAAAGGGCCGCCGATCAGCTGCAGGCCGATGGGCAGGCCCGCCTTGTCGAAGCCGCAGGGCACCGATATCCCGGGGACGCCCGCCAGATTCACCGAGAGTGTGAAAATGTCCGAAAGGTACATGCTCAACGGATCGCCGCTCTTCTCACCGAGACGGAAGGCTGTGGTGGGCGTCACGGGGCAGGCGATGACATCCACCTCCCGCCAGGCGCGGTCGAAGTCTTGCTTGATCAGGGTTCGCACCTGCTGTGCCTTGAGATAGTAGGCGTCATAGTAGCCCTTGCTCAACGCGTAAGTGCCCAACATGATGCGCCGCTTGACTTCAGGGCCAAAGCCTTTGCCGCGCGTCAGCTGGTATTCTTCGGCCACGGTTGCCCCAGGCAGGGCAAGGCCGTAGCGGATGCCGTCATAGCGGGCCAGGTTAGCCGAGGCTTCGGCCGGCGCCAGCAGGTAGTAGACGGGCAGGGCCAGGTCGGTGTGCGGCAGGGCAACTTCTCGCACGCTTGCGCCGAGCTCGGCCAACGTATTCACGGCCTTGCGCACGGCGGCGTCCACTTCAGGCTGCGTGCCAGGTATGAAGTATTCCCTGGGCACCCCAACTCGCAGCCCGTGAAGGTCCGGGCGGAAGGCCGCGGCGTAGTCGGGCACAAAGGTGTTCACGCTGGTGCTATCCCTCCGGTCGTAGCCGGCGATAACTGCCAGCAGCAGTGCCGCGTCCGTCACGTCCTTGGCAAAGACCCCAATCTGGTCCAGCGACGAAGCATAGGCCACGAGCCCATAGCGGCTGACCCGCCCATACGTCGGCTTGATGCCGACGACGCCGCAAAGCGAAGCCGGCTGGCGCACGCTGCCGCCGGTATCCGTGCCCAGCGCCGCCAGGCACTCGTCGGCCGCGACGGCCGCCGCGCTGCCGCCGCTGGAGCCGCCGGGGACGCGGGATAGGTCCCAGGGGTTGTGCGTGGCGAAGTAGGCCGAGTTCTCCGTGCTCGAACCCATGGCAAACTCATCGCAGTTGGTCTTCCCCGAGAAAGAGGGCGCCGGCAGCCTCCAGCCTGTCCACGGCCGTCGCCTGGTAAGGCGGGACAAAGCCCTCGAGGATGCGCGACCCGCAGGTGGTGGGCACACCGGCCACATTGATGACGTCTTTGATGGCCAGGGGAATGCCTGTCAGGGGGGCAGCGCGTCGAGCTCGCCCGAGGCGCGGGCCCCGGCAATCAGTTCCTCGGCCCGTGCGGCCTGGTCCAGCACCTCCTCAGGCGTCAAGGTCAGATAGGCTTTGACCTCGTTGTTGACGGCATAGATGCGTTCCAAAATGGCGGCCGTGAGTTCGGTCGCGCGGATCTCGCCTGAGCGGAGCAGATCCAGCGCCCCATGGACCGTTAGAGTTTGCAGCAATGGTGCCTTCCCTTCATGGGGCTTCTGGGCCGAGGATTGCCTTGACTCGGAAGTAGCCATCGACGGCATCGGGGGCATTGGCGAGCACATCCTCGGTGGCAAGCGAAGGTTCCACCGCATCGGGGCGCATGACATTGCGCAAGAACAGTGCGCTGGCAGTCGGGGGGATCGCGGAAGTGTTCACGGTTTGCAGCATTTCTGCGTAATCCAGGATGGCAGACAGCTGGTCGCGATAGACCGTGATCTCTTCAGCCGTCAGACCCAATCTGGCCAGGCCAGCAATGTGAGCCACTTCAGCAACGGTGAGAGGCATTCTTGTCGGTCCTCGTATCGATATGGTCCAGTGCACGCCCCGGCACGAGGGGCGACCTTGATGCTCGACCTGGGGGCGATTATAGCACCCCGTGGCGGCATGGGCAATTCGAGGCCCGGAATCGGCTGATCCCGAGCGCATGCCGGCCGTGAGCGGCCGCATCGTCCCATCAGGGTACCAAGAGTGTAGGCGGGCTTTCCATCCGGCTCGCAACTCATGTTATGATAGCATGGTCTTCGCAGCGGTATTGGACGAAACGAAAGGTCCTTAGATTGCAACGCATCGCAATGATCAGCGTGCACACCTGTCCCCTAGCCACCCTGGGCGGCAAAGAGACGGGCGGAATGAACGTCTACGTGCGCGAGTTGACGCGGCGAGTTGAGCAGCCGTGGGCTGGCGGTCGATGTCTACACCCGATCCCAGGACCCGGCAAAGCCCCGCATCGACACCGGGGGAGGCGCCCTGGGACCGAACGGGCGCGTCATTCATCTGCCTGCCGGCCCGCAGCGCCCCTACCACCGGGATCTCATCTACGATCATCTGCCTGCGTTCGTGCGCGGGCGTGCAGGAGTTCGCCAGGAGCGAAGGGCTGCACTACGATCTGATACATAGCCATTACTGGCTTTCGGGCCTGGCGGCGTACGAGCTGCAAGAAGCATGGGGCACCCCGATCCTCCAGATGTTCCATACGCTCGGGGCGCTGAAGAACCTCGTGGCGGGGTCGCCGGGCGAGATGGAAAGCCCACAGCGCATTGCTTGCGAGGGCGAGATCATGCGCTTCGTCGATGGTATCGTCGCGGCCACGACCCTGGAACGCCAGCAGATGCAGGACCTGTACGGCGCCGATCCGGCCCGCATCGCGGTCGTGCCTCCAGGGGTAGACATCCGGCGTTTCCGCCCCCTGCCCTGCGCCGAGGCTCGCGCCCACATCGGCGCCCCGCCCGCCAAGCAGGTCATCCTCTTTGTGGGCCGCATCCAGCCGATCAAGGGCATCGATACCTTGATCCGGGCCATGGCGCTGGCCTTTGAGCGCGCGCCCGAGCTGCGGCAGCAGGTGGTCCTCAGCATCATCGGCGGCGGCACGGAATCTGAGTCCGGGGAGGAACAGGGCGAGCTCGCCAGGCTGCAGGGCCTGTGCGATTCGCTGGGCATCGGCCGTGACCTGGTGACCTTCCTGGGCTCCAAGGATCAGGATACCCTGGTCTACTATTACTCCGCGGCGTCGGCTGTGGTCGTCCCGTCGCACTACGAGTCGTTCGGGATGGTGGCGCTCGAGGCTATGGCTCTGCGGCACGCCGGTGATCGCCTCTGACGTGGGTGGCCTGTCCTTCGCGGTGGCCGACGGCTTCAACGGCTACCTGGTCCCCAACGGCGATGCCGATGCGCTGGCGAGCAAGGTGATATTGGTCCTAAAGTACAGCGGCCTGCGGCACCAATTGGGCGAGCAGGCCCGGCGCTGGGCCGAGCGGTACAGTTGGGGCAACATCGCGAACGAGGTCCTCGATGTATGCGACAAGATCACCGCACGCGTCCCGTGCGAGTGTTGAGATTAGGACGATATGTCCATCAAGGCCGTGATCTTTGATTTCGGTGGCGTGCTGGTCCGCACATTGAGCGACGGGCCCCGCGCGATGTGGGAGCAGGAATTGGGCCTCACGCCGGGCCAGGCGGCCGGCATCGTGTTTGGCGCCGAGACCAACTACGACTGCCAGCTCGGACAGGTGAGCGATGCCGACCATTGGCATTGGGTGGGCCGGCGCCTGGGCCTGGACGAAACGAGGCTGGCCGGCTTCCACCGCGACTTTTATGCAGCCGACGAGCTGGATGGCAGCTTGATGGCCTATATCGGGCGCCTACGGGCACAGTATCATGTCGGGCTGTTGAGCAACGCGGCGGACAGCCTGAGGAGAGTGTTGGACGAAGTGCTGGCCATCACGGCCTGCTTCGACAGCATCACCATCTCGGCGGAAGAGGGCGTGATGAAGCCTGACGCTCGCATCTTCGAGATCGCGCTCGGGCGGGCCGGTGTGGCCGCCCCGGAAGCGCTCTTCGTGGACGACTCCCTGGCCAACGTGGAGGCCGCCGCGCTGGCTTGGCATGCGAGCCGTTCACTTCAGGGATCCCGGAGCTGCCTGCGCCGAGCTCGTCGCGGCGACCGGCGTGGTCTGACGGCGGGTGGCCCGTATTGACGAGGGGAAAACCGCGGCGCAAACTATCGCCGCCCCATGGGTACGCGCTGGCGTACCCATGGGGCGGCGGTCGCTTCCGGCCGGATCCTCCAGGCCAGGTCAGCGGCAGCGCAGTCTGCTCCTCAACTCAAATAGTCGCGAAGCTTGCGGCTGCGGCTGGGATGGCGCAGCCGTCCCAGAGCCTGGGCCTCGATTTGGCGGATACGCTCACGCGTGACGCCGAACTTCTTCCCGACCTCCTCCAGGGTGTAAGAGTAGCCATCCGCCAGGCCAAAACGCAATTGCAGGATGCGCACCTCGCGGGGGGTCAGAGATTCGAAGATCTCATCGATCACCTGGCGCAACATGGTCTGTGAAGCCGAATCGGTAGGGCTGTCGGCTTCGGCGTCCTCTATGAAATCGCCGAGATAGCTATCTTCCTCCTCGCCGACCGGCATCTCGAGCGACAGGGGCCGCTGCGACACGCGGATGATCTGCTCGACCTTGCGAGGGGGCACCCCCAGACGGGCAGCGATCTCCTCTGTCGTCGGGTCTCGGCCCAATTCCTGGACAAGCTGGCGGGTCGTGCGCGTCAGGCGATTGATCTGCTCGTACATATGGACGGGCACACGGATCGTCCGGCCCTGGTCGGCAATAGCGCGGGTGACTGCCTGGCGGATCCACCACGTTGCATAGGTACTGAACTTGTACCCACGGCGGTAGTCGAACTTCTTGACCGCGCGGATCAGCCCGATATTCCCTTCCTGGATCAGGTCCAGGAAAGGCACCCCGCGCCCCACATACTTCTTGGCGACGCTGACCACCAGCCGAGAGTTGGCCTTGATCAGATGTTCCTGCGCGGCCTGTCCGTCACGGATGGTGGCCTGCAGATGGTCCCGCTCGTCCGGCTCTTCTATCCCTTGGGCAAGCCTCTGGCGCGCTTCACGCCCTTTTTCCATGCGTTTGGCCAGCGACACTTCTTCTTCAGCCGTCAGCAATGGGACGCGCCCGATTTCCTTCAGATACAGACTGATGGAGTCGTCGATATCGATCAGGTCCAGGTCAAGGTCTAACTGTTCGTCTTGGTCCTGGTCTGGTTCATCCTCGTCGTTAGTATCGTCCGTGTCTTCTTCCTCCCGGAACGGACCGACATCAATCCCCTGCTCGAAGAGATTCGTGAACAGGTCTTCCAGCTGTTCGAGATTGCTCTCAGCCTCTGGAAACGCATTCAAGACATCATCGTAGGTCACGAAGCCCTGATCGCGTCCGAGCAGAATGAGCTGATCGGCTGCCTCCGCCGACCGGTTGGGCATGTCTTCCATCGGTTCTATCTCTGTGTCGGTGGTATCAGTCCGTATCCGCTTCGCTTCAGCCTGTGCACCCATGAGGCACATGCTCCTTCCCGGCTGGCGTGCTTGCGCCGTACCGCACGCGCAGCATTATTGCCGATTTGCGGCAGCCATGCCTCGCGCCCCGCCTGGCTGGCTATCCGTTGGGCGGCCAGCGCAAGAGCGTGGCCCAGCCGCCGTGACGCCTTTGACAGGGTATGCGGGGCAGGTCCTTTGCCCCAGCAAGGCGATTGTAACGCCCTTCATCAGTCCGGGTGTGTGGTCTCAGTTACCAGTTTGACGCAACCTGGCGTTATGTTTAGCGAGCACACCACGAAGCACCATTGCGGCGCAACCATGGCGGCAACGCCGGCGGGCCGTGCCCTAGTG
>CAWEHT010000298.1:0-3558 GCA_963808455.1 uncultured Chloroflexia bacterium | reverse complement strand
CCGAGCGTGACCGCCGAAGGCGGGCAGCAATGGCGTCCTCGACTTCCTCGCGCAAGTGAAGATGACACGGCGCTCGGTGGTCTGATTATATACGCCCATATCGACAAAGAGGTCGATCCCGGCCCGGTAAGCACGTTCGGCCAGGCCGTCATCGGCCGGCACCACATGCCGGCGGTCAAACTTGATGTCGTAGCGCCCGACTAGCTCGGAATATGCCGGGCCACGGCCATCTCGAAGGCCGACTCCTTCATGAATGGCCCGGTTTCCGAGCGCTCGACGATGAGCGCCAGCCAGTTGCTTGTCATTCTCATGGTTCACTCTTCCTCAGCTTCGGCGTGAGGCCGCTGTTCCATCACCCGGACGACGTCGCCTGAACCTTGCGCCCAGTCGTAGGTGGCTTTGATCCACTTCAGCATCTCGAAGGTTTCAGCGCGGATGACGCCCGGTATGCGTCCTACTTTGTAGGTGACAAAATCCAGCAGCTCCTCACACGAGCGAAACCAACCCTCCGCCAGCAGATCAAAGCGCCCGAGCGTCCGGCCGATGAACCGCAGTTCCTGCAGGTTGGCCAGGGCTACCTCGATCTCTGCCAGGTGGCTGTAGTCCACCTGCAAGGCGATCATGGCCAGAATGGTGTAGCCTAGGGCGCCGGGGTCGATGATAATCCCCTCGCGGTAGACGCCGGCGCGGACGAGCGCCCGCCGGCGGCGGCGAATCGTGGATTCCGTACTGAAGAGGCGAGTGGCCAACTCGGTGTTCGTCAGCGCGGGGTTGCCTGCCAGAGCAGCCAGGAGGGCCAGGTCAAGATCGTCGAGCTCGACGGGCATCACACCTCCTCCAGGGCGCAACCACTATAAGGCGCTGGCGCATCCAGTGTCAATAGGCGCAGAAAAAGACGCTTGGTTTCGGCGCAGACAACCCAGGAAATGGCGCCAATCGCCATTTCCTGCGGCGCAGCGCCTCACTCTCGGTTAATCGGTAATCACTCCAGGGCCAGCAGCGTTTTGCAGAGCTGTACGGCACCCGCGGCATCCTCAGCGTAACCGTCGGCCCGGATCTCTTCTGCCCAGGCCTGGCTGGAGGCGCCGCCGCCCACGATGATTTTGAAATGACCTCGATGCCCCACTTCGCCGAATAGTTGCACGGTCCGTTTCTGGGCCGGCAGCGTCGTGGTCATGAGCGCCGATAGGGCCACGATGTCTGCCCGCTCGCGCAGCGCCGCATCCAGAAAGCGGCTGGCGGCGACCTCGCGGCCGAGGTCGACGACCCGAAAGCCGTGGGCATTCAGCAGGGCGATCACGATGTTCTTGCCGATGTCATGTACGTCGCCTTCCACGGTGCCGATCACCACCGTGCCACAGCTCGTGGAGGGTTTGCCGGCCGCTAACGTCGCCGCCTCCACTAGGGCGGTCGCCCGCTGTGCCGCCTCGCCGGCCATCATCAATTCCGGCAGGAAAATCTGGAAAAGCTGGAACCGGCGCCCGACCTCCGTAAGAGTGGGGACCAGGATCTGCTGCACGATGTCGAGCGGCTCCGCTCCCTGGTCCAGGGCCAGGCGCGTGAGTCGCTCGACTTCATCCCCGTCGCCCTGGCAGATGGCTTCGCCGATCGCCGGCCTGAAGACCTCAACGGTTGTCGCCATGGCTCGCCCTCTTCCCGCTCAGGTCGAGATTCAAGCCGTACGGGCGGAGCGCGTCCCGCACGTGATGGTAGATCGCCAGCCATTCCTCTTTCGGCTCTACCGTGTCTTCGTTGTAAACCTCCGGGAACGGTTTGCCCGGGTCAGGGTTTGGTAGCTCACCCTCGTAGCGGCGCACCATGTCGCACACAATCTCGTTGGCCGCGTTCCGGGTCAGCCCCAGGCTGGCGTGGGCGACCTCGGCCTGAAAGCGCGCTTCCAGCCCACTGGTCTGGTCGCTCCTTGTCCCACCGGTGCAGCCCACGCCATGCTGGTTAAGCCCGCAGACCGCGCCGACCACCGCTCCGGCCGCCACCTCCCAGAGCAGCGTCTCGCAGCCCAGCCCGGAGCGAGGATAGATGTCGTTGAGCGAGATCAGAGGGGTGTTGCGGGCCAGCGCCTGCCCGGCCATCGCCTGGATCCACAGCCCCATCCGGTCGGTGTTGTGCGACCACTGGAGCGACATGTGCCCCATGTAGTGGTGCGAGACCTGGTAGCACAGGACTCCCATGATGTGGCTGGCCACGGTGACTACCGCCGTGCCGGGCGCGCCGCCGCCGAGGCCCCCGACCAGGGGTGTCATGAGATCGACGATGTGGACGCCGGCGCGCTGCTGATAGGCTGCCCGCGAAAGCTGGTCATAATCGGTCTTGAGCTCGGGAAGCTGCGAGACGAGCAAGGCATCGGAGGGCCTGATCCCGCACTCTGGATCGATGGCGGCCATCTTGCCCGCGCAGGTCAGCGGGCAGGACACGTCGTGGATGTGCATTCCAGGCCGCCCGGCGGCTTTCACGGCCTCGCGTTCCACGGTCGCGTCGCGCCGCGAGGCCAGGATCTCCGTAGGCGAACCCGGAACGATGCGCCGGCCCATATAAGTGGCTACCGATCCACTGCCGACGCCCTGGATAAGGGGCTCCTGGGCGCAACTCTGCAGGATCAGCGGATGACACCGCTCAGAGGTCGGCGTACCGGTGGGGCCGCTGATCATAATGCAGGGCCGGCTATCCTCGACGTTGCGATGGCGCTCCTCGACGGCGTCGCGGCCTGTGCCGAGCACGATGCTACTGGGAGCATGCTGCACGGCCTCTTCAACCTCTTCCCGGGTGAAGAGGAGCCTTCGCTCCGTGGACAGGTTGTAGACGCCAACCTGCACGAAAAGTTCCAGGCCGGCTTGATAGAGGCGGTCGGCCATGTCGTCATCTGCGGGGACCAGCACGTCGGGATTGTACACCAGCCCGTGCCGCCTTACCAGCGCGGCCACCTGCCTGGCAAGGTGAAGGTCAAAATCCTTCTCGCGGATGAACGGCCCGGTTTCAGAGCGTTCTACGAGGTGTGGAAACGGGTTGCTTGCCATATGTCGTCTCCTGCAGCCGACCGCCCTTCCCGGCGGTCTTCCCTGTGTCACTCGTTGGATTTGTTGTTGAGGTAGTGGCGGGCGTTGGCGTACCAGCGGCCGATCACACGGTTGGCCACGTCCAGGTCTTCCGCCGAAACCCCCGCATTGATAACTTCTGCCCATAGTTCCGTGGCGGCAAACACACGTTCAACCACGGCCCTGCCTTCAGCCGTCAGGGCCACGCGATAGGCCCGCCCGTCGCCGATGTGCGGCCCTTTGTTGACATAGCCCAACGCCACGAGCCTCTCGATGGCGCGCGTGCAGTACACGTTATCGACCTCCACGGCGTCGCTCAACTCCGACATCGTCATCCACTCGTGCTGGGCCAGCTCGGAAACGAAATAGAAGAGCCCGCTGCTCAGGCCGACGTCTGCCAACTGGGCGTCTTGAAAGGCCTGGCCCATGCGGAACAACCCCGTGATCTTCAAGTTGGGGTTTGAGACGGCCTTTTCCTTCGGTTCCTGGGGCACGACCACATGCTAGT
>CAWEHT010000297.1:0-6100 GCA_963808455.1 uncultured Chloroflexia bacterium | reverse complement strand
TGCCACCTCCGATCTATCGAGGGCCTGCCGCCCTGGCTGTGGTCCGGCGAAGCTGCCTTCGGGCTGCAAGCGCGCGGGCTCCTGCACGGGCAACTCGGGGCCCTCTATCCGGGGGCGACGGGGCAGGGATGGGCGTACGCGTGGCTGACGGCGCCGTTCGTGGCCGCCTGGGACGGCCAACCGTTCGCCGTGAGGGTCGCCTCGGCGCTGCTCGGCACGCTGGAAGTGCCGGCGCTCTATTTCTTGGCCCGGGCGCTCTGGCGCGATAACCCACGGGCGGGCCAGTGGGCCGGCGCCCTGGCCGCCGGCACATGGGCCACCAGCTTTTGGGCCCAAAGCCTCAACCGCATCGGGCTGCCGGCCGGCCTTGCGCCGCTCCTGCTGACTTTGGCGGCCACCGCGTGGCTGAGTTGGAACCATCGCCCGACCCGCCGCCGCGCCCTCTTCTTCGGCGCGCTCGCCGGCCTGGCGTTGCCCGCCGGGCCGGCCGGGGTCGCAACCCTTCTCCTCTGGCCGGCACTGTTCCTGCTGCTGCCCGCGGCGGGACGCCGGGCGCTCAAGGGCAGCCTCCCATGGGCCCTGTTAGCCTTCGTATTGGCCCTCACTCCGGCCGCGGCCGCGCGGCTCCTGGCGCCAGGGTACGCCGCGGCGCCGGCCAACGGCCCCTCGGCGGCGGAGGCTTCTGCCGCCGGCGCGCCATCAGACGGCCTCTCTCTGTGGGACACGCTCGAGGCGCCGGGGCAGGCCCGCGCCCCGTCACAGGGCGCGGCATTCCGGCTGGCACAGGGGCTGGACGTGCTGGGAGCGTTCTTCGGTTTCGCGGGCGACCCGACGGCGCGTTACAACATCCCGGGCCGGACGCCCTTTTCGCTGGCCATGACGGGACTGTTCGCAGGCGGATTGCTGGCCGCCCTGAATGGGCTGCGCAGGCGCAGGCCGCGCGCCGCGCCTTTGCTGCTCTGGTGGCTGGCGATATGTGCCGCCGCGGCGAGCGGCGGGGCCAACCCGGACTACGCGCGCCTCCTGCCGGCCCTGCCCCCGGCCTTGCTCCTGGCCAGCTGGCCCGCCGCGCTGGCTGCCGATTGGATGGGCCGGCACGCGGGCCCTGCTGCCGCGCCTGGCTCTGTTCCTCGGCATCCTGCTGGTCGTGGAAGGGGTCACGACCTGGATCGATTATTTCAACACGTGGCCGACGGACGCCGGGCTGTACACCTGGTACCAGGGCGACGTCTGGTCGGCCGCAGACCGCGCGCTGAAGGGCAGCCCGCCACCGGCGCGCGATGCCTCCAGGCCGGACGGCCCCGGCGGGACGGGCGGTTCCGGGCTGACGGCCATCGTGCCCATCGAGGACGGCCTGGCGGCCGGACTGGACTATTCATTCGACCGGGCGCCGCTCTTGCACCTGCAAGCCTCACCTGCCGCCATCGAAGGCTGGTTGGCGGCCAACCTGGGCACGCACGGCGGCGGCACCGTCAAGGCTGTGGCGTGGGATGAAGAGCCCTACGCCTCCGCGGACGCCACGCGGACCTTGCCGTTCTACCTGGCTCGCGAGGGCGAGCTCGCAGGACCGAGACGCAGCGCGGGTACAGCATTCAAAGCTACTTGCTGGGCCCCCAGCCGGTATTTCAGGCCGCCGGCCAACGGGCCGGCGTGAACGCTGCCTTCGCGGGTGGGCTGACTCTGACGGGGGCACGCTGGGGGGCAGCCTATCCCAACGCCGCCCGCAGCGGGACGGCCGCCGCGGGCGGCACTTCCTTCTGGGCCATCCTGACCTGGCGCTCGGACGTGCAGCTCGAGGGCAAGCGGGCCGTGCTGGACCTGGTGGATGCGAACGGCCGCCGGCTGGCCTCAGGCGAGTCGCCGCTGCTGGATGCGACGCTGGAGCGAGAGGCGGCGTGGCAGCCCCAGACCTGGCAGACCTATCATCTGGTCGGAGTGCCGGCCACGCAGCCGGCTGGGCCCGTTTGGCTCGAGGTGCGGGTCTACGACGCCCAGAGCTTGCAACCTTTGGTGCCCGCGAGCGGCACGCCGCGCCTGAGCGCGCCCCTGGCGCAGGCCAGCACGACTTTCGCCGCGACCGCCGGCCCGCTGCCCGCAGCCATGCGGTCCATGGCGTCGCCCCTGTCTTCCCAGGTGCAGCTGCTCGGCGTGGACCCGTGGCCCGGCGCAGTTGCCCCGGGCCAGACGATGACAGTTCGTGTCTATTGGGAGCTGGTGGCCCCGCCGGCGTTCGAACCCCCTCGATCACGGCCGGCCTCGGCGAGACAGACGCCCGCGCCGCCGCCCACCTGTCCGCCGGCACGCCGCTCCGGCTCCCTCAGGCCACCCAGCTCGACCTGCGCGTGCCGGCCGATCTCGATCCGGGCAGCTATCCGCTCTGGCTGGCCATCGGTGGGGGGGCCGGGGGCCGCGTGGAGCTGGGGCAGGTGGATGTGAGCGGGCGGCGGCGTGCCTTCACCGCGCCGCCGCTGGCGCTGCAGGGCGACGCCGTTTTCGGCGGCGCGATCCGATTATTGGGGCTTGCATCGCCGCAAGCGGTGCGTGCGAGCGCCGGGCAAAGCGTCACGATCACCCTCGCCTGGCGCGCGCTCGGCACGCCTGCCGGCGACTGGGTGCGCTTCGTGCACGTGCTGGGGCAGGATGGCAGGCCGGTTGCCCAGGCCGATGGCCGGCCGTGCTCGGGCGGTTGCCCGACGGCCTCCTGGCTGCCCGGCGAGGTCGTGGTCGATCCCGTGGAGCTGGCCATTCCTGCCGGCCTGCCGGCGGGCACATATCCCCTCGCAACGGGGTGGTACGATCCGGCGGCGCCGGGGATGCCCAGGCTGCCCGCCGCGTCCCCGGCCGGCGCGCGCCTGCCCGATGACCTGGCGCAGCTGCCGGCGCGGCTGGAGGTGCGGTAGGACCCGGCTAAGCTCTCGTCCAGTCTTCCATCGACAGGCCCGGCACACGCTGGAATTCGCCGGAATTGCTCGTCACCAGCACAAGGCCCTGGCTGAGAGCGTGACCCGCGATGAGCCAGTCAAGTGGGCCGATGGTGGCCCCGCGCGCCACCATGGCAGCCTTCACGATACCATAAGCGGCGGCCGCGGCCTGGCCGAAATCGAGCACAGCCAGTGGTTGCAAGAGCCCGTCGATCACCGAGTTGTTCCTGGCCGGGTCCGCGCTGCCGCGCTGCTCCAACGCGCAGTTCAGCCAGGGTGATGGTGGAGACCGCGATCTCTCCCGCCGCATAAGAGCGAAAGCGGGCTACCAACGCCTCGATCGGCCGGCGCTTCAAGAGGTAGATGCACATGTTGGTATCCAGCATGTACCTCATGCCTGGAAATATCTCCTCGCGCGCTGTTGCTCGCCCTGCTACGCGTTCTGGCATGAAATCGTCCGTGGCCGCTCCCAGGTTGTCAACAAAGGATTGCCATGGATCGTCGATCGGGATCAGCACAACATTGTTGCCTTCTCTCCGAACATACACCTCGTTTCCTGGCAGCCGGAATTCCTTCGGCAATCTGACTGCCTGACTGCGCCCGTTCGTGAACAGCTTGGCCTTCTGCATAGCACCTCTCGCTGCGGTTGATATATATCATAGTATATATCAGGCCAGAACGGGCGTCAAGGGCTCGGCGCAGCAGGATCCCGTGCCCCGGCCGCGTGCCCCCTGGCTGCGCGGCGGCGCCGATCAAGTTGTCCTCTTATTTCACGGCCAGCGGCGCGACGCTGGCGATCATGAACCAGATCAGCATCACCCCCTGGGCGATGAACGTCACGTAGCCGCTCGCGGTGTAGAAGCCGGTGAAGTCGGTCCCTCCAAAGATCGAGGGCACGGCGGCCAGGTTCACGAGAGCGGCGGCGCAGGCCGCCCAGCCGGTCCACCTGGGCAGGGCACCCGTGGCCAATATGGCATAGCCCGCCGAGGCCAATAACAGCGCCGACATCATGAGCCCGATCGCGCCGTAGAAAACGAAGCTGCCCTCCCAGAGGCTTCTGACCACAGCCGGATCGGCCACCGCAGACACGTCCAGTGCCGCGCCCCCCTGGAGCGCATCGCCGGCCAGCTCCAGCGCGATCACGACCAGGCCGGCCCCGAAAACCAAATCTGAAACCCATTCGGTGTCAGGCCGCGCCTGCCGGATCAGGGCGCGCAGCCCGGCCAGGAAGATCAGGAGGCAAGCCATGATGAGCGGGTCGGCCAGGGCCACGCGCGCCAGGATGGAGGTGCTGGCCCTGGTCACGGAGTCGCTGAACCGGACGGCGTCCTCCAGCCGCGCCGCAGGCTGTGGGCCCACGAAATAGAGCGGGAGCGCCGCCAGAAACACGACGAAGCCCGCCACTCCAAACGCGCCCGTCAGGCGCCGCGTGTTTTGCGGATGCATCAGAAGCCTCCAGATCTCGGCCTGCGTCCCCCGCGAAATTCCATGAGATCCCGCGGACCTCTATGCCTCACCGGCCGGCACCCTCCGCGCGAAACGTGTGCCACACGCTGCGGGCTTCCCTCAGCGCCTCGCCGGCCGGCGCGGTTCGCGGTCGTCGCGCACGAAGATCGACAGCACGATGCTCACGACGCTGACGATCAGAGCGCCCAGCAGCGCCGGCCAGAACCCATGAACCGCAAACCCGAGGCCCAACGCTCGCGAAACCACGCTGGTCAGCCAGAAAACGATCGCGTTCAACACCAGCGTGAACAGCCCTAACGTCAGGATCTGCAGCGGGCAGGTCATCACGAAGAGGATCGGGCGCACGACGGCGTTCAGCACGCCGAAGACGAGCGCCACCAGAAGCAGGTTGACCCAGCCACCGGTGAGGCCGATGCTCTCTGGGTACGCATTCTGGACGAGGCGGACCGCCACCCACAGGGCGATCGCGTTGATGACGAGGCGGAGCAGGAAACGCATCGGATCACCTTCCTTATAGACTAAGTCCTGGCCTAGGTCAACAGCCTGTTGCGGACCGGCCGGGGGCAACCACGGCCCACGATCGCTCCCCGCCAGGAGGCCGAGCCACGGCCTCCGGCCCCGGTTGCAGCGGCCCGGTGCGCCGATCCTAAGCTGGTCGCACAATGGATTTGCGCGCCGCTGCCGACGGAGTCTCCTCCTGGGAACGCCGGCATCCGTGACGGCCCCGGTGGCGGGTGACGTAGCCGGCAAGATGCCGGCGCTCCCGGACGAGGCGCCATGCACTTTCACGGCGCGACCAGTTTAGAAGGCTAAGGGATGGCCCTGGCGAATTGACACGCCCACGGGCCGGCCTGCCGTGCGAGGCCGTTACAATTGGGGGCGCAATTCCACCCATTGAACACGGTCTTGCCGGATGGCGTCTCTGATGTATCTCTCCCTGGGACTGAGCGCCGAATTGCCCGTCTTGACTTCGATAAAGACGATGCTCCTCACCTCACCCTCATCCAGCCCATCGAACACGACGAAGTTGACGGGGCTGCCCAGAAACCGGGCGTCTTTTGGGTTATAGCCGAATTCCGGCAGGTAGGGAACGAAGTGTTCGGTGACCTTGCCGAGGGTCACCGCCTGGCTTTTTTGGATGGCGTCCTGGCGGATGGACTGCGAATAGTCAGACTGCCACTGCTTGTACTGCAAAAGCGCTTCCTCGCCGGCGATCCGCTTCGCCTCCTCACGGACCCGTTCGAGGTCGCGCTCGCGCCATGCCTCGACTTCCTGTTGGACGCGGCTGAACATCTGCACCTTGAGCCCATAGTAGCGATACGCCAGGACGGCAACCGCGACGGCTGCGACGACGACAACGAGCATCAACACGATCATGGCACCTCGCCCTCGGACAGTAAGGCGACCGCACCCGCCATCCGGTGGGCGCCTGTCCCCTTGCCGGAGGGATTATACCATGGCCGGCCACCATGCGCCTGCGCCCGACCTTCTACCCCAGAAACGGGGAGCCCCTTCGGTGACACCAAGACGGATGCTCCCCCTGCGGGGACCTCGTCGCTGGCGTCCCGCCGCGGCGCTGGTCGTCTCGTCCACCCGACCCCTGCACTGCGGCCAGCATGACAGACGCTGCTACCGAAGACCTTCCCTGCACATGCGCTGGACAGCCTTGACCGAGCAATACGGGCAATGGCCATGTTGTTGTTCCTCGTCAT
>CAWEHT010000296.1:0-5669 GCA_963808455.1 uncultured Chloroflexia bacterium | reverse complement strand
CACTCCAGCCGGCTGGCCGTGACGGTGACCTGGCGGCCGGCCTGGGCCTTGCCGTCCAGGTTGACGACGATGGCGTCCACGTTCAGCGGCTGGCCCCGCTCGACGAACAAGCGTGGGCTGCGCAGGCCGACGTACAGGTCCGCCGGATGGACCAGGATGTCCGTCTCGGCCGTCCAGGCCTGGCGATTGACGTCCATCACCGTGGCCTGGGCGACGACGCTCGCGGCGCGGGCGGGTCCTGCGACTCGAAGTCGATGCGCAGCTGGTGCCTGCCCAAGGCATCGGTGCGCCCGGTGAAGGTCAACGGCGGACGAGGACGCCGGCAAGATGGGGCCGCCCCTCGCCACTGCGACGGTCGAGCTCGTGTCCAGAGGCCCCCACCAGGGCACCCACGTGCCGAAGGTAAAGCCGTCCCAGCCCGGCGGGTTGAAGGTGGCCGGCGACGCCGTCACCTGCCAGTCCACCTCGGCGTCGGGCAGGGCGCCGCCGGCGTAATAACCCGCGCTGGCAGTCGCGTGCTGCGATCGCCCACGAAATGCGGGCCCTCGCTGCTGCCGGCAGAGACCGCGAACTCGGGCCGCCGGAAACTCCTGCACCTGGACGCATGCTGAGACCGCCGGCCGTCCACGCTGCCGCCCCCCTCGGCCGTCAGCTGGAGGGACGCCGAGCCCAGGGTTCATGCCGTCAGGCAGCGTGAACGAGGTGTCGAAGCCGCCCATCACGTTAACGGTAGCCGAGCCCTGCAGCACGGTGTTGCCCTGAAATCGGCCACCTGGTAGGACAGCCGGGTGGCCTCACCCTGCAGCGGGCCCACGTCGCCGTCCGGGCCGGCGCCCACGCGGCGGTTCCAGCCCTTGACGTGGACCTGCTCGCCGGGCCGGTACATCCCTCGATCGTCAAAGACCATCCAGCTCAGGCTGTCCTGTGTGGCAGACCGCCGCCACCCGTCGCCCCCGCCCCAATAAGGGCTCTGCGGCAGGATGGCGTTGTCGGCGCCGCTCTGCGCGACCAGCAGCCCGGCATTCGCGGCATCCGGCAAGGGCAGGGTTGCCAGCCCCTCGCCGCCGGTCGCCCCGCTCACCTGCGTGCCCAGCAGGCTCAGCTCGACGCCGGAGAGCGGCGCGCCGTCGGCCAGCGAGTTGGCCCAGGCCAGCATCTTGGTGCCGTCCACGAAGGCGTCGAGCCCGATGCGGCTCGACTGAACCCAGGCCTCGACGGCCGGGTGCTGGTCCGGATCGCGTTGCGGCTGAGGATCGATCAGCACCACGAGCTGGCCCAGGCCATTCGTGAGGGCTGGGCTCAGGTCGACGGGCGTCTCGATCAGCTGATCGGGCGCCGATTGAACGTCGATCGACGTGGACAGGACCTGCCTGCCCGGGGGCGCCGGGCGGCTGGAGGGGTCCTGGCCCCGCGTGCCGAGCCATGTGAGATAGGCGGGCCAGTCGCCGGGCGTCACGGCAAAGGCCCGGACGTCGAGCCGGTCGAAGTTCGTCGTGAATACCGGCAGCTGGGGCTTGCTGGCCGTCGGGTCGAGGACGATGAGGCCGTAGCCGAGGGCCGTGATGGCCTGCGGGGCCGAGCCGACCGCGAACGTGACGCTCTGGTCCGTGCCGAGTGTGCCGCCGAACTGGTCCTTGAGGCTGCTCTTCACGGTGACCGTGTAGGTCGTGCGGCCCCGGCTGAGGCCCTGGATTTGGATGGTATCGCCGTAGACGTTGATATTGGCCCCGGGCAGCGCCGGGGCGATGCCTACCAGCGAATCGTCGAAGGCGGCGGGGTCGAGCGGATTGCTGAAGCGGATGGACCAGGGAGCGAAGGGCGGGCACTCGTTGTTCCAATTGCAGCCGGAGTCCACGATGCGCAGCGGCCCATAGGTGGTGAAATCGAAGCTCTGTGTCGTCTGGGTCGTCCGGGGCCCCTCGGCCGAGGGCGTGCCGGGCCCGATCGTGACTTCGACCTTCTGATCGCCCGGGAAGGGGCCGCCGGCCTTGAATGCCAGCCAGCGGCCTGCGCCCGCGGCATCGGCGAGGCGCTGGACTGCCTCATCGGCCTTCACCTCTGCCGGCGTCGCCAGGCGCAGGGGGAAGGCTGAGCCGCCGGCCGTGGCGGCCATGGTGGCCAGCACCGCAGCCGGATCGACGCGCTGGTCGAAGGCGGCGAACATCAGCGGGTCGAGGGGCTGCGGGCCGCCGCCCGGATAGGAAGCCTCCAGCTGCGGGGGCGGCGTGTCGAAGGTGAAGGTCAGCGCGTCCGCCAGCACCCCCCCGGTCGCGGAAGTGGTCCCCGCCGGCACGGTGGCCGTGTAGAAGGTGGCCATCGGCAGGCGCGTCGTGCCAGGCCCGTTCGCTCCGCTCAGGGCAGTCCCATTCGCTCCGCTCAGGGCAGGCTCGTGCTGGCCCGACGGCTCGAACAGCAGCGTCTGGGCCCCGACCCAGCGCCAGGCGCCGTCGGGCTGGGGGCTGAGGCGGACCGGGAGGGCCCACTGCGCCAGGGCTTCCTGCGACGAGACGGCTACCATAGGCTGCGAGAAGGTCAGGCTCAGGTAGGGGGCCAGCGGCACGTCCCCTTCCGGCGAGTAGCGCAGCACCTGCAGGGTAGCCGAAACAGGGGTGGCGGGCGCGGCGACCGTGCCCGTCGGCGGGAACGTCGTTTCGATGGTCTTGCCGGCGCGAGGCGGGGCAGGGAGCTCTTGGGCAGGGCAAAGCTTTGCTGGTCGGCCGCGCCGGGTTGCAGAGCGGGCAAACGGGCCAGGACCTCCTGCGCCTCGGCATCCGACAGCGGCTGGCCGGCCGCAAGCGGCGCGGGCTGGGCCGCCGGGGCGTTCTCCGAGCCCTCGCTGATCCGGAGGCGCAGCCCGGTCCCCTGGCCCCGCCCGCCAGGATCGATTGCGGCGGTGCCGGCGGCCGGGGCCACGGCGTTATCTACGACGGCCGGCCCGGCCCCCGCGAGCGCCGGCGCGGCGCCGGGCGAGGCGGACAGGGCAGAGGGCGGCGCGGCTTCCCCCGCGCTCGGCGCGCAGCTCATCAGGAGCAGGGAAACCAGCAAGACCGGGGACAGCAAGGTATTCATGGGCAGCGGGGTCCGTGGGCGGATCATCGTGTCTCTCCTTACTGGCGTGGGCGGGGCCGGCCACCGGCACACGGCGGGCCTGGCCGAGGGCCGGCGGCAAGCCTGGCCCTCTTGCCTGTAAGACGCACGGCGGCAGTTTTTCGTTCCTGCGCGCGTGGTGCGCGATCGACGCGGAGAGGATCTGATGAGACCAAGGGTTATCAAGAACGAACTGGACTATGAGGAGGCGCTGGCCTGCGTGGCAGGACTTATGGACTCCACCCCGGCTCACCAGAAGAAGAGGAGTTGGAGCTCTTCTCCCTGCTCGTCGAACGGTATGGACGGCAGCGCTATCCTATCGATCCCCAAACTATGACGGCTGTTGGCTACGATGCGCACGTTCGTCCAACCAGCGCTGGAACGACCGGTGGCTTTCACTCGACGGCCGGCCCAGGAGCAGGCCTTCGATGCTCAAGTCTTCATCCAGGTCAGGCCAATGAATGCCTTCGCCATCGCCAATCAGCCGCCAATGATTCCGTTCTTGTGGCGTGCCGTGTACCAGGCGCGGATACCAGACCAGCGGCACAGAAAGGGTACGTCCGTCCACGAGATCGACCGTGAGCGAATCGTCGGTCACGGTTACGGTTTGTGCTTTAGCCGTCTGGATTTCAATCGGTAAAGTACTCACTCCACCCTCTCATGAAACTGGCCTGGTTTGCCGTCACGAGTCGCCGGATACGGCTGAGCTCGCCACGGCTAAAGCCGGCGCTACGCTCCAACCGAACTGGCGTGAGCCAGAACTTGGCGGTCCTGTTCTCGCGCTCGACATGCACATGCGGCGGTTCGTCGCGGTCGGCGGCGTAGAAGAAAAACCGATACGGCCCCTCGCGATGAATGGTTGGCACGCCTGCCACTGTAAGCGATCTGGAAAACCCTGTCAAACCCGCGTGCGATCCCCGATGGCAGGTCGCCACGATCAAGGCGTCGATGTGCAAGTTCCATGGCAAAATCAGGGCCATGATCGATGCCGATCTCGGGGAGCCAAACCCACTTCCCTCCAGCTGTTCCACTCATCGGTTCGGAGGCTGCCTTGCACCAGGCAAACGTCACGGGAGGCTTACATGGCTGACATATCGCCCTTCCTGGATCGAACCAGCCTGGCAGTATGCCGGCGTGACGACGAACCGCCAATGGCCATAGCCCGGTTCGGATGGCGCTATCATCACATCGGCATACCTACCGCCCTGCCCCGCCCGGATGAGAAGTACATCGTGCCGTTCAAGATGTACGTCTCGGGGTTCGACATCAGCCCATATGGCATCGAATGGATGCGCTTCGAGCCGGATAGCCCCTTGCCCGAGCTCATCCGGACCGTGCCTCACGTTGCCTTCGAAGTTGACGATCTCGAAGCAGCCCTTCGCGATAAAGACGTCATCTTCCCGCCAGGGTCCCCTTCCGAGGGTGCCCGCAGCGCCATGATCGTTCATAATGGCGCCCCGGTCGAGCTCATCACGTTCGACAAGAAAGCATCGTAACCGTTCCAGGTTATGATGTACAGGATGTGCCCGGATAGACAGGATAAAGCGCGGGTATCCCGTTCGTTCGGGCTATGGATCCCCGTGCAGGGCCATTCGTGTCTGGCCTGTTCGGTAGCGCCCCGAGCACATTGAAAATTGCTGCCGCTGTGGAATGGTTCTTCCCCTGGCATCAGCCTGGTGCGCGGCTTCCATTGCAGGAAGCCATCATGGCGCTGATTTGACGCGCAAATTGCTCTGCGGTGCCTTCATTTCTAAATTGTGCCGCCAGACCGCACCTGGCATCAGCCGGTCCTTCCGTTTCAGAATATGATCTGCATCCTGTCGGGGAGTACCGGTCGGCGCCGATCAATGACATCGGGTCGATTCCGACCCTGTATATCTTGTAGGCCTCCTCCCGTATGCCTCGGGTGAGGTAGCCCCGACTGTCAAAATCCAACTTTGTAGCTGCAACAACGCGATACTCTTTTACCTCCGGATCATCCAACCCATAGCGCCGGTCTATCGTGGGATATAGGACGGACCACAACCCGGTACCCTTGATCCCCAGCAGGTAAGCGTTGTAGTCCAGCGTTGTTGGTTTCACGAGCCGCTCGATAAGAGGCACGTCAACAGGCTTATAGCTCTCGACGGTAGTCTCGAAGCATGCCATGATTCGGATGGGTCCGCGGTTTCGCTTGCGCATATACGCCTCCACCAAGTGGAACCACGGTCGCCTTCTGAACGACTCGTCCGTGAAAAGGCGATCCTTCAGTTCCCATCTCGCTGCCTTCTCAAGGCTCCAAGACAGCTTGCCCGTGTCGTGTGGCATCGTCGCCCCCCCTACACTAAGCTGGACTTTGTGCATCGACAACCTGCCGAACGCCAGAGGCCGGCCAGGCTGCGCCCAAGTTCCCTGGCCAGTGAGGTGGCGTGATCCGAACCCCGTCTGATGCACTGTCACGACAGCCCGGCGGTCATGGGTCTCTTGGTACGGCAAACTTGTGACCAAGAATGTGACAGAGGTGCGAATATTATACTCCCAATCCCGGCCGTGCGTGCCACGATCTTTTCCTTTCCGTCGCGCTGCGCAACCTGCAGCTAGTG
>CAWEHT010000295.1:0-6827 GCA_963808455.1 uncultured Chloroflexia bacterium | reverse complement strand
ATATAGGGCGGCCTTGGCCAGGTGAAAGCGTCCCTCGGGCAGCCCGACATAGTCGAAAGCCTGCGCGCAGGCGATCACGACGCGTATGGCGTTGGGATCGGCCAGCCCGACATCCTCGCCGGCGAGGATGAGCATGCGGCGGAAGATGAAGCGCGGGTCTTCGCCCGCGTAGATCATGCGAGCCATCCAGTAGAGGGCGGCATCGGGATCCGAGCCGCGCAGGCTCTTGATGAAGGCGCTGATCGTGTCGTAGTGGACGTCGCCTTCTTTGTCGTATAGCACGGCGCGGCGCTGGATGCTTTCTTCGGCGACCTCGCGGGTGATGTGGATGGCGCCGTCGGGCGTGGGCGGGGTGGTCTCGACGGCCAGCTCGAGGGCGTTGAGGACGCCGCGCGCATCGCCGTTGGCCACGTCGACGAGGTGCGCCAGCGCGCCGGGATCGACGGACACCGCCAGCCTGCCGTAGCCGCGCTCGGGGTCGGCGAGCGCCTGGCGGGCGATGGCGAAGAGGGCGGATTCCGTGAGCGGCTTCACTGGAAGATCCGGCTGCGGCTTACCAGGGCCTTGTTGACCTCGAAATAGGGATTCTTGGTGGTGGCGCCGATGAGGACGACCGTGCCGTTTTCGACCCATGGCAGGAGAGCATCCTGCTGCGCCTTGTTGAAACGGTGCACCTCGTCGACGAAGAGGATCGTGCGCTGGCCGTGGAGGCCACGGCGCTCCTGGGCCTCGGCGATGGCCGCCCGGATATCGGCCACCCCGGCGAGCACGGCGTTGAGGGCGATGAAATGGGCGCGGTCCTGTTGGCGATGATGCGGGCCAGCGTGGTCTTTCCGGTGCCGGGCGGGCCAAAGAAGATGAGCGAGCTGATCTGGTCGGCCTGGATGGCGCGGCGCAACAGGCGTCCCTGTCCGACGATGTGCTCCTGGCCGACGAATTCGTCGAGGGTGCGCGGGCGCATGCGGGCGGCGAGGGGCGCCTCGCCTGGTGAGATCGCTGCGCCGGTCATCGAAGAGGTCCGCGGGCTTGCCGCTCATGGGAGCATTCTACCGCGTGGAGGGCGGTTCCCTCAACTTGGGACGCCTTCAGTGCTCGGGCTCGTGTGCGCTGATCGGATGCTGTGGTATCATTATGGGCATGAAATCTGAGGAAAAGCCCAAGGTGCGCTCCCCGACCGACTATCGGGCGATGCGGCGCGGATGGATAGCACCCTGGCGCGAGCGGTGGTGGTCTTTCTGGTCGGCGTGGGCGGCACGTTGATCGCCCTGATCTTCGGGCGGCGGGCCGGCGCTGGGCGGGCTGCTCTGCTTGTTCGCCGGTGCCGGGCTGTTCGGCCTGCTCTGGACTATCCTCACGCTGATGGGGCGCTGGGCCGGGGAAGACTAGGCGTCGGGCCGGTCGACCAGGGCGAAATCATGTTGCGGGGCCACGCCAGGCCAGCACGCTCAGTTGCGTCCACCCAGCTCGGTTGCCGCGCCCCGGCGGGCTAATTCGCACAGGATGGACAGGATAGGCCGGATAGACAGGATGTTTTTTGGGCCTGACCCTGTCTATGTCGTCGAATGCTGTACATCCTGTGATGGCGGCTGGTCCCAGCGGCACGCGCTACCCCCGTTGCGATCGCCACACTGGAGGCCGGCTGCAACATGGAATAGCCTTGCCGGTCGACGCTGTGGGGCGGACCGGGTAGGTGGTCCGCGAAGTGGGCGCGACGATCTCCAGCGTCTTTCGGGGGATCCGATGAGCCAAAGAGAAGCACCGGCTGCCGGCCTGTCGGCGGCGATTCACTTGCTCGGCGATATTCTCGGCCACGTCATCTCCGATCTCGAACCGCCGGGCGTGTTCGAGGTGGAAGAAGAGATTCGCGTCCTGGCCAAGGGGCGGCGTGCTGGAGACCAGCAGACTGCCAGGCGACTGCGTTCCATAGTGGCGGGGTTGCCGGATGGGATGGCGCGCGCGGTGGCGTCGGCCTTTACGGTCTACTTCGACCTTGTGAACCTGGCCGAGGACGAGCACCGGGTGGCGATCTTACGGAAGCACGAGGCGGGGAGTGGCGCCGGGCGGCCTGCGCCAGCGCGGTGAGTCGATTGCCGAGGCCATTGCCACGCTAAAGGAACGCGGCGTGACAGGCGAGCAGGCGGCGGAATTGTTGAAGGGCCTGGACGTCGAGCTGGTGCTGACGGCGCATCCGACGGAAACCCGGCGGCGGACCATCCTGTCGAAATTGCAGCGTATCGCCGGCCAGGTGCAGCTGTTGAACAGGCCGGATGCCTTGCCTCGCGAGCTCCAGCGGCGGCCCGCCGGGCTATCTATGCCGAGGTTGCCGGCCTGTGGCTGACCGAGCGGGATCGCGCGGTGAGCCCTTCGGTGACGGACGAGGTGCGTTCCGGACTGTTCTTCGTGGAGGAGGTGTTTTGGGACGTGCTCCCGGAGATTCTACGCCGACCTCGACGTGGCCCTGGCCCGCTACTATCCCGGCGTGAAGGTGGAGCGTCCGTGGCTGCGGCTGGCGTCGTGGATCGGCGGCGACCGCGACGGCAACCCGTACGTGACGGCAGAGGTGACGGCCGAGACGTTGCGGCTCCATCGTGGGTTGGCGGTCGAGCATCTGCGGCGCGAGCTGGGCGAGCTTTCGCGCCGGCTGAGCTTCAGCGGACGACGGGTCCCGCCAGTGCCGGCGCTGCAGGAGTGGCTGGCAAGCCGGCACCCGCTGCCCGAGCACGTCGCCTATTTGGAGGAGCGCTATCCTACAGAGCCTTACCGGGTGGCGCTGGCGCTGCTGACGGCCGAGTTGGCTGAGGCGTCGCGCGACGACATGACGGCGCACCTGCTCTCGAGCCTGCCTCACACGGCGCGGCTGACCCTCGAAGGGGTGGTGGCTCCCCTGAAGGAGGTCGCGCGCAGCCTGCCGCCTGCCGTCGCGAGCGATGAGCTGGAGACCGTGCGGCGCCAGGTGCAGATCTTCGGGCTGCACGCCGCCCGGCTGGACATCCGGGAGGATTCCGGTCGTGTGCGCTCGGCAGTGGGTGAGATATTGCGAGCGTTGGATTTGATGCCGGATTTCGAGAGGAGCGGCGGTGCAGCGCGGCGGGGTGTGCTGGTTCAACCTGCTGGGGCGCCCCGCCCCCGATCTGGCCCGCCACGCGGGGGTGACGGCAGGCACGGCGGCAACCTGGTCGCTCTTCGAGCTGATTGGCCGGGCGCGCTGCGTGTATGGGTCGGAGTTGCTCGGGCCGTTCGTCATCTCGATGGCCCACGACGCGGCCGATGCCCTGAGCGTGTTGCTTCTGGCCCGCTGGACGGGCTGCGCTGACGGCTTGCAAATCGTGCCGCTGTTCGAGACCTACGCCGACTTGCGGGCCGCGCCGCGTGTGCTGGACGAGCTTTTTCTCGGTCAAGAGTTATCGCGAGCATCTCCGCGAGCGGTGATGGGCAGATGGTGATGATCGGTTACTCGGACAGCAACAAGGAGAACGGGTACCTGGCGGCGAACTGGGCCCTGTATCTGGCGCAGGAGGAGATCACAAACGTCTGCGACGAGCATGGCATCCGGCTGACGCTATTCCATGGCCGGGGGGGCACGGTGGCGCGCGGCGGCGGTCCCGCCAATCGCGTGCGGTGCGTGCCCAGCCACCCGGCACGGTGCGGGGGCGGTTCCGGCTCACCGAGCAGGGTGAAATCATCGTGGCGCGTTACCTGAACCGTGACCTGGCCCACCGGCACATGGAACAGCTGGTGGCCGCCGTGTTGCTCGCGTCGTCGCCGGTGCCCCTCGAGGGCGTGGCGAGGGCGGAGTGGCGAGGGGCGATGGAGGTGATGGCGGCCAGGGCCTGGCAGGCGTACCGGGAACTGGTTTACGAAACGCCCGGCTTCATGGAGTTCTGGCGGGCTGCCACGCCAATCGATGAGATTGCCCGCCTGCACCTGGCCTCGCGGCCGGCGTCGCGCCAGGGCGGGGCGCTGGACGTGCGCCGGGTGCGAGCGATCCCGTGGGTTTTTTCGTGGATGCAGAGCCGTTTCAACCTGGCGGCCTGGTATGGGCTGGGGGCCGGGCTGGAGGCCGATGTGGCGCAGGCGCTGCTGCGCGAGATGTACGGCGAGTGGCCCTTCTTTCGGGTCCTGGTTGACAACGCTGAGATGGCTTTGTCGAAGGCGGATATCGAGATCGCGGCGTTGTACAGCGAACTGGTGCCCGATGTGGCGTTGCGGGCGCGGATTTTCGGCCAAATCCGCGCCGAGTACGAGAGGACGTGCGCCGCGGTGCTCGGCGTGAGTGGCCACCAGCGGCTGCTCGACTATGACCCGGTCATTCAGCGCTCCGTGCAGCTCCGTAATCCCTACGTCGACCCGCTCAACACGATCCAGGTAGAAATGTTGCGACGGCTGCGCGGCCTTCCGGAAGTAGAAGGGCCGGCGGCCGAGACGCTGCGGGAAGTGGTCGCCCTGACCATCAACGGGATCGCGGCGGGGCTGCGGAACACGGGATAGTTTCGTGGCGAAGATGCAGGCTCGAGGGGCAGGGTTTGGCTGGGGTGTTTTGACAGGGGCTTTGGATTGGACTATACTGGGTGGCAGCTGGTACACGTTTCGCTCGCAGGAGCGCGAATGGCCTGAAGAAAGATGGACTTCTGTAGGTTGCCTGGCTGTTTTGGCCGGCGGCGTGCGGGGGGGGCCTCACCGTTGGGGGTGGGGTCTTGTGTTTTGAGTGGGGCGTGTGACGAGTGGTTTGAAGTCCTGGGTTTGGCTGGGGCGCACTTAGGGGTAGAAGGGGGGTGAGTACCGATGGCAACCGTGATGCTGCGGCCGGGCGAGTCGCAGGAGTCCTTGCTGAAGCGCTTTCGTAAGGAAGTGATGAAGGAGCGGATCCTGCCGACCGTGCGCAAGAAGCGTTGGTTCACGCCGCCCAGTGAGCTGAGGCGGCTCAAGAAGCAGAAGGCGATCCGGAAGGCGCGAACAGGCACAGCGCCGCCGTGAGGGGCGCGAGAGCATGCGTTAGGTGGTGGGCTCTCTGCTCTGGGGCTGTGCGTCCTGGCAGTGCACGTGGCGGGCGAGGTGAGTCGCGAGCCGGTAGGCCGGTCATCCGTGGTGGTTGATGGTCGGTCGATTGGTGCGGTCATAAATGAACAGGGATTGGGCGAGGTTGGCCTGATCCCTGTTCGGTGCTGTGAGAGGTGTACTGTCGGACATTCAACTGGCTTTGCTGCGGCGGGCTGCGGCCGAATTTGCCCCAGGTGCCTGGAGGTGAGCGCAATTGGCTAAGCAAGATGAGAAGCTGATTCTGGAAGGGAAGGTGGTCGAGGCTTTGCCGAACACCAATTTCCGGGTCAGGCTTGACAACGAGCACGAGGTGTTGGCGTATCTGTCTGGGCGGATGCGGAAGTACTATATTCGTGTGTTGCTGGGTGACCGGGTGCGGGTGGAGTTGTCGCCCTACGATTTGACGAAGGGGCGGATCGTGTATCGGCATAAAGGGCCTGGCGGGGCGGCCTGAGGCCGGGGCTGCGCGAGGCGTTTTAATGCAGGCTTTTATGGTCATCCTCCGCGGAGGGGGTTGACAAATTGTGTTATAATAGGAACGTGGTGAGCCGTAGTGGGCGGTGGTAGAGCCACCGCCCATTTCGCGTCTTTCGGGGATGTCGTGCTGAGGGTGGGGTGCGGGGGCGAGATGGCCCCTGCACGCCTTGGGCCATATGCGGCGGCCGGGAAGAGAGACTCTTTGGGCGTGTTTCACGTGAAACATAGGAGTTGTTGTTGACAGAGCCTGTCCACCTTACCGGACGCTCCATCTGCAGCTACGAAGGTACCAGCTACAGGGCCGACTTTTGGGAGGGCCATGGTCGGGAATACGAGGATCTTGCGGAGCGTATTGCTCTGCGTCGCCTCCTTCCCCCACGTGGCCGCCGGCTGCTAGAGGTCGGTGCCGGCTACGGGCGCCTTGCAGACCTTTACAACGGGTATGAGCAGATCGTTCTGCTTGACTACGCTAAGTCTGGGCTGCGCGAAGCCCAGGCTCGCCTCGGCCGTTCCGCGAGTATCCTCCTGGTCGCTGCTGACCTCTACCGGCTGCCGATCGCACCCGGCACCTGCGACACCATCGTGACTGTGCGTGTGCTGCACCACGTTGCGGACGTGCAGTATGCGCTCCGTGGGCTGGCGGCAAGTCTGCGCCCCGGTGGAGCCTACGTCCTGGAGTTCGCCAACAAGCGGAATCTGAAAGCAATCGGCCGCTACTGGCTGGGCCGCCAGCGCTGGTCTCCCTTTGACGAGCAACCATTTGAGTTCGCCCGCCTGAACTACGATTTCCATCCATGCTGGATGGCACGTGAGCTCGCGGCTGCGCCGGTTTCCGTATCGAAGCCGGGCGGGCCGTCTCGCATTTCAGGGTTGAGCCCCTCAAGCGTTGCCTGCCGCCCGGTGTGCTGGGTGCCCTCGATGCCGTGTTGCAGGTGCCGGGCGCGGCTTGTAAGCTGGCGCCGAGCATCTTCCTGCGTTGCCGTTTGCCAGGGACCGCCCAAGTCGCCCCGGCTATATTGTTCCAGTGCCCGCAGTGCCGCGGCCAGGACTGGCAGGAGGCGGAGAGCGCGCTGACCTGTCGGCGATGTGGCGCCGTCTGGGCCATCGATGATGGCATTTACGATTTCAAGGCGCCTATTGCTTAGGGCAGAAACAGGGGACTCTTTCGGTGGCACAGAGACGGATTCTCCCCCTGCGGGGACTTCGTCGCTGGCGGGTCGCCGCGGCGCAGGCCGACTTGCATACCCGAGCTTTGCACTGCGGTCAGAATGACAGACGTAGCTGCCGGAGATGTTCTCTGCGTATGTACTAGT
>CAWEHT010000294.1:0-7699 GCA_963808455.1 uncultured Chloroflexia bacterium | reverse complement strand
CCTCGTCGGCCAGCAAGGCTGTGTCGCGGTCGGCGCAGCCGCTCTCGACCGGGACCTCGTCCGGCTCCGGCAGACGTTCGGGCGCCTCCCGGACCAGGGTGTAGGCCGCGGCAACCTCACCCAGCGCCGCGAAGATCAAGATCACGCCGTTGATGGCCAGCATGGCATCGACCGAGAGGCCCGAAGTCTGGAGCACGATGCCGGCATTGAGCAGCACGGCCAACAGAAAGCCCGCCGGCAGGACGGCAAGCGGGGATGCGTTGGCCAACGCAGCGGCGATGATGCCCATGAAGCCATAACCGTTCGAGATGGTGCCGGAAAGGCGATGGGCGGTGCCGGCTACTTCGATCATGCCGGCGATCCCGGCCAGCGCACCCGAGATCAGCATGACCACAAGGATGCGGCGCAGCACGGGCATGCCGGCGAACTCCGCTGTGCGGCGGCTGCCCCCGGCAATGCGGACTTCGTAACCCCAGCCGGTGTTCTGGATGGCCAGGGCCAGCAGCGCGGCGGCGAGGATGGCGATCACGATGCCGATATGCACGTCGGAGTTGCCGAAGGTTGGCAAATCATAGGGTAGCCGGCGGGTAGCCGAAAGGATGGCCGCCCCCTGATCGCGCCAGGGCCCCATGGAGAAGTGGTTGACCAGCAGGACGGCCACGAAATTGAGCAGCAGCGTGGTGATGATCTCGTTTACGCTCCAGTACGCGCGCACGACCGCCGGGATCAGGATCCAGAGCGCGCCGCCGGCGGCGCCGGCAAGGAGCATGGCGCAGAGCATCAAAGGGGTGGGCCCGCTCAGGTTCAGCGCGACGGCGGTGGCCGCGAACGCACCCATGAAGAGCTGTCCGTCGGCCCCGATGTTCCACAGCGACATCCGCATCCCTATCGCCACCGCCAGGCCCGTCAGCACCAATGGAGTTGCCAGGATGAGGTCTTGCTGCAATCCATACGCGGTGCCCAGCGTCTGCCTGACCGCCTTGGCCCCGAGCAGCAGCGGCGGCAAGCCCATGAGGTTGAGGATCACGCCCACCAGGAGCAGGGCCAACGCCACGGCGACGAGCCGCGCCAGAATGCCGGCCCAGATGGAGGCCACGGCGCGCCGGCGGATGCGCCACGAGGTGCCCGGCTTGGGCAGGGAACCGGTGCTCACCCTTTCACCTCCTCCGCGGGCGGCCTGGCGCCGCCAGCCGGCAGGCTGGCCCCGCCCATCAGCAAGCCGATCGAGTCCCTGTCCGCAGCGCTGGTATCGAACACTCCGGCGATGCGACCACCGTACATGATCGCGATGCGGTCGGACATGATCAGGATTTCATCCAGGTCTTCGGAGATCAGCAGCACGCCTCGCCCCTCGTTGCGCTGCTCCATGAGCACGTGTCGCAACTCCTTGGTCGCCCCGATGTCCAGGCCCTGTGTGGGGTGCACGGCGACGAGCAGGCGCGAAGCGACGCGGGTCCGCGGCCGGCCAGGAGGCGTTGCTGGTTGCCACCCGAAAGGTTTCGCACCGGCGTGCGCGGATCGGCTGTCCGCATCCGCTGCACGCGCGACGATCTGCCGGGTAAGACGGGCCGCGGCCCGCAAATCAAGGCGCGTGCCCCGTGCGAGCGGCGGATCACGATATTCTCGCAAGATAGCGTTGTCCGTCACCGAGAGAGCACCCACCAGCCCCATACCCAGCCGGTCTTCGGGGATGTGCCCCACGCCGGCGCGGAGGTATCGTGACGGCCCGGCGCCGGTGAGGTCGCGGCCATCGACCGTCACCTTGCCGCGCTCGACGGGCCGCAGCCCGGTGACAACCTGCGCCAGCTCGGCCTGGCCGTTGCCCGCGACGCCGGCGATCCCCAGGATCTCACCCTCGCGGACGGTGAGGCTGATATTCACCAGGGCCGGCAGGCCGCGATCGCTCAGAGCGTGGACGCCCGCGATCTCCAGCACCGGCTTGCCCGGCGGCTTCCCGCCTCTGAGCAGGCGCGAGACTACGTCCTGGCCGATCAGGAGGCGCGCCAGGATTCGTTGGTCGCATTCCGGGGTCAGACGGTTACAACGACCCGGCCGCCGCGCAGCACCGTGATCCGGTCGGACACGGCCAAGACCTCATTGAGCTTGTGGCTGATGAAGACGACCGTGCGTCCCTGGGCAGCCAGGCGGCGCGCCACGCGAAAGAGCTCGTCGGCCTCGGCCGGCGTCAGAACCGAGGTCGGCTCGTCGAGGATCAGGACGCGCGCGCCCCTCGCGAGCACACGCGGAAAATCTCGACCCGCTGTTGTTCGCCGGTCGAGAGCTGCCAAATCTTGGCGCTCGGATCGACCTGCAGGCCGGCTTCGGCGCAGATACGTTCGGCACGCCCGGCGAGGGCCCGGCTGGAGGCATGCCACGGCGTCTGCTCCCACCCGAGATGGATGTTTTCGGCAGCCGTCAGGGTCTCCACCAGCCGGAAGTGCTGATGAACCATCCCGATCCCCACCTCGATGGCCTGTGCCGGAGAGCGAAAAGCCATCGGCTGGCCTGCCAGCAGGATGCTCCCGGCATCCGGCCGGTACATGCCTGACAGGATGTGCATGAGAGTCAACTTGCCGGCGCCGTTCTCGCCGAGAAGAGCGTGCACCTCGCCGGCGCGCAGGTCCAGGTTGACGCCCCGGTTGGCCACGACCCCTGGAAAGCGCTTCCAGATGCCGCGGATCTGCACCAGGGTCGTAGCCGCCTGCGTGGCGTCCCCGGTCCCGGCTGCCGCCAGTTCAGATAGGAGTACCGTCATCGATCGCCGCCTCGAGGTCAAGTCCTTCACGATGCTGGAGTATCTCCGGTGCTATCACCGCCGGAGATACTCCAGGCCCTCGGGCTGATGGCTCAGTTCGGCAGGCCGCTCACGCCATCCACTGACCAGTCCCAGATATACAGCTCCTGGTCAGTGAGGGTTTTGCCCTGTGGCACGCGCACCTGCCCCTTATTGTCCTTGATCGGGCCGACAAAGGGATCGAAGGTCCCGGCTAACATCTGCTGCCGTACAGCGTTCACCTTCTGTTGGACATCCACCGGCACGTTGGGGCCCCAGGCATCGCGGTCGACGCCCTTGCCGAGCGGCAGGATGACGGAGCGATTGCCCTGCCATGTGCCGTTCAGGAACGACTGGATCTCGCTGGTGTAGAAGGCTTTCCAGTCCACCGTCACCGAGCTCACGTATTTGGTGGGCGCGGCCTTGCGCTCGTCGGTGTTCCAGGTGGCGCCCCAGACGCCGCGCTTTTCTTCCACCTGCAAGGCTGACGTCTCGTCCATGATGTCCATGATGAAGTCGGCACCGCTATCGATCAGGGCGTTGGCGGCCTGATTGGCCTTGGCCGGATCGAACCAGGAGTTGATCAGGACTACCTTGGTCGTGGCTTTGGGATTGACGGACCTCGCGCCCATCTCGAACGAATCGACGCTGGCATAGACCGACTGGACCGGATACGATCCGATGTAGCCCAGCTGGTTGGACTTGGTCATCAGGCCGGCGGCCATTCCGATGAGATAGGTGGGATCCCAGTGAGCCACGTAATACCAGATCTCGTTCTTCGCCATACGATGGCCGTCGCATTCGAGGAAGATCACGTCCGGGTGCTTGTCCGCCACTTTGGAGACGAAGTCGGCGTACTCGGAGTTGATGAAGATCATCTTGGCGCCGTCGCTGATGAACTGTTCGAGCGCCCGGCTGGCCTCATCGGAGTAGGGCATGTTTTCGACGTACGCGGTCTTGATCTTGCCTGCGAAGGCCTGTTCTACCGCTTTGCGGGCGTCGTCATGCGTCATCGTCCACCCGCCATCCGACACGGGGCCGACGTAGCCGAAGTTGACGAGCTGGGGCTGCCCGGCTGCAGTTGCCTGGGACGCCGCCGGTACCTGGGTTGCCGCAGCGCTGACAGGGGCAGTGGCTGCGGGTTGCGGAGCTTGCGTGGGCGCCGCGGCCGGCGCCGCAGGCTGGGCGCAGGAGACGAGGGTTGCAATCAGAACGATCAACACGACGGCCTTGAGTGAGCGCGAACGGGACATGTTTTCCTCCTTGCCTTTGAATCAGTTCGACCGGCACCCGCCATGGTGCCAGGGCTAGCCGGAGCCACGCCTGTGGCTCCGGAGCGATGCGCCCGCGGGCCAGAGCGGGCTGGTGGGCCTCCCCCCTCACGCTGATGCTGCCTGCGGGCTCGGCATTGCCATGCCTCAGGCACAATTGCCTTAGCGCGCCTTCAATTGCTCGGTGTTTCGGTTGGCCGTCACGAGAAAGACCTGGCTCGCCATCTCCTGCAAGGCCGGCGACGTTCTGGCCGGGGCAAACTCCTGACGCTTGGCCAACTCGACCCACACCGGCGTCAGGTGCTCCAACCGGCAGACCATGCCGCTGTCCAGGTCCGGCGCGGCGTGGTAGACATGTCCCACACCGGCCGTGATCAGCCGCGTCAGGCACATCGGGCAGGGTTCCAACGAGGTGAACAGCGAATAGTCACGCAGGCTGATGGGCTGCCGGAGGCGCTCTTCGAAGCGCGTCATGGTGTCCATTTCGGCGTGCAGGTCGCTCCGCGGATAAGGTTGAAAGACGTGGTTGTGGCCGCGCTCCACGATCGCCTGCCGCTGGGATCGACCAGGCAGGCGCCCACGCCGAAATTGCCGTCCCTGGCAGCTGCTAAGGCCTCTTCGATGGCGATGATGACATAGGGATCGTGGGGGTAGCGCGGGTCCGGTGTGAACTCTTTGATCCTGCGCCCCATCTCTTCCAACGTCATCGCTGCGGGTATGTACATCGCCATGGCCAGGCTCCTCCCCCATTGCACTCCAGCGAGTGCCTGGGATAGGCCGCGCCGAGAAAGGCGCGGCCTATCCTACCAGTAAGCACGTAATGGATGCTAGTCCCAGGGCCCCTTGCCGAAGCATAACCCGAGCCGGGTCAGCTCTTCCTTCACCCTGCGGTAGCAGTCCTGCCACTCCTTCGGTTGGTGTGACGGACTTGACGTCGTACACCTCATGGAAGTACTTGCCCCGCTTGGGCTCCTTGAACGTGTCCTTGTACCTGGCCATCAGCTTGAGCCCGATGTCGCCCGCCTGCTCCCGCGTGATGCCCGCCGCCTGGGTGGCCAGGGCGATCTCGCCCTGGAATCCCGCCTCCAGGCCTGTGTTGTGGTTGACCAGGTTGCCTCCGCAACTGCCCACGCCATGCTGGTGGAAGCCGCACACCGTGCCGATGATGGCATGACCGGCCATCTCGTAGAGCAGCTCGTCCGTGCCCGGCCCGCACATCGTGAAGGGATCGTCAGTGGAGATGATCTTGCTGTTACGAGCGATGGCCTGCCCGGTCATCGCCAGCACATACATCCCCCACGGGTCCGAGTTGTTCGTCCATTTGATGTGCGTGATGCTCTGGTAGTGATACGACGCCTGGTAGCAGACCACGCCCAACAGGAATTCGGCGGTTGACACGACCGACACGCTGTCCGGGGCGCCCCCGACGCCGCCGGTCAGGGGTGTCATCAGATTGATGATGTGGGTGCCATACTGCAGCAGGTGGGCGACGCGAGCGAGCTGGTCGTCATCCGTCTTGAGCTCGCACATCTGGGCCACCAACCGCCCATCGCATGGGCGCAGCCCGTGAACAGGGTCGCTGGCGGCCATCTTGCCGATCACCGTCATGCCGGTGGCGCAGTCGCCGATGTGCATACCCGGTTTGCCGGCCCGCCGGATCGCCTCTCGGGCTGTGGCCGAATCACGCTGCACGGCCTTGACTTCCATCAGCGTCCCGGCCTGGATGTCCATCCCGTTGTACGTCAGCGTGCAGCCGGCCTCGATGGCGTCCACGTAGGGCTCTTGCGTATAGCTGACGAGGAGCGGCAGATAGTAATCCTCGGAACAAGGCTGCCCGGCCGGGCCGGCCAGGTTGAAACTCTTGTTGGCCTTGTCCTCCACGCCGCGGTGGCGGACGATGCACATGTCCTTGCCTTCGCCGAGGCGCAGCTCATCTGGTAGCTGGCGCAGGGCGTCGAGGACTTCCCCGCGGTCGAATTTGATCACGCGCTGCGTGTTGAGGTGGTAGACGCCGCAGTCCAGGAAGAGCTGCAGGCCCGCCTGCCAGACGGCATCGGCCATCATGTCGTCGGCCGGGCAAACATTGTCGGCGCTGTATTTGATGCCGAATTCTTTGACCAGCTGGCGCGCTCGCCTGGCCAGCTTCAGGTCATACTCTTCTTCTTTCATGTATTGGCCTTCGCGCGAGCGCTTGAAGATCTCCATCAGTCGTTCGTTGGCGTACATGGTCAGGCCCCCTTCCGCGGCAAGCAGCGACTTGGCAACTTCCACAGCGCCCGACGCCGTCTTGGCATAGCCCGAGGCGCCTATCGCATTTGCATAGGGCTCATCCACCGAGCCCCCGCCCACGAGATAGATGAAGCGATCGCTCATGTTGACCGAGCGCAACAGATCGGCCACCTCCCGGCAGCCGGCCCGGGTGATGCTCATTAGCGCCGATGCAGCAATGAGGTCGGCATGATTCTCTTCCGCTGCCTCGAGGAACCGGGTAGCCGGCACGTCCTTGCCCAGGTCGATCACTTTGAAGTTCTGTGCCTTGAACAGGCTGGCCACGATGTTCTTGCCGATGTCATGGATGTCGCCCTTGACGGTGCCGATGACGATCACGCCGGCCGGCTGGACCGAACCGCCTTTCTTGGCCAGCTCAGCCTCGAGCAAGTCAGAGACGGCGCGTCCCGCCAGGCCCGCTTCCATCAACTCGGGCAAGAAAATCTCCAGCTCCTCAAAACGGCGGCCCACCTCGGTGAGGGCGGGCACGACCACTTCCTGGATCAAGCCGATCGGATCGCTGCCTGCCGCCAGGGCAGCCTGCGTCGCCACCACCGCGCGCTCCTCGTCCCCTGCCAGCAGGGCCTCACGGAGCGACTCGGATACGTCCTGAGCCGTATTGGTACTCATAGGTTCCCTCCAGCCAAGATCAAATCGAAGCCATCAGACGGCTCGAGGGGGCGGCATGCGTGGCGAGATGCCTGTCGCGTCCGCCGGCCTCGCGCCGCGAGGTGAGTTATCAAACAGGGAAAAGGCAGGGGCTGTATGGCGGTGGGCCGCGGCGGCGGCAGGGCAGCCGGATCGGATCGGCAAAAAAGCGGCCGGCAATCCGGAGGCAGACGTACGGATCACGCAACAGGCACGCGGCCGTGTTGGCCCAGGGGAGCCCAGCGCCGCAGGCAACGAGCCCCGCTGCCGGAGCACCAGAAGCCGCTGTGATGGGGTTACTACGTCTGTCGGATGGACTCTGAGTGGCCGTCACGGGGAGAGCTGTGTCACGAGGTGTCAGCGAAGCCCACCCAGAACCGGCCCGCGCCTGAGATGGGACGGGTGGAGCAGCCCGCGTGAACGTGCCGTCAGGGGACCAAAGGGCGCTCCCCCCTCCGGGCTGCGAACTCGTTTGCAGACAGGCCCTGGCTGATTGCATGCTCTGCGCTCTCCTGCGAACAGCGGCATGCGGGTTAGGCGATGACGCCTGAACATTCAGAATCGAAGCCGCTATGAGCCTCTCCGATCGCCGTGAGGCCCCCACTAACCCATCGGGACCCGGTGGCTTCTCTTCAGACGTCTGAGGATAGCATATACCTATCCGGGCAGGTTGTCAAGAGCCAGCGCGATGTTTGACTTGTCAAAGAGATAGTTGACAAGTCAAGCATCAGGTGCTAGT
>CAWEHT010000293.1:0-6584 GCA_963808455.1 uncultured Chloroflexia bacterium | reverse complement strand
CTAGCATGCAGACCCGCCTCACCGAAACCGAGGCCGATCACCTCCACGTAGCAGGCGAAGGGTCTGCTCCGCGATACTTGCAGATACCCACAGACCTGTTTCTGGTAAGTTTCCTGCGGCAAGCCAGGTTTTTCGAGCCTGAGATTTTGCGACGCGTGTACACGCCGCCGCGCGCTCGGCGCAAAGTGAACATGGGGGGTCTCATCTGAAGCGCGGCGGGTCGAGAGCCCAAATCCTCCGCGATGAGGAGGGAAACCCAAGCTGGCCTCGCGTGCGCTCGCTCGCGTCCTCCGAGTTCTGCGCCCCCTGCGGTGGAGCTTCCCCACAGTCTGGCCATGAGCTCAAGGTGCGCTCATGTCCCCCGAGGTCTGCTCCCCATTGGAGAGAAACAGGTCGCGACCGATCAGGCGCCCTCTCTCCCGGCCTTGGCGCGCTTAGGCCAAACAAAATATCCCACGAGGTCTCTCAGGTCCTGAAAAGCAGTCGAGAACCCACACCGTAGGAGGTCACCATAGCAGTCGTCACACCGTTGGCACTGCGCTGGCAACGCGCGCAGCAGATCGGCCGCGCCGCGATCCAGGACATGGGCCCTGGCTGGTACTACGTGCCGGCCAGCCGCGGCCCCGACGGCTATGCCGTGCACATCGAGTTCGACACGGAGGGCAGGCTCACGGCGGCCAGCTGTACGTGCCCCGACTTTGAGAAGCGGACCGAGGGCACCGAGCCGCCCACGCTGCACGGCCTGCGGGTCTGCAAGCACGTCTTGGGCGCCAGCCTTAAGCTCAGGGACGCCGGACCGCAGGCACCTGACCTCGAGCCCGTGCCTATCGGCCAGGCCGGCTCGCCTCCCAAGCGGGCGGAACTGCAGCTGGTCAGGCCCATCCCGGTCAACGCTGTGCCCCTGCCCGAGGCAAGTGAGCCCGTGTGGGACAACGAGTGCCAGGAATGGCTGCTAACCGATTCCGAGGGGTGCCACTTCTGCGGCACGTCACCCAGCGAGTGCACCCGCCAGTTCGACGAGGCGCGCCGCGTGCGGGCCGAGCACGCCAGCAAAGATCGCATTACCGTCGCTGAACTGAGCCGGGCCCAGTCTGCAAGTACGGCCGGCGGCCAGCTGGCGCCGGGCGAACCCGCATTGCTGGCAACGGAGGATAAGCGCCGGCAGGCCCTCTCTCGTCCGCGCGGCATCGCCAACCAGGCGGCGCCACCTCTTGGCCCTGTCTATCGGTTGTATGGGTTGGCTGCGGGGGACGTGCTGGATTGCTCCGACCGCGGCCTGTTCCTGGCGGTGGAGCAGGTCACGCAGGATGGCCTGGCTGCCAGGGCCGTCGCGCAGTCCGAGCCCTGGGGTACGGTGCGCGAGATCCGCATGGCGGCTGCCACAGTCCAGTTGCGCCTGCAGCAGGGCTGGATGACCAAGGTCGGCAGCCTGCGTTGTTAGCCACACTTGATCCTCGGGCGGTTGGCCAGTCCGCCCACCTGCCCACCTCGTTCACAAGAAGGGAAAACTCCAATGACATTCGCGAAAGCAAGCAGACGGGAACCCAAGATGCGGATGGCTCTGATCGGGCCGTCCGGCTCCGGCAAAACGTGGACGGCGCTGGCGATTGCCTCGCACCTCGTGCCGGGCGGCAAGATTGCGCTCATCGACACCGGGCACGGCAGCGCCAGCCTCTACGCAGGCGAGTTCGATTTCGACGTGCTGGAACTGGACTCTTTCAGCGTCGAGAATTACATCGCCGCTATCAACGAGGCCGAGCGGGCAGGCTACGACGTGCTCATCGTCAACAGTTTGAGCCACGCGTGGGCCGGCAAGGACGGCGTGCTAGAGTACAAGGACCGAGTGGCAGCCGCCACATCCTCGAGGGACGACTTCGGCGCCTGGCGCAAGGCATCCCCCAGGCACAATAGTCTGATAGATCGCGTGCTCTCCGCACGATTGCATCTGATTGCCACCATGCGCGTCAAGACTGAGTACGTGGTCGAGCGCGGCGCCGATGGCAGGAATCACCCTCGCAAGGTCGGCTTGGCGCCGGTTCAAAGGGATCAAATTGAGTACGGGTTCGCTGTCATTGCCGACATCACACAGGACCACGACTTTGTGGTGAGCAAGAGCCGCTGCCATGCCCTCACGGACATGGTCCTGAACAAGGCGGGCAAGGAAGTGGCCGACGTCCTGCGCAAATGGCTTGCGGATGGTGTAACGGCGCAGGTTGAACCCACCACGGCCACCCAGCCACCCGCATCCAGCCCAGACTATGGCGAGCCTGCAGGTGGCGTTGAGGCTCATCCCACATCCGTGCAGCCGACCCCAGCGCCGTTCGCTCTGCCTGTCGTTAGCCAGCCGCCTACCAACGGCGCCCATGCGCCACTTCCCGGCAGCGGCAAGGAGCTGGCCACGAGCGAGCCCGTCAAGCCCGCCATAATCAAGACCGGCAAGTGGGCCGCCGTGGCCAAAGTCCTGGCCGAGCGCTGCCCCTTCTACGCCAGGGACAACCTCGCGGCCCGCCCTCAGCCAGCCCGTTTGCGTCCGCTGGCTCAATCAGGAGCCACAGGAGCCAAGAGCCCTATCGTGCCACAGGATGCCGGGCACCCAGCATCGCAAACCTGGCCGGGAGGGCGAGTCTGCCCAGGGGAAAGGGGATGGCGACGGCACATCCCAAAGACGCTCAGTGCTGCAATGCGAACGCGTGCCGGCCGCCCCCGGGCAGCCCAAACTCAACTGATGGGCCAGGAGCAAGCCTCCCGTTCCGTCATGGTCGTGGCCCGGGCGCTCCCTAATACACTTCGGGCACGAAGGTCTGGTCGGTGATCGGCGGGCGCACGTAGCCGCCGTCCGCTTGCCGTGGCGGGAGCTCGATCTGCTCTGGCGTCAGGTCCTCGTACGGGATCAGGCTCAACAGGTGCTTGATCACGTTGAGCCGGGCGCGAGGTTTGTCGCTGGCGTTGACCACGTACCACGGCGCTTGTTTGATGTCGGTGGAAGCGAACATGGCGTCTTTGGCCTTGGAATATTCCACCCAGCGCTTGCGCGACTCCATATCCATCGGGCTGAGCTTCCACCGCCTGGTCGGGTCTTCCATGCGGGCCTTGAACCGGCGCTCCTGTTCCTCGTCGCTCACCGAGAACCAGTACTTGATCAGGATGATGCCGGAGCGGACCAGCATGCGCTCGAACTCGGGGCACGAGCGGAGAAACTCGCGATACTCGTCCTCGGTGCAGAAGCCCATGACGCGTTCGACGCCGGCGCGGTTGTACCAGCTCCGGTCGAAGAACACCATCTCGCCGGCCGCCGGCAGGTGAGGGACGTAGCGCTGAAAATACCACTGCGTCTTCTCACGCTCCGTGGGGACGCCCAACGCCACCACCCGGGCGTAGCGGGGGTTCAGGGTCTCGGTGATCCGCTTGATGGTGCCGCCCTTGCCCGCCGCATCCCGCCCTTCGAAGACGATGACCACCCTCAGGCCCTTGAACTTGACCCATTCCTGCAGCTTGACCAGCTCGACATACAACTTGGCCAGCTCCTCTTCATATTCCTTTTTGCTCAGCCTCTTGGGCGGGGCGTGCAGGTCGGCCACAGCTCTCGGGTCCGCCACCGGCAGGCTTACCGCGACTGCCCCCCCCTTTTGGGGGCCCGCCGATACGTGGGAAGCGCCGGCCCCCGCGCTGCTCAAGCCCCGCGGCCGGCGCCACGTGCCCGGGAGGATCGCCGGACCGGGCTTTGCCTTTGTCCTTGTTCCTTGCCGGTGCTGCTTCCTCTCGAACACTGTCCTCCTTGTCCTTATCCTTCTTTGCCATCTTGCCCTCCTGAATTTGCTACCGTGTTGATCGGCAGGGCGCTGAGCCACACGCAGGGTGAAACCTTCGAACTGGCGTTTTCAGCGCTCATGCTGCGCCCCGCTACTGCACCACGAAAGGATAGGTCTGGCTGTCGCCGCCGGCGGTCACAGTCACACTCCACGTCCCCGCATTGGTTTCCTCGCTGACTTTCCAGGACCAGGAACACGTGCCATCCCCTCCCGCGGCCTCCGGGTTCAGGCCCGCGGCATGGCTGGTGCCGGTGGCATACTTTAACACTGATCGAGCACCGGGCGCCGGGCGTTGTCCGGACCGTCAGCGTGGCCGTCGAGCCGCGCGCCACCGGCGAGGTCAGGCTGACCAGCTGTAGCTGCCCGCCGGCCGGAGCGGCCGCCGTGGGAGCGGCCGCCGTAGGAGCGGGAATGGAAGTAGAAGTGGCACCGGAATCCGTGTCCGGCGTGTTGCCGGGCACCTGATCGCCGAACTCCTGCCCGGCCACCGTCGGCGTCTGGCTGACGTACTGCTGGTAGGCGGCGATCCAATTGGTGGAGATGGCGTGCTGTGCGGCCGCCAGGCTCAGCTGGCCGCCGCACACCAGGTCGTGCAGCTTATTCTCCAGCGCGTCCTTGATGTGCGCGTTCCAGGGACCGTGGTAGGTTTCGGGCCAGAGATTTTTGATCGAGTTGGACCCGCCCAGCTCGAGGCTGATGAGGTGATCCACTTCGTAGCTGCCGGCCTTATGGGAGGTGATGCCGTACTCGCGATAGGCCTGATCTTTCTCCGATTGAGGCACGTTGCGCACCTTGTGCGCATAGCCGGACTGGCAGATATCCGCCGACGTAACGTCGAGGGTATCGCCTGGGGTCATGGAGGGGTTGGGCAAGATGGGCGCGCCGGCCGCGGCGCTCGCGGCGATTTGCGTGGCCAGCGCCGGGCCGTTGGATGAGGCTCCGCCGGCGCCCGGCGCCGGCGCCCCGTAAGCGCCCGACGACGGGGCCATGGTCGCCGAGTGACACGAGGCTGCCAGCAAGATCACGGCGATGAGGGCAATCTTACGCATCCTAGTCTTACCTCGCTTTCAAGCTGCCGGCCATGCCGGGCCCTCCTGCTGCGGGCCATCGCCTGGCCGCTTGGGGTAAGTATACCAGAAGTCGAAAGGCGCTTCACGCCCCAGAACCTCGGGCTTGCCACCACCACGCCGGTCACCGAGACGCAATGACCTCGCCCCCTCGTGTTTGACAGCCCCAACCGGCCCAAATATAATGACGCCAATCAAAGAACCAACGACCTGGAACCGGAGGAGTAGGCAGGAGGCCGTTGCCAGAGAGCGGGGGCCGGCGGGTGGAAGCCCCCATCCAACGTGAGCGCTGCCGAAGGTCGCCGGGGAGTCGGGCTGCCGAAATCGTCGCAAGGGCGAGGCTCGTTTGCGCTGGATCGTAGGCAGTCACGGGTTGGCCCGTTATAGCCTCGAGTGGTGAGAAGCCTCGTCCCGGTATCGCAACGGGGTTACCGTTTGCGCTGGGGCGTGGATCCAAACAAGCAAGGTGGTACCGCGGAAGCGTCCTTTCGTCCTTGTGACGGAGGACGCTTTTGTTGTCCGGAAGGGGAGATGGGAGCCATGCCTGAGTTCGAGATGCCCAAGACTTACGATCCCGGCGCTTCTGAGAAGCGCATCTATGAATGGTGGGAAAGCTCCGGCTTCTTCAAGCCGGAGGTAGCCGGCCCGGACGCCGAGCCTTTCGTGATCTCTATCCCCCCTCCCAATATCACCGGCGGGATGCACCTGGGACACGCGATGTTCGTCACGCTGGAAGATCTGATGATCCGTTACCAACGGATGCGCGGGCGCGCCGCCCTGTGGGTGCCTGGCTACGATCACGCCGGCATCGCCACGCAGCTGCAAGTGGAAAAGATGCTGCGGAGCGAAGGTACCAGCCGGGAAGCGGTCGGCCGCGAGGAGTTCCTGCGCCGCACCTGGGCGTGGAAGGAGAAGTTCGGCGATTACATCATCAAGCAGCTGCGCCGCCTTGGCGCGTCGTGCGATTGGGACCGCACCCGGTTTACGCTCGACGAGGGCCTGAGCCGCGCCGTGCGCGAAGCGTTCGTGCGCCTCTACCGCATGGGGCTCATCTACCGCGGCGAGTATCTGGTGAACTGGTCGCCGGGCCTGCAGACCGCCGTTAGCGACCTGGAGGTGGAATACACCGAAGAGGACGCCACGCTCTACTATTTCAAGTACCCCCTCGCCGGCAGGGACCTGGCGGACGGGCCGGCCACGGGCTACATACCGGTGGCCACCACGCGGCCGGAAACCATCCTGGGCGATACCGCGGTGGCGGTCCATCCCGACGACGAGCGCTACCGCTATCTCATCGGCGAGACGGCGCTGGTGCCCATCACCAGGCGCACGATCCCGGTCATCCAGGATACCTACGTGGACATGGCCTTCGGGACGGGGGCGCTGAAGATCACGCCGGGCCACGACCCTAACGACTTCCTCATCGGGCAGCGCCACGGCCTGCCGGTGATCAGCGTGCTGGACAAGAACGCCCGGACGAATGAGGCGGCCGGCCCTTATGCGGGCCTGGATCGCTTCGAGGCCCGCAAGCGCCTGTGGGCCGACATGGAGGCAGCGGGGCTGACGATCAAGACCGAACCGTACCGGACGGTGGTCCCGCGCTCGCAGCGCGGCGGCGAGATCGTCGAGCCGATGGTGAGCACACAGTGGTTCGTGCGCATGAGGCCGCTGGGCGACCTGGGGCTGGAAGCGGTGCGCTCGGGGCGGA
>CAWEHT010000292.1:0-21794 GCA_963808455.1 uncultured Chloroflexia bacterium | reverse complement strand
AAAGAAAGGGAGGGCGCCTCGGCGCCCTCCCTGTGAGCTATGCACATCCAGGGGCTAATTGTTCATCCAATGGGCCAGGCGAGTGAGATACGCGTGGAAGCCGTCGGTGTTCGGGTCGGCTTCAGAGAACCGATCGAGCTGCGGCAGCAGCGTCCATGCCAACAACGGGAGGATTGCAATAATCAACGGGAGACGCATGGCGGCCTTTCCTACCTTTCCTCAAATATCCTTCCCATGGTTAAACGCTTGATCCGTGCACCTGGTTCCACCAAGTTGCCGATATTTACGGCCCATTTACATTGTAGACCGCGTCCCTGGTGGCTTGGAAGCGTACTTTATGCCTATTTTTTGTTTCCGCCTGGTGCGCATTTGGCCGAACGGCTACGTAGGTGCAGGATAGCGAGGCAGGCCAGCATCAAAGCCAACGGCGCGTCGACCGCCGCGATGCTGGCCGTAACGCCGAGGGTGGGGATGAGGGTCCCGGTGGCCCATGGCAGGATCATGGTGCCGGCGGAAGCGCTGGCGATCAACAGGCTGCTGGAGATCCCGGCGCGCTCTGGCATGACCTGCGCCCCTGCTGCCAGCGTCGTGGGGAAGATCGGCCCGAACGCGAGGCCTGTGAGCGCCGTGGCGGCCCATAGGAGATCATGCCTGGGCCCGGCCAGGGCCACGAAGGCCACTCCCGCCCCGCCAAGGCACACGCTGGCGACGAGCAGTGCCAGGGTGCCGGCCCGCCGCAGGGTTTGGGTGGCAAGCAGCCGGCCCGCGATCATGGCCAGCCAGAACAACGACGCCGTAGCACCTGCTGCCGCCACATCGAGCGCGCCCGGCTGGCGGGCATAGGCGAACAGCCAGGCGCCGAAGGCCTGCTCACAGCCGTCGTAGAGCAATGCAAGGACCAGAAAGATCAGCAGCGGGCGGAGCGCGGCCAGCGGCAGTGCCGGCGCAGCGACTTCAACCCGTGGCCCTGGCAGCCGCGCCGTAGCCCACAGGATGGCGACCAGACCTTCCAGGGCCGCCAGCACAAGGAAAACGGCGCGATAATCGCCGCCTCGCTGTCCGATAAAGCCGATGGCCAGCGGGCTCAGGAAAGCGCCGATTCCTGCCACCATGTGCAGGGCATTCAACGCCGAGGGTGCCCGTGAACGGTAGACCTCGATCAAGATGACGTTGGGCGCGATACAGGCGGTGCTCATCCCAAAGCCGGCCAGCGCCAACGCGGCCCCGAGCCAGCCCAGCGTCGTGGCGCCCGCTGCCAGCCAAAGCATGCCGGCCAGCATGGCCGAGCCACCGATCAACAGTAACCGCCGCGCCGGGCGGTTGACCAGCCCGGCCATCAGAAGGGTGGCTGCCAGCGAGCCGGCACCGAACAGCGTGAAGAGGATGCCCGTCTCCCCCAACGTTACGCCGGTGCGCCGGGCGATGTCCGGCAGGCTTGGGCCCAGCAAGGAAACCGTTGCTCCCATGAGGAACATGGTGACAAAGCTTCCGGGAACCGCCAGGGCCTCACGCTTTGCCGGCAGCTTCCTGAGGAGCGGTCTTGCATTCATCGTGCGGGATTGTATGATAGAAGGGGATCACTGCCAAACCGGGAACTCGCGCGAGCGTTCAGCATAGAGGAGCACGGTATGTACGCCACAGTGAACGGCGTCAGGCTGGCTTACAGTGACCGCGGCCGGAGCCACGCGAAGGCCTTGCTGCTGGTCCACGGCTTCCCTCTGGATCGGCATCTTTGGGATTCGCAACTTGCCCGGCTTTCCGAGGTGGTGCGCGTGGTCGCACCGGATTCTGCGTGGGGCCGGAGGCTCGGATGTTCCCGCCGGCCCGTACAGCATGGACCAGCACGCTGACGATCTGGTCGGGCTGCTCGACCACCTTGGCATCCGGCGCGTGGTCATCGGCGGCCTGAGCATGGGTGGCTACGTGGCGTTCGCCTTCTGGCGGCGCTACCCCGAGCGTGTGGGGTCGCTGGCCTTGCTCAACACGTGGGCCGAGCCAGATGGCCCTGAAGCGCGGGCTAACCGGGAGGCCACAATCGCCAGGGTGTCGGCCGAGGGCGTTGAGGCCTTTGCCCGCGAACAGACGCAGCTCCTCCTGGCCGCGGGCAGCCTGCAGAACGCGCGCGTGGCGACCCGGACCTTTGCCATGATGGCCGCGTGGCCCGGCCCCGGGCTCGTCGCCACGCTGCAAGGTCTGCGCGACCGGCCGGATAGCCGGCCCACTCTGTCCACTATCACCGTGCCCGCCCTGGTGATGGCCGGCGCTGAGGATCGGCTCGCGCCGCTTTCGGTCGCGGCAAGGCATGGCCGCGGCCATGCCCGGCGCCCAGCTCGTCGTGATCCGGCGCGCGGCCCACCTGACGCCGCTGGAACAGCCCCGCGCCGTTAATCTGGCGCTGCGCGCCTTCCTCGCCTGAGGGCAGGGGATCGAGCGCGCCCGGCTCTCAGCATAGGCTCAGGAGCGGCTCAATTCCGTCTCAGGAACATAGTGCTATAATAATCGAAGCGGGGGATGCGGCATGGCGACGGTTCTGATAGTTGACGATGATCCTAAATTGCTGAAAATGCTTCAGCGCACGCTGGCCTACGAGGGTTTCCATGTCCTCAGCGCGAGCGACGGCAACGAGGCGCTTTCTGCGGTGCAGGCGCATCGCCCCGATGTCGTTGTGCTCGATTGGTTATTGCCGGGGTTCGATGGGCTGGAAGTCTTGCAGCGGATGCGCACTGCGGGCGATAAGACGCTTGTCCTCATGCTGACCGCCCGCGATGCCGTGGAGAACCGGGTGGAAGGCCTGGAAAACGGGGCCGACGATTACCTGATCAAGCCGTTTGCCCCCGCCGAGCTGCTGGCGCGCATCCACGCCCTGCTGCGGCGCCCTTCCGTGACGTTGACCGATGAGGCGCTCGAGTACGCCGATCTTCGCCTCGACCCGGTGACCCGGGAGACGTGGCGCGGAAGGCGCGCGATCGATCTGACTTCCAAAGAATATGATTTGCTGCGCTTCCTGCTGCGCCACCCGCGCCAGGTGCTGAGCCGGGAACAGATCTTGCAGGAAGTGTGGGGCTACGACTTTGGCGGGGATGACAACGTCCTCGAAGTCTATGTGGGCTACTTGCGCAAGAAAACCGAGGCCGGCGGCGAGCCACGCCTGATCCAGACGGTTCGTGGTGTAGGTTACGTGTTGCGCGAAGAGTAGGAAATGCCCTCAATGATCGAAGGCTTGCCCCCGGCGGGGACCTCGCCTCAATCCCCCTTCGGAGGGCGGACCGGGAAGGCCCTGCACTGGTGATACGATGTCGATCCGGCTGCGCCTGACCCTGCTTTACAGCGCGATCCTGGCCTTCACCCTGATTGCCTTCAGCGTGATCCTGTATGCCACCCAGACGGATTCGACCTACGGCGGGATCGAACGGGATCTGATACGGCAGGCCACCGCCTTTGCCGTCTCTCAACGGGGCGAGCCCGGCCCCGAGGATCAGGGGCCGCCGGGCCCCAGCCTGCCGAACGGGGTGCTGCCGGGCCGCTGGCTGCAGACCCGCGGCATGACCGGCACCGTCCTGGCGCGGAGCTTCGACCTCAGTGGGACCAGCCTGCCGCTCAGCCAAAAAGGGCTGCAAAGCGCGCAGAAGGGATCGGGGTGGTTCGAGACGGCGCAGGTTGACGGCCAGCCCTTGCTGGTCTACAGCCAGCCATTCATGGGGCCGGAGGGCAGCCACCAGATTGTGCAGGTGGCCTTCCCGATCGGCGAAACGCAGCAATCGCAAAGTACTCTGCGCCTGATCCTGATGATCGGCAGCAGCCTGGCAATCCTGGCTGCGTTTGCGATGGGTTGGGTGCTGGCCGGCATGGCGCTTGGCCCCATCGGCCGCATCACGCAAACGGCGCGGGCTATCGGCGCGGAGCACGATTTCAGCCACCGCGTGCGGCATACCGGGCCGATCGACGAGGTCGGCCAGCTGGCTCTCACCTTCAACGACATGCTGGCCGAGCTCGAAGCTGCTTATCGCCAGCTCGAGGGCGCCCTGGCTTCGCAGCGCCGTTTTGTGGCCGACGCATCGCACGAATTGCGAACGCCCCTGACCACGGTCAGGGGCAACATGGAGTTACTGCGCCGCGAGCCGCCCATCGACCCCGTCGAGCGCCGCGAGATCCTGGCGGACACCACGGAAGAGGTGGAGCGGCTGATCCGGCTGGTGAACCAGTTATTGGTTCTCGCGCGCGCAGATGCCGGCCAGGCCCTGCGCCGCGAGCCGCTGTCGCTCACGCCGCTGCTCGAAGACATCTGCCGCCAGGGGAAGCTATTGGCGCCTCACAACAAGATCACCTGCGGGCCTCCGCCCGATGTGATGGTTTGCGGAGATCGAGATGCCCTCAAGCAGGTGCTGCTGATCCTGCTCGAGAACGCGCACGTCCACACGCCCTTCGGCACGGCCATCGATGTCACGGCGCAGCTGCTCGACGGCTGCGCCGTGATCTCAGTGAGCGATAGCGGGCCGGGCATCCTGCCCGAGGCGCTGCCGCACATCTTCGAACGTTTCTATCGCGGTGAGGTGTCGCGGCGGGGCCCGGGGACCGGGTTGGGGCTCGCCATCGCCAAGGAACTGGTAGAGGCACAGGACGGCACCATCGAGGTGCACAGCGAATCCGGTTACGGTACCCGCTTCATCGTGACGCTGCCCCAGGCGGCAGAGTAAATGCGGCGCTAAGTGGTTCATCTCTCCCCGCGGGCGAAGGGCGGAGCTCACGCGCTTCTCCCGTTCGCCGGCACTCGCACGCCTGGGTAGCGCGGCCAAGGGGCTGAGCGCTAACCGCAGCCAGGCCGGTCCTGACAGGGCATCACGCCGAAGCTCGCTCCTCCCCCACCCTCACCCAGCTGCACGTGGCTCTGCAGGTCCCCGGCGTTGGCGGGGCCGCGAGGCCTGACCAAGGAGCAACGCCGGCCGCATGACTCAGTAATGACAGTAAATGGCGATCCCCATCCGGGCCACCGGATGGGGATCGCCGTCCCGTGTGGACCTACTGCCTCACGGCCCGGGAGGGCCGCCCATGCCGGGCATGCCCATGCCGCCCATGCCACCTCCGGCGCCCTCGCTGGTAGTGGATTTGGCTGCGCTCGAGGAGACGAGGACCACATCGCCCGCCTTGAGCCCGCTGGTGATCTTGGTCATCGAGTCGTTGGTCAGCCCGGTCTGGACGGGGACGCCGATCTGTTGCCCCTTGTACAGCGCGGTGACGTACTTCTCGTTGCCCATGGTCTTGACGGCCTTGTTGGGCACCGCCAGCACGTTCGTGCGCTGGGCAACGATGATGCTGAGCTCGGTCGTCATGCCGGTCTTTACGCCGTCCATGGACGAGTCATTTGTGTTCGTCAAGGCCACGGTGACGGGGTAGCTGACCACGCCGCTGCTGGTTGTGCCCGCCGGGGCGATCTTTGTGACGCTGCCACCCAGCGTCAGGTCGGGCACAGCGTCCAGCGTGATGGAGACCGGCTGCCCTACCTGCACCTCGTCCACATCGACCTCGTCCATGTTGACGGTGACCTCCAGATGATCCAGGTCGGCGATGGAGAAGGCCGTTCCGCTGACTGTCTCGTCTTGCGTGACGTTGACCGCGGTGACTACGCCATCGAAGGGCGCCAGGACCTGCGCCTCTTGCAGGTTGATCTTGGCCTGGTCCAGGGCGATCTGCGCCGACTCCACGGTGTTTTCCGCCTCGTCCAGCGCCGTCTTGGTTGGGCCCGCCAGTTCCTTGGCCAGCGTGTTCTTGACCTGAGTTAGAGTTGACTGCGCCGACGTCAGGTCGGCCTGGCTGACCTGGTTTTGGAGTGTGTCGAGGCTGGCCTTGGCCGACTCCAGGGTGGCGAACGCCGAGGCGATGGATGAGCTTTCGCTGGTGGGTGTGGTCGTGGCCAGTGCATCGTAAGCTGCCTTGGCGGAGTTGTATTCGATGGTATCGCTCTGCAGGGTCGCGGCCTCCCCGGACGATGCCGAGTTGCCACGCCACGACACCAGATCATAGGCGCTTTGCGCCTGCTGCACGGCGATCCGGTCCTTGTCCAGCGTCGCGGCGGCCTCGATCAGCGAGCTGTCGGAGGTGCTGGCCGATTTGACCGCGGCATCGTAGGCCGCCTGGGCGCTGTCCACCGAGGCCTGAGCGGCTGCCAGCTCGGCCTGGCTGGCTCCGGCGACGACCTTGTCATAGGCAGCCTGCGCCGAGGCCAGCGCGGCCTTGGCGTTGTCGATATCCTCGCTCGTGTAAGGCGCCTTGGCCTCGGCGAGCGCGTCCTGGGCGTTCTTCAGGGTGACCTGTGCCGTGCGCAGGGCCAGGTCGAGGTTGCTGGTATCGATCTGCCCCAGCACCTCCCCGCTCTTCACATGGTCGCCCAGCTGCACATTGACCTTTGTGACGGTGCCGCTCTCGCCGAAGGCAAGATCGGCCGTCCGGTGCGACTTGATGTTGCCCGCCGCGCTCGACGGTCTCTGCCAACGAGGTGTTCTGCACGGTCGTTGTGTTCAGGTTCGTCGCGGCCACGCTGCTGCCGGGCCGAAAGTGCAGGTACAGCCCCACTGCGACTGCTGCCACGACCACCACCATGATGACTGCCCTCAAACGTTTTGCCTTGTTCATGGATGCTCCTCTGGTTCAGGAAAGGTCTTCTCTTAATGGCTAAACTACCGCCAGGAGATGACGCGTTCGTCGTTGCCTTCGTACTTGATGTTCAGGCCGGCCAGGGCTGTTGCCGATAGCAAGACGTGCTGATCGCTGCCATCCGCGTTCATCACCCAGATCTCGTATGAGCCGCTGCGGTTGGTTATATAGGCGATCTGCGAGCCATCGGGTGACCAGGCGGGCGCCGCATTATCCCAGGACTTGGGATCGCTGCCGTTCAGCGCCGTATCCATCAGCATCGTCAGCGGTGTCTCAGTAAGCCGTATCTCGTTGCTGCCGTCAGCGTTGATGACATGCACTTCCCAGTGGTCGTTCTGCAAGTAGGTGACGGCGATCTTCGTCCCATCGGGTGAGAAGACAGGCCCCCGATAGCTGGCGTTGGCCGAGAGCACCCAGGTCGTCATCCGGGTAAGATCGAGGCTCTTCGAGGCCCTGGTCGCCCCGAAAGACGACCTGCCAGGACTTGGCCGGATTCCACGACGGCGCGAAAGAGTGTGCCTCGTGGGGCAGGTCCTGGTACGAGCCGGTGGCCACATTCACCAAGCGCAACGCCCAGTGCGGGTCAGCAGGCCGCGGCATGCACATCTCGCCGGAGATGGGCGTGGGTGACTCCTGCATCGGCTGGCCAGGACCGGTGGAACACATGTAGGTCGTGCCGCTCGTCCCGCCTGCCTGCATGTCGATCACGATCTGGGTGCCGTCGGCGGACCAGGTGGGCGACTTCGGCTGGAGTGCGCCGGTCATCACCTTGCGCTGGCTGCTGCCATCTATCTTGATCACCCAGAGGGTGCCGGTGATGGCGGTCTGTTGCCCGTCCCAGCGCGTAAAGGCCACCCATTCGCCGTCAGGAGAGAGAGCCGGGTCCATGCCAGTCGTCAGATAACGCAGGCCCGTCCCGTCGGGGTTCACCACATAGATTGGGCCGCCGCTGCTGACCTGAAATACGATGGCGTGGCTGCTCGTTTGAGACGTGCTGCCGCTGGTCAAGGGATCGGCGGCAGCAGAGCTCACCTCGAGGACGCTGTTCAGGTCCCCGATCGTGACGACATAGTCGCTGCTGACCCAGCCCGAGCTTCCGCTGGCCAGGCCGACCCGCAGCCAGCCGTCTGCAGTGCGCCCCGTGATGGTGAAGCCCTGGCCAGCGTGGGCCACGCTGAGCACCGGGTAGCCGGTGCCGGGCCCGCCGCGCACGTTCAGGGTGGCACTGGTGACGATCGCGCTGGGCTCGGCGGTTGCATAAGCCGGCAGCGCGGAGGTCAGAGCCATCACGCATAATAATGTCGCCAACAAAGGCAGCTGGAATGGGTGCTTTCTCATGTGCTCGCCTCGCTCCTGGTCCAATCCGCCGGATGAATTACCCCTTGGGTGCTTTGTGGCGGTTCGTGGCCTTGCCTGATCGAGGTTAGCCGGCGGGGCTGAATTCTGGCTGTGCGGAAACTGAGCAGTTCCTGAGAGGCCGGCCACATCCACGCGGCCTTCGCCGAGCGGCCGGCCACATCCACGCGGCCCGCGCTCTCTCAGCAACCTCTCAGCCCCTGCTTCGCACCTTATCAGGCGGCGCGACTAAAGTAACGATTGAAGTAGCCTGATCGTAAAGCCTGAAGGCAAACGTCTAGCGAAGTTGTTTCGGATAAAGAAGAGGCGATATTATGAATCTCTCGGAAAGTGGTCGCATAGCTCTACGAAGCCTGGCAGCCAACAAGATGCGTTCGGCTCTGACGATGCTGGGCATCATCATCGGTGTCGCCGCGGTCGTCGCCCTCATGGCCGTCGGGCGCGGCGCCCAGAGCTCCATCGACAGCCAGATCAACAGCATGGGCACCAACCTGTTGTTTGTCACGCCTGGTGCCACCACCACGAGCGGCGTGCGCTCGGCTGCCGGCTCGGCAGAGACGTTGACGTATCAGGATGCCGTGGCGCTCGCCGACCAGACGAACGCCCCTGACGTTGCCGCGGTGGCGCCGGAAATGGATGCGTTCGGCCAGGTCGTCTATGGGGCCAACAACGTCGACACGCGGGTGCTGGGCATCACCGATGCGTATGCGACCGTGCGTAACTACAGTGTGTCGGACGGGGACTTCATCACGGCGGCCAACGTACAGGCCAAGGCGACGGATGTGGTGTTGGGCGCCAACGTAGCCAGCGAGCTGTTCACCAACGGCAAGGAGCCGGTTGGCCAGTACATCCGCATCAATAACATCAATTTTCGGGTAGTCGGCGTGCTGACTGCCAAGGGCGGCACCGGCATGGGCAACGCGGATGACCAGGTGCTGGTGCCCATCACTACCGCGATGTCCCGGCTGGCGGGCAACCGGACAGCGACGGGCAACACGGTAAGCCAGATCAGTGTTCAGGTGACCAACAAGAGCCAAATCACGGCGGCCACCCAGGAGATCACCTCCATCCTGGAAGAACGCCACCATATCCGGAGCGGCAACGACGACTTCACAATCCAGAATCAGGACTCCTTGCTCGCCAGCGCCAACCAAATCACGGGCGTGCTGACGCTGTTCTTGGGCGGCGTGGCCGGTATCTCGCTGCTGGTAGGTGGCATCGGCATCATGAACATCATGTTGGTTTCCGTCACCGAACGCACCCGTGAGATCGGCATCCGCAAGGCCATCGGCGCCACGCGCCGGAATGTGCTGACGCAATTCCTTACCGAGGCCACCATCATGAGCGTGATGGGGGGGCTCATCGGCGTGGCGCTGGGCGCTGGCGCTGCCGGGCTGATGTCGAATGTGAGCCTGGGGAGCTCGACACTGCATGCCGTGGTCCAATTCGACTCGGTGGCGCTGGCGTGCGGCTTCGCCCTCCTCATCGGCCTTTTCTTCGGCATCTATCCCGCGTACCGGGCGGCGGGCCTCAACCCGATCGACGCACTGCACTTCGAGTAAGGGGATCGCGAACCGACGCTTGGCTGGCGCCCATCCTTGAGACTACAATGTGGACGCCAGCGTATTTGTCAGCCCTCTGCGAAACCCCCCGACTATGCGACTGCGCGTACAGACGGGGCCCGTGATGGGGCTTATTCTGTCACGGGAATAGGAGGGAATCCATGTCGGGCAGAAGGCCGGCGGGCAAACGGGCAAAGCGGCGGCAAAATGCCACGCTCTTGTGGGTGATTGGGGGGGTTGTAGCGGTGGCGGCGATCGCCCTGGCCCTGGTTTCGGTCAGTGCCAGCGCAAGCACGACGGCGGCCAGCGTCGGCACGCCCTCGTCGCCGGCCCCTCTTGACGCCTGTGGCGTGGCGACCTGTGGCCAGGCGAATGCCCCGGTCACGATCGACGTCTACGCCGACTTTCAGTGTCCTTATTGCGCTCAGTTCGAGCCGGTCCTGCAGCAGCTGAAGGCTCCTTACATCGACACGGGCAAAATCCGGCTGGTGTATCACAGTTTTCCGTTCATCGGCCCCGAATCCGAGACCGCGGCGCAGGCGGCTGATTGCGCCGCCGACCAGAACCAGTTCTGGCGCTTTGCCCATGATCTTTTCACGCATCAAGGCACGGAGAATAGCGGCGTGTTCACCACAGCCAACCTGAAGATCATTGCGGCCAGCCTCGGTCTCAACACGGCCAGCTTCAATAGCTGTCTGGACAGCAACAAGTATGCTGCGGCGGTCGAGTCGGATTACACGCAGGGCCAGCGCCTGGGGGTCCAGTCCACGCCCACTTTCTTCGTCAACGGCCAGCGCCAGGAAGGCGGCGTAACCTATCAGCAGCTGTCGGCCCTCATCGACGCCGCGCTGGCGAACAAGTGAGGTTGATCGGCCCTGAGCAGCAAGACGCCGGGTTTCTTGGGGATGAGCGATACCCCGCAGGAGAACCCGGCCCCTGGTGCGTGTGCGGGGAATGCCTTCGGTAGCAAGGTCTTTCGTGCTGATCGCAGTGCAAAGCTCGGGTGGACGGGAGGATCGGCGCCGCGGCGGGACGCCAGCGACGAAGTCCCCGCAGAGGGAGCATTCCTCCTGGTGTCACCGAAAGGGCCCCCTGTTTCTGCCCCAGGCAGGGAAGCGAACTATTGGGCCGTGACGAAGTTGACTCTGAGATGGTCGGCGTCGTCGTACGTGTAGGCCGCGAAAAAGGTTGGGTCGTCCGGCGCCATCGCGAGGAGGCGCGGTAGCAGCAACGGCAGGTCCTCGACCACATTTGCCAGCGGCAGATGCGAGCAGGGGACCCATTCGAGCGTACCTTCTGCGGATTCGACCACCTCCCTGCTGTTGCTCGAGGCGGTAAAGACGAAGATCATGATGCCGACACCGGGATCGCCGGCGTCGGCGTGCACCACCAGGCGCAGGCGCACGTCGTGCACGCTCAGGCCTGTTTCCTCTTTGATCTCGCGCAGCACGGCGCTGTAGATGTCCTCGCCGGCCTCGATGTGCCCGCCGACCCCGTTGTACAGGCCGGCCCATAGGCGCTTCTGCGGGCCGCCGCGCAAGAGCAGCACATCCTCGCCGTTGATGATGAAGCACAGCGAACGCGGGATCACCCGGTAGCGATCCTGACTCTTGGCCACGCCCTGATCTTCGCGACCCATGCTTTCCTCCTGCTGGATGCGAATGATGGTATAATCCCCGCTATGCGCCTGCGTTTTCAGGAACCCGGTGCCTGCCTTTGGCACCGGTGCCCACAGGTACCACCATGGTGAGGGCAAAGTCTACCAGCCCTTCCAGCACCGGCCAAATCGCGCGGGCCGCAACGCTGGTCATGGCCTTGTTCCTGGCGAGCAAGGTGACCGGCCTGGCGCGCGAGATGATCATCAGCGCCCGCTTCGGCACCAGCCCCGATTACGATGCCTACGTTGCCGCTTTTCGTGTCCCCGATTTGCTCTTCCAGCTTATTGCCGGGGGCGCGCTGAGCTCGGCGTTCATCCCGGTCTTCACGGGCTACCTGGCTCGCCGCGATCGCACCGGTGCCTGGCAGCTGTTCAGCGCCGTGACCAATCTCGTCTTGATCGTCCTGGTAGCCGCCGCTGCCCTGGCGGCGGTCCTGGCGCCGCTCCTGGTCCGCGATGTGCTGGCGCCGGGCTTTACGCCGGAGCAGCAAGCTTTGACGGCCTCGTTGGTTCGCTGGATGCTCATCAGCACGGTGATGTTCGGCGTCAGCGGGCTGATCATGAGCGCTCTGAACAGCCATGGGCACTTCCTCATGCCGGCTTTGGGGCCCGTCCTGTATAACCTATCCATCATTGGCGGGGCCTGGTTCCTGGCGCCGCGCATGGGCGTTCAGGGCATGGTCGTGGGGGTGATCATCGGAGCCGGGCTGCATCTGGATGCGCAGCTGATAGGCTTGTGGTGGTACGGCGCCCGCTATCAGCGAACGCTGGGCCTGGATGACCCTCGGGTCCGGGAAGTCGGACGGCTGATGGCGCCGCGCCTGCTGGGGCTGGCCGCCGTGCAGCTCAACTTCTGGATCAACACCATCCTGGCTTCCGGCCTCGGGGCCGGCAGCGTATCGGCCCTCAACTATGCCTGGATGATCGTTCTGCTGCCGGAGGGCATTGTGGCGCAGGCTGTGGCCACGGCCGCTTTTCCGACCTTCGCGGCGCTGGGCGCCCAGCGCCGCTTCGGCGAGCTGCGGCGCGTGTTGTGCAACACCCTGCGGGCCGTGCTCTTCATCACCATACCGGCCACGGTCGGCCTCTTCATCTGGCGCACCCCGCTTGTCCGCATGCTGCTGCAGCGCGGCCAATTCACGGCCCAGTCCACCGGGTTGACTGCCTACGCCCTGGCGTTCTACAGCCTGGGCCTCATCGGGCTCTCGGTGACCGAGATCGTCGCCCGGGGCTTCTACGCTCTCCACGACACCCGGACGCCGGTGATCATTGCCCTGGTGAGCCTGGTGCTCAATACCGCCATCAGCCTCTGGGCACGGGGGCCCCTCGGCTTTGGCGGGTTGGCGCTCGGCGATACCACGGCCAACACTTTCGAGATGGTGGCGCTCCTCGTGCTCTTGACCTGGCGCCTCGGGGGCTTGGACCTGAAGCCGCTTGCCAGCACCGCCTTGCGCTCCGGCCTCGCCACGGTTGCCATGGCCATCCCGCTGCTTTGGGCAGCATCACGTTTGGGGACCGGCCATGCCTTTCTGGTGGGCGCCGGAGGGCTGGTGGTGGGCGCGCTGATCTATCTGGCGGGGGCAGCTCTGCTCGGCATGCCGGAGCTAGGAGCCGTGTGGTCGATGGTCCTTCATCGACGACCGGGCAGAAGGGCGCAGCACGGCGGTCAGGTTCTGCGCCACTGAAAGCGCCAGGGTCGCAGGCGGGTCTCGGCGTCGCCACGCACACCGACGCGTGGCCCGCTGCAAACGATGCTTGCCTGCGTGCCGGGCGCGTCTTCCACATACAACGCGCTATCCTGCATCAGGTCGGCCCCATTGAGGGCCAAGTCGATGCCCAGCGCCTGGCAAACTTTGCCTGGACCATCCGTGAGACGCGCATCGGCCGGCGGGGAGGCGGGCGCCGGAAACCCCAGGCCCCGACGCAGACGTATGGTCTCGATGCCTTCATCAGGGAAGATGCCACGGATCAGGACAGCGCCCGGCAGGCCTGCGGTTTCCGTGACCATGTTGAGGCAATAATTGCGGCCGTAGATCAAGTAAATGTAAGCATGGCCCGGCGGCCCGTACATGATCGCGCTGCGCGGCGTGAGGCGATAGGCATGCGAAGCCTGATCGTCGGCGCCCCGGTAGGCTTCGGTTTCCGCGATCAAGCCACCCAGGCGCTGGCCCGCCAGCACCCGTACCAGCCGTTTCCCCAGTAAATCACGGGCCACAGCGACCGTGTCGCGCGCAAAGAAAGGCCGTGTGAGCCGGGACATAACGCTCTGACTCTATTGGACCTGGCGCACGATGGCGACTACTTTGCCCTGGATCTCGAGATCTGCGGACGCGACATAGATCGGCTCGTACGCCGGATTGGCCGGCTGCAGCCCGCACCTGTGGGCCCTCCGGGTAGTAATACTTGAGGGTCGTCTCCTCGCGGTCGCGGATCCAGGCGACGATCATATCTCCCCGTTGCGCCGTCGGCTGGTGGCGCACGACAACCCAGTCGCCTTCGGCCACCAGGGCATCGATCATCGAATCGCCTTTCACCTGCAACGCATAGACCTGTTCGGGATCGGTCACCAGGTCCTGCGTCAAGGCCAGGCTCTCGCCGCCGAAGATGTTCTCTTGCTGGCCGAATGACATCTTAGGTTCACCAGCGCGGATGACGCCTGCTTTGGGGATATTCACCACCTTGCGCTGGCCTGGCAAGTGCAGCCCGCGCGACACTTCCTTGCTGCGGTTGAGGCATCCCTTTTCCTTTAGCCGCTCCAGGTTGTACTTGACCACGGAAGTCGACGTGATGCCGACCGCTTTGCCGATCTCACGGATGGTCGGCGGGTAACCGTTCTCATCCTGGTATTGGCCGATGAACTCTATGATGTGTTGTTGCCGTTCCGACAGGGACGCAACCATTGCCGCCCTCCTCAGAATTGGTTAGCCAACTCCGTTGGGACGAAGTCGCCGCTCTGCTGCTCGCCTTCGCTCACTTCACCCACCCAGGCCACATTCTAACCGAACACCTGTTCTTTGTCAAGTCGATATCGCAACATAATGCTGGTTTTACCCAAAGCTGCCGCCCATGATATAATGCCACTAACCTGTGGTGCGGGTGAGCTGGGGCGAAATCGTTCTGGCCCGGCCTCGCTCGCTCCCGCCGGATCGGCGCCTGGAGGCAAGCTCTGGAACCATTGGAATTGACACATCTGATCGTCAACCTGCTCGAAGAGCATCAAGCGTCCGATATCAGCATGTTGGACCTGCGTGAGATTACGCCGCTGGCCGATTACTTTATTATTTGCACAGCCCAATCAGAACGGCAGGGGCAAGCGCTGCAAGAGTTGCTTAGCGCCGAGCTCAAGAAGGAGCGTCAGCTGTTGCCTTTGTCGACTGAAGGTGAGCCGGCCAGCGGTTGGGTGCTCCTGGACTACAATGTTGTTGTGGTGCACATCTTTTCACCGGAGGCCCGGGCCAGGTACCGGCTGGAAGAATTATGGAAGGCCGCGCCGGTCGTGCTCAGGATCAAGTGAGGGCACGCCGGTCCGGCGCTCCTGGATTTGAGGAGAAAGAGCACCCCAGCTGACGATGAAGCTGGGGTGCTCTTTCGGTGTGCCGGCAGCTGCCGGGTCCCTTGCGAGAGCCCCGGCAGCGAAGTAAGGTGTCTAGATCGGTTTCGAGGCCTCTTTCGGCCCGGAAGACTGGCCGAGCTGCCCGGAGCCCAGGGCCTTTTCGCCGTGTTCGGCGGTGGTGTCCCCGCGTTCGATGCCATAGTCCGCCGGCCGCTTGCTGCGCAGGATGGCCCAGGCCATGATGGCGATCAGAACGGCCATGGCCACCCACACGAGCGGGGGCGTGGTCGTAAAGCGCACGACGATAGGCGCAATAATGGTGCTGATCAAGTTCATGACCTTGATCGTCGGGTTCAGCGCCGGGCCAGCCGTATCTTTCAGAGGGTCGCCGACCGTGTCGCCGACGATGCTCGCCATGTGCGCCGGCGAACCTTTGCCGCCGTATTTGCCGTCCTCGATCACCTTCTTGGCGTTGTCCCAGGCCCCGCCCGTGTTGGACATGAACACCGCCAGAAGCTGGCCGGAGAGGATGACGCCGGCCAGGAAGCCGCCGAGCGCCTCTGCCTTGAGCAGGAAGCCGACGACGATAGGGATGAAGATGGCCAGGATACCGAGCGGCAACAGCTCGCGCTGGGCCGCCTCAGTCGAAATGCTGACGGCCGTGCGGTAATCCGGCAGGGTCGTGCCTTCACGCACTCCGGGGCGCTCGAACTCGCGGCGCACCGCTGCCACCATGCCGTTCGCCGCGCGGGCCACCGCTTTGATCATCATCGAGCCGAAGAGCAACGGCACCGCGCCGCCGATCAACAGCCCGATGAAGACCATCGGGTTGGCGACGTTGATGCCCGACAGGATATCTTTCGCCGCCATGCCCATGCTGGTCTGGACGGCCTGGACGTCCGTGATGAACGAGCCGAACAGGGCTACCGCTGCGATCACCGCCGACCCGATGGCTACACCCTTGGTGATGGCCTTGGTTGTGTTGCCCACGGCGTCCAGCTTGTGGGTGATGGCGGATTGTTGGTGGGTCATCTCGATGATGCCCTGGGCATTGTCCGAGATGGGGCCGAAAGCATCCATCGAGACCAGGTTGCCCGCGTGCGTGAGCCAGCCGATGCCGATGAGGGCGACGCCGTAGATCACGTACATCGCGCCCTGATTCCCATAGATGAGCACGGAGGACAGGAGGGCGCCCGCGATACAGACGGCAGCCCATACGCTCGATTCGTAGCCCTCGGCCAGGCCGCTCAAGATCGTGGTAGCCGGGCCGAAGATGGTCGAGCGCGCGATGTCCTGCACCGGTGCCCGATCGACATCCGTGAAGTAGGCCGTCAACCGATTGACGATGACGTTGAAGACCACGCCTGCCGAGACCATGGCGGCCGGCTTCCACCAGTTCATCAGCGATCGCGGCATTGCTCGCGTCGTGAGCCCGGATGTACACGAGCGCCAGCAGCACGGAAAGGCTGATGGTGATCACCGACGAGACTTCGTAGGCGATCTCCATGGCATGCCAGGCATTGCCTTTCGCCACCGTGCGCTCCCAGACGGGCACCGAGAAGGTGCCGATGATGGAGCTGATGACGCCGATGGCCCGCACGAGCAGCGGGAAGACGATCCAGTAGATGTTGCCGGTAACGCGCACCAGGGCCAGGCCGAGGATCAGGGTCGAGACGATGGTCACCTCGTACGACTCGAAGATATCGGCCGCCATCCCGGCGCAGTCGCCCACGTTATCGCCCACCTGGTCGGCGATCACCGCGGCATTGCGCGGATCATCCTCTTCCAGCCCTTCCTCGACCTTGCCCACCAGGTCGGCGCCCACGTCGGCGGCCTTGGTGTAAATGCCACCGCCGACACGCATGAACAACGCCAGAAGGGTGCCGCCAAAGCCGAAGCCCAGCAAGGCATCCGGAGCCGCCTTGCCGAAGATAATGAATATGCACGTGCCGCCCAGCAGGCCCAGGCCATCGGTCATCATGCCCGTGATGGTGCCCGAGCGGTAGGCGATGCGCAAGGCGCTGCCGAAGTCGTTCCTCAGGGCGGCGGCGGCCACCCGGATATTGCCCTGCACGGCCATGCGCATGCCGAGTTGGCCCACCAGCAGCGAGAAGGTGGCGCCCAGCACGAAAGCACAGGCCCGGCCAAACGCAACCACGAGCTGGGCGTGGCTGCCGAACATTTCCGTCGCTTCAGCGGTGGGCACCGAAATCCACACGCTGGCGAAAAGCACGAACACCAGGATGCCGATGAAAGGCAAAATCGTGCGTAATTGCTGGCTCAAGTAAGCGTCAGCGCCTTCTTTGACGGCGGTCCAGATGCGGATCATGGCCGGAGAACCCTTGTCTTCGGCCATCACGTCGCGCCGCAGGAGCCAGGCGTATATCAAGCTGCACAGAGCAACCACAAGCACAGCGTAGATGCCGTCGGCCTCGAACGCGGTGAGTTGAAGATGACTCATGAACCCTCTTGATCCCCCTCTTCTGGGAGGCGATTGGCATGATCACCACTTACGCCCCCAGTCTATTCTAGACCACCTGAAAGCTCTTTGTCAAATTCGTCACAAGAGGATCTTCAGGAAGATCCTCCACGCCCACCTGCTATCGTGCCTTTGACATTTGTATTAAACGTTGCGATAATGTGCCGCGTGGCTATTACGGAAACATCGAGCTTTTCCAAGACCGGCGCCGCAGGCCACATCCCGCCTGCCCGGTTGATCGACACAGCCGGCACGTTCGAGGCCTTGGACGCCGAACTGCGCGACCAACCGACCCTGGCCCTCGATACCGAATCTGACAGCCTGTACCGCTATCATTATCGGGTCTGCCTGATTCAGCTCAGCACGGCGACCGACGACTATATACTTGACCCGCTGAGCCTGCTCGACCTGGCCCCGCTGGGCGCCTTGCTCGCCAATCCGGCGGTCGAGAAGGTCTTTCACGCCGCCGATAATGACATCCTCGTCCTCAAGCGCGATTTCGGCTTCACCTTCGCCAGCATCTTCGACACGATGATCGCAGCGCGGATCCTGGGTTTGCGGCGCGTCAGCCTTGCTGCCCTGTTGGCAGATCACTACGGCGTGCAGCTCGACAAGCGCGCTCAGCTCACAGATTGGGGGCGCCGGCCTCTTTCGAGAGAGCAACTCAGCTACGCGCACCTTGATAGCCATTATCTGCTCCCGCTGCGGGATCTGCTGACCGCGGAGCTGAAAGCGCGCGGGCGCTGGCCCGAGGCCCAGGAGGCCTTCGCCGCACTGCCCAGGGTCACCTATGTGGAGAAGCGCTTCGACGCCGAGGCCTTCTGGAGCATCAAGGGGGCACGTGATCTCGGCTCGCGCGAGCTGGCCGTGCTGCGCGAGCTATTTTTGTGGCGCGACGGGCGGGCGCGCTCCCTGGACCTGCCGCCATTCAAGGTCATGGACGATCGCCAGCTGGTGCGCTTGAGCGTGGCACAACCGCTGACGGCGGGTGAACTGGGCCTCAGCCACTATCAGGCCGGCCACTATGGGAGTGACTTGCTGGAAGTGGTTCGCCGGGGCCAGTCTGCACCCCCGCCGCACCTGCCTGTCCGAACACATGGCAACGGCGTCCGCCCCGACCCCGAGGTCCTCGCCCGCTACGAACGGCTGCGCGCCTGGCGGACGCAACGCGCCACCGAGCGCGGTGTGGACAGCGACATCGTCCTGACCAACGATTTGCTGCTGGCCATCGCGCGGGCCGCCCCGGCCAGCCTGGAGGAATTGACGGGGCTGGGCCTGCTGGGGCCATGGAAACTGGCAGAATACGGGCCGGAACTCCTGCGCGCTCTGCGTGAGTGAACCGCGAAGGGAATAGGGAAGAGGGGCTGTCCCTTACCCTCGCCGGTACCGCCCCATCAAGCGTGCCTGGGCCAGCAGGTGGCCTTGCATGGCCGCCTGCAGATCACTCGCCGTGGCGCGCGCTTGCAGGCCCAGTCGCGTGTCGAGCGCGTACAAGGTAAAATAGTAGCGATGGACCCCGCTGGGCGGGCACGGCCCGCCGTAGCCCGGCTTCCGGAAGCTGCTCGTGCCCTGGACTGCGCCGGCAGGGACGGTGGCGCCTGTTGGCGGCAGGCCTTCGGGCAGCCCCGCCGAGCTTGCCGGCAGGTTGAAAATGAGCCAATGGTAAAAGGTGCCTGACGGCGCATCCGGATCGGCGACGATGAGGGCCAGGCTCTGCGCACCGGCGGGCACGTCCTGCCAGGCCAGGGGCGGCGAGATGTTTGCGCCGTCGCAGGTATACTGTCTGGGGATGCTGCTACCCTCTGAGAATGCGGTGCTGATGATCTGCATGGCAGAACCTCCGGGAGCCGGCGTGATCGGTTGCACCAGCCCGGAGCCCACCGGTGGCTGCGGGCCCTGCAGGGCCGTGCCGGTGCCAACGGGAGGCTGAGGGGCTTGCGGCGCCGCGCCAGCGGGCGCCGGTGCCTGAGTGCCCGGCGGGGCCGTGCCTGGGCCGGTGGGGGACGGCGCCGTTTGCGGTGTGGGGATGCCCACCGCGGGCAGCGCAGGGGCGCCGGTGGGGGGCGCGGCCCCACAGGCGGCCAGCGCGACAAGGGCGAGCAGGAGGCCGGCCACGAGGCACGCTGAGATGGGATGCGGCGTCACAGCCCACCGTAGTTGGCCGCGATCGGGATGCGGCGGCCGGTGCCGAAGGCTTTCGACGTGACTTTGAGTGCGGGCGCGGCCTGCCAACGCTTGTACTCGCTCAGGTTTATGGCGCGTATCACCCAGGCCACAGTCGCCGGGTCGAAACCCTTGCCCGTGATCTCCGCCGGCGAGCGGCCCTCGTCCACATATAGGTGCAGGATGCCGTCGAGGGCCTCATAAGGCGGGAGGGTATCCTGGTCCGTCTGGTTTGGGCGCAGCTCGGCCGAAGGCGGTTTGGCGAGGCTGGCCTCCGGGATGACTTCCCGCTCACGGTTGATGTGTCGCGCCAGCTTGTAGACCATCGTCTTCGGCAGGTCGGCGATCACGCCCAGGCCGCCGCTCATGTCGCCATAAAGCGTGCAGTAGCCCACAGCGAGCTCGCTCTTATTGCCCGTGGTCAGCACCAGATAACCGAACTTGTTGGAGAGGGCCATCAGGATGTTGCCGCGAATGCGCGCCTGGATGTTCTCCTCGGCGATGTTCTGGGGCTGCCCGGCGAAGCACGCTTCCAGCATCGTCAGGTAGGCGCTGAAGGTCTCGCGGATGGGGACGACTTGAAAATCGATGCCCAGGTTGCGAGCCAGCCGGGCGGCATCGGCAACGCTGCCTTCCGACGAATAGACCGAAGGCATGGCCACGCCGTGCACGTTTGCCGGCCCCAACGCGGCCACCGCCAGCGCACAGGTCAGCGCCGAATCGATGCCGCCTGAAAGGCCGATCACCGCCTGTTTGAAGCCCGTCTTGCGCATGTAGTCGCGCATGCCCAGGAGCAGCCCTTCGTAGATGCTCTCGATCTGGACTTCCGGTTCGTGGCGCTTGCCGTTGCCCGTCCTCGAGGAATCGACGGTTTCGATGCATTCGGCAAAAGCCGGGAGGGCGCGCACGGGGAGGCCGGCGCGATCCAGAAACAAGCTGCAGCCGTCGAAAATCAGCTCGTCATTCGCGCCGACCTGATTCACGAAGATGACCGGGAGATTGTGCCGCCGGGCATGGTTGCTCAAGAGGCGATACCTGACATCTTCTTTGCCGGCCCAGAAAGGCGAGGCGGAGATGTTGATCAAGAGCGTTGCCCCGGCCTCGGCCAGCGCTGCGATGGGATCCAGCGCATACGGCACCCTCAGCCAGAGCTCCGGATCGTTCCAGGCATCCTCACAGATGCTGATCCCCAGCACTTCACCCTGGAACGGCACGACCCCGATCGCCGGCGCCGGATCGAACCAGCGGGCCTCATCGAAGACATCATAAGTCGGCAGGAGCGATTTGTTCTGCTGGAACAGCACTTCGCCGTTGCAAAGAAGCACGGCCGAGTTATAGAGTCCCTTGCCTGAAGCCAGGTTTGTCGGGCGGGGGAGGCCCACCAGAATCCCGTCCGCGGGTATTCGCGTGAGAGAGCCAGCAGCTGCCGCAGCGCGCTTTGCGCCTGCTCGATGAACCACCCGCGCTCCAGCAGGTCGCGCGGCGGATAGCCCGTGAGGTAAAGCTCGGGAAAGACCACCAGGCCCGGCTCGTCGGGAGCGGACGCGGCCAACACCTGCCGCGCCCGGGCGAGGTTGCCGCCGAAGTCGCCGATCGTGGGGTCCAGTTGCGCCATCGTGACTTTCATATCCTGCGCCCCCTGCCCAATCGCTGAGATCTCGATTGACTTCGCCCGCATACTAGCATACACTGACGCCCAGCGTCAATCAGCAGGCGAAATCGACGCCCGTCAGGCACTGCTCCATGTCGCTGATCATCGACGGCCATAACCTCATCGGCGTTCTGCCGGGCATTGAGTTGGGCGACCCGGATGACGAGGCGCGCCTGTTGGATCGCCTGCGTGGCTACCGCGCCCGTGCCGGCGGCGCGTCGCTGATCGTGTTCTTCGACCCGGGCGCGCTGCCCTCGGCCTCGCGTGACCTCTCGACGCCGGGCCTCCTCGTGCGCTTCGCGGCGCCGGGCCAGACTGCCGACGATGCGATCCTCGAATTCCTCCAGGGCACGCCGAGCCCGGCCAGTATGCAGTGGTGACCAACGACCAGGGTTCGCCTTTCGCGCCCGCCTGGCGGGTGCCGGCGCCCTGCCGGCCAGCACCTTGTTGGCGCGGTTGGCGCCCCGCCCGGCGCGGGCCGCCCCCGGTGCCGCAGGGGCCTGACCCCCACGATCCGCGCTTCTCGCGGTATTTACGCCGGCTTCCTGGCGGCTGAGAAGGCCGCGTGCGCTTCGATGCGGAGCCGGTCCTGGACCCGACCATCTGGCTCGAGCGGCTCTACGGGGATGAAATCGAGGAGGCGGCACACGCCGCCCGCTGGTTGGGGCAGTTGAGGCAGCCACAGCACTCCAGCCACTGGCGGGGAAGCCCACGGCGATAGCACG
>CAWEHT010000291.1:0-4453 GCA_963808455.1 uncultured Chloroflexia bacterium | reverse complement strand
GAGATCGAAGCCACCGCTTATCGTCTGCTCGACGAAGTTGGCATCGTTTTGCAGCACGCGTGCGCGACCGAAATGCTGCATGGTCTGGGCTGCCGGGTCGAGAAGGGCCGGGTCTTCATCCCCCAGGCGTTGTGCGCTGGGCGCTCGACCATATCACCGGCCAGCGGGTCTATTACAGCGTCGATGGCTCCCAGGCTTTCACTTTGGGCGACGGCGCCATACGCGTCCATAACGGTGGTGGCCCCCCGTTCGTAGAGGATCTGGAGAGCGGCGCGCTGGCGGCCGGCGACGACCCAGGATGTAGCGGACATGACGCGGCTGCTCGACGCGCTGCCCAATGTCAACATGGTCATGCCCTTCTTCGGACCTCAGGATGTTCCGCCCGAACTCATCAACATCGCGGCCTTTGCCATAGGGTTGCGCCACAGCCGCAAGCCCACGGCCAGCCCGGCCGCCGAGAACGCGGACGAAGTGCGCTACTCAGTGGAGATGGCTGCGGCCTGCGCGGGTGGCCTGGAAGCGTTGCGCAAAGGCCCCAACCTGATCATTGCCGTTTCGCCGGTTAGCCCACTGACCTTTACCGACAAGGTCACGTCGGCCATTCTGGCTGTGGCTGAGGCGGGCATCTGCTTCCACTCGCTGCCCGCGCCTATCCTGGGCGCCTCGGGGCCGATCACGATGGCCGGCGCGCTGGCGCAACAGCACGCTGAGGTGTTGGCCAGCTTTGTCATCGCCGCCGCTCGCGGCCGGGAGTGCCTGTCGTCTATTCTTCCCGCATCAGCTCCCTTGACCTGCGCACGGCCACATCGTCGTGGGGAGGGCCTGAAGTGGGGATGGCCGGGGCCTGCGCCGCGCAACTGGCCCATCGCATCGGCGTCCCGTGCGATACTTATGGCCTCAGTGCCGACTCAAGCCGCCTCGATCCCCAATTCGCGTATCAACGGATGGCCAATGCCATGGTGCCGGCTCTGGCCGGGGCCGATATCCTGTCGGGTGTCGGCACGGTGGAAAGCGGGTTGAGCGGCAGCTTTGAAGGTGCCGTCATCGATGATGAGATGATCGGCCTCATGAAGCACATCGTGAGTGGCTGCGAGGTGAGCGACGAAACGCTGGCTTTCGAGGTCATGAGCCAGGTGATCCCGGCCGGCGGAGCGTTCCTGAGCGAAATGCACACCGTCAAGCAGATGCGCCGCGGCGCGGTCTGGCTGCCGGGGGTGAGCGAACGTGCCCTGCGGCCGTCCGACGCCAAGGGGGTCGTGGCGCGGGCCCGCGAACGTGCCAGGTCCATCCTTGCCAGCCACCAGGTGCCACCCTTGCCGGAAGATGTTGACCGCGAGCTGGACGAGATCGTCGAGCGCGCCCGCCGTGAACTGGTAGCAGGCTAACAGAGTGGCTTACCTGCAGGAAAGAAGCAAGGCTCGTGTCCGTTCTGAGCTACCCGGAGTTCTTCAACGACGTTTACGGCCCGATCATGCAGCCGGGCTCGAGTTCGCATACGGCTGCGCCATGCCGCCTTGGCTATCTGGCTCGTTGTCTCCTCGGTGAACGGCCCGGCGAGATCCGTGTGTTGTTGGACGAGCATGGCTCGTTCGCCGGCACATTCGGCCTGATGCACGAAGACCAGGGTATGCTTGCCGGCGCTTTGGGCTGGCAACCGGACGACCCGCGGATCTTCGATGCCGCGGTCATCGCTGGCACCGCGGGCATCGCCTTCAGCTTCGATTTCGGAGTGATGAAGGAAAGCCCGCATATCAATGCCATGAAGTTCGTACTGACCGGCCAAAGCGGGAAGGTAGCCACTCTCGTGGGCGATTCTACTGGCGGTGGTATGATCTGCACGCGGCTGGTCAACGGCTACCCGCTCGCGCTCATCGGCGACTGCTTCGCGACGCTGGTGTATGACCCGCACGGCACTCTGGCCGCACCCGACGTAGTTGCTGCGGCCGGCAGGCTCGCGGGATATCTAGACACGGAGGCCTGCTTGGCGCCCGGCGCCGGCAGGATGTATTGCGTGCGGACAACCCAGGCGCCCGACGCGGAGCAGGTGCGTTCATGGTTTCCTCGGCATCGTGTGGACCTGCTGCTCCCTGTGCTGCCCGTACTGGCGTGGCGCGACCGGCGGCCGCAGCTCTTTCGCACCATGACCGAATGGCGCCAGCTTGCCGAGGAACGCGCCATGCCGCTTTGGGAAGTGGCCGTGCAATATGAGATGGATGCCTCGGGCTGGACGCGCCAGCGAGTTATCGAGTACATGCTCATGGTTGCCGGCAAGATGCACCGGCAGACCACCGCGGCGTACGAAGCTGGGCAAGTTGTGCCCGAGAGCCCCTTCAAGCCCGACCTGGCGGCCCTCTGGGAGCGACGCTGCGCTGAGCCAGGCCGGCTGACCGATGGTCTGACAGCCAATGTCGTGCGGCTTGCCCTGGCGGCCGGAGCGGGCATTCCGGGTGTGGAGAGCGTGCCCGGTCCGATGGGCAGTGGCGGCGGCTACATCTACGCTGCGCTGAGCGCGGTCGAGGATGCCCACCGGTTTGGCGATGACGCGCTGCTGCGGGGCCTGTTCATCGCTGCCGGCATCGGGGCCATCGCCTACACCCGTACGGAGCCAACCGGTGAAATCATCGGCTGCTCGGGCGAGTGCGGCATGTGCGGCGCCATGGCCGCTGCTGCCATCGCCGAGATGGCAGGCGGCACCCCTGCACAGGTCGAGAACGCCGCATCCTTGTCGTTGCAAGCTGCCATGGGGTGGCCTTGCGATCCCATCCCGGGTGGGCAGGGCCAGCCCTGCCGCAGCCGGGTCCTGTCCGCTACCTGCATGGCGCCGGTGTTTGCCGACCTGGCGCTGGCCGGCCGCGACGCGATATTGCCACTGCACGAGGTCATCGACGCGGTCGATGTCATAGGGCGGCGCTTGCCACCCGAGCTCTTGTGCACCTCCAGGGGCGGCTGCAGCGCTACCCCGACCGCGCTGCGCCAGGGCGCAGCTTACCGAGACTGGTTCCGGCAAGCGAGGGCACAGAACCTGCCACCGCCGCCCGGGAATTTGATCTAAGACCACCCAGAGCCAAGGAATTGCAGTTGAGGAGGGAATAATGGCAAGGAAAGTCAGTCGTAGGCGTTTCTTGAAGGCGGCCGGCGCAAGCTCGGCCAGCGCGGTGTTGCTCCTGGCAGGTTGCACGCCGAGTGCTACGCCTGCCGCGCCGGCCACATCCGCGCTCGGCACCTACCACGGCGCCCGCGGTCGCTGCCCCAACCGAGGTGCCGGCCGCTCCCACAAGCGCTCCGGCTCCAACCGCGGCCCCCACGGCCGCACCCACCGTCGCGGCGCAAGCTTCGGCCAATACGGGCAAGGTGTTGCGCATCCGGCTCTACTCGGACATCCAGAACGTGGATCCTTCTTTCCTGGTGTCGGAGAATGACACGGACATCGCGGAGACTGTCATGAGCGGGCTGGTGACCTACGCTCCGAACTCCTACAACATCCAGAATGATCTGGCCGAGAGCATTTCTACCTCTTCCGACGGCCTGACCGTGAGCTTCAAGCTGCGCGAAGGCGTCAAATGGCAGCAAGGGTTCGGCGAGGTCACGACGGATGACGTCAAGTTCTCTTACGAGCGCATCGCCGACCCGGCGCAGAAGTCGGCGTACCACGATGACTGGGGCTCGCTGGACCATGTCGAGATCGTTCACAAGTATAACGGCAAGATCATCATGAAGAAGCCATTTGCCCCGCTGTGGCACTCGACCTTGCCGGTGACCAGCGGCCTCGTCGTCTGCAAGAAGTACGTGCAGCAGGTCGGCAACGACAAGTTTGCTACCAACCCCATCGGCTGCGGCCCGTATATGTTTACGTCGTGGCAGCCCAAGCAGAAGATCGTTCTCACGCGCAATCCCGATTACTACGGCACCCCGCCCGCATATGATGAGATCGACTTCACCCCGATGGACGACGACAAAGCGTGCGAGGTAGCGCTGGACTCCGGGGAGATCGATTTCGGCCGCATCAGCGCCGCTTCGATCCCGCGCTATTAGAACAACACCGACGTCAAGCTCTGGCGCAAGCCTTCGCTGCGCTACCGCTGGATCGGCATGGATGTGCAGAACCCCAAACTGCAGGATATCAACGTGCGGCAGGCCATCCGCTACGCCATTGACGTAGACGCGATCGTCAAGGCGACCTACCAGGGCCAGTGGCAACCGGAGTATGGGTTGGTCCCGCCCGGCCTGGTAGGCTATTGGGCGGACGCGCCCAAGTATACCCGTGACGTTGCCAAGGCCAAGAGCTACATGCAGCAAGCCGGCATCAGCAGCCTTGACCTGCGCTTTGATATCGAGAACACGTCGGAGTATCAAAGCTGGGCTGCCATCGCCCAGCAAAACCTGAAAGACATCGGGATCAACCTGACGATCAACCAGCAATACGTACGGGTCGAAGCAGGCTACAACAACATAG
>CAWEHT010000290.1:0-4994 GCA_963808455.1 uncultured Chloroflexia bacterium | reverse complement strand
CCCGCTATCGCTGGTTTTCTGGTTGTGGGACGACGTGCGGGCGTTGCTGGTCGCCCAGGCCGTGGCGCTGGCACTGGGAGCGCTGCCGGTATTGCTCTTTGCATACGGCCGGCTCTTGGCCAGCGCCGGCCGGCGCTGGGCGACGGGCGGCGGGCTCGTGCTGGCAGCGGCCTATCTATTGGCTCCGGCGTTGCAGGCCGCAGCCGTCAGCGAGTTCCACGCCTTCGGGCTGGCTCCGCCGTTCATCGCCTGGGCGATCTACACCGTCGAGCGCCGGCAGTGGCGCAGATATGCACTGGCCTGTGTCCTGTTGATGGCCGTCCAGGAAGGGATGGCCCTCCAGGCCGCCCTGCTGGGGGTCTATGCCCTCCTGAGGACCGTTTCATCAGGTGGGTGGACTAGGAGGCCCGAAGTGGAACAAGGCCCTCTCGCCCACCATCCCCCATCGCCGTTCTCCCTCCTGCCGGGCGTGGCCGTGGGCGGAGGCATTGCTTTGCTCGGCCTGGCCTGGTTCTACGTTCGCGACATTCAGGATCATCCCGCACTTTGCCGCCCAGGCTTATGGGATCAGCCAGACGCCCTATACCGCACGCTACGGCCTGCTGGGAGACAGCTTCGGCAGCGTCCTCAAGAGCCTCCTGACGCGGCCGGGCCTGGTCGCAAGCGTCGTTGCCGAGCCGCTGCGGCTGTCCTACCTGTTCGGCCTGGCCGCGCCGACGGCTCTCCTGGCGCTGTTTGGGCCCGAGCTCCTCCTGCTCAGCTTGCCGCTGCTCCTGGCCAACCTGTTGAGCGCCTTTCCATTACAGTACTCGGGCGAGCTGCACTATTCGGCGCCTCTGGTGCCTTATTTCATACTGGCTGCGGCTGCAGGCGTGCCGCGACTGTTGGACCTGAGCATCTTCCCTACCGGCCCATCCTCGGCTTTCGCCGCGGCCCGGCGGTGGGTTGGCCGCGTCGGGCTCGGCTCAGCATCGAGGCAGAGCGCGCCCGCCGGCCGCACATCGGGCCACGAAGCGGCGGACGGTGCATCCCGCGGTGAGGTCCTCCATGCATCCGTGTCGTACCCGTGGGCGCCGGGCGGCTTCAGGGCACCTGATGGCCGGCCCGTTGCCAGGGTAGTGGTCGCTCTGGCGGCGATCGCTGCGGCGGCGCTGGGTTACCAGATAGCTGCGGGCTTCACGCCCCTGGGGCAGGGCTACCGCCTGCTGGTGCCCGGCGGATGGCCGCAGACGACGGCGCACGACCGGCTGTTGAGCCGCTTCAGCTCCCAAATCCCGGCCGGGGCGTCGCTCAGCGTGAGCAGCGACCTCTATCCGCACGTCTCGCACCGCCAATTGCTCTACCAGTTTCCCGTGATCGGCCAGGCAGCGTGGGTGCTCGTCGATGTCTCCGGCACGACCGACCGGCCGGCCACCGACGTGCACCAGGCCCTGCTGGGACTGTTGCAGGCTGGATGGGGCGTGGCTGATGCTGCGGATGGCTACGTGCTCCTGGCCAGGGATGGCGGGGCGAAAAGCGCCGAGCTGCCGGGCAGCTTCTATGACTTTGCCCGTGCCTCGACCTCAGGGCCGGCGCATGCCCTCGATTTCACGTTTGGGGGCAGGCTGGAGCTGCTGGGCTATGACGTGGTTGACGACCCCAAGTGGCGCCGTAGCGGGCTTCGCTACTTTTGGCGGGCCCTGAAGCCGCTTCCGGCCGGCGTGGCCATCAGCGTGCAAGTCGTGGCGCCCGATGGGTCTGTGGTCGATGACAGACGCGCGGCGCCCAATGGCTGCCCTTGTCTGGTACCCACCGTACGATTGGCAGCCCGGCGAGACCATCGTCACCACCTCCGATCCCTGGTATTTGCCCTCCGTCTGGGCGCCGGTCGTGCAGGTGACCAAGGGCGGCCAGGTGTGGGCGCCTACCCAAGGGCCCGGCGCGGCGAAGGGCGGCTCGTGGGGCCCCTCTGACCCGGGCGCCAGCCCGGCCGGTGCAGCCGTGACTGCGGACGGCCGCCTGCGGCTGCCCGCCTGGTCACGAAGCCGCTCGAACCGCGGCGCTGGGATCGGGATCTGGGCCGTTCCTCCAACCACCGCCGTTGCTTCCGCACGCTTCGTGGACCGTGACGGCTGGAACGCCGCCCTCACCGCCTACGTTCAGCCCGCATCGGCACACGGTGGGTCAAGCCTGCCGCTGCTGCTCGAATGGCAGCGGCTCCGGGCCGGCGCAGCGTAGCTATACCATCTTCGTACACCTTTCGGACCGGTCGGGCCACGAGGTGGCGGGGGGAGACGCCACGCCGGTGTGGTTCACTCCGCTGCCCACCACCGGCTGGGCAAGCGGCGCAGCGCTCTTCGACATGCATACGCTGTCGCTTCCGGCCGGGCTGCCATCGGGGCGTTACACGGTGGCCGTCGGCTGGTATTACTGGGCAGACGGGGGCCGCCTGACGGCCGAGAGGCCGGTTGGGACCGTGGTCGGCGACCAGATCGTCCTGGGATCGGTGGACATCACCGCTGACCACGGCCCGCAGCCCGACCTGAGCTGCCTGCTGATCCCAGCAACGTGTGCTTCCCAATGAACGCCAGTTCAGCCATGATGTCAGCTGATGCCTGCGGTTCACGAGGTCCCTGCCCGGGGGCTCGCCGGCGGTGCAGCGGGCCGCGTCGCCCTGCTCCTTGCAGTCCTGCTGGCCTTTGCGCTCAGCACCTACCGGCTGGGGGCGCAGAGCCTCTGGTACGACGAGGCCGTGACGGCCCAGGTCGCAGCACGGGGCGTGGCCGAGCTGACCCGTTGGACGGCGGATGATATCCAACCCCCCCTGTATTACTACATCGAGGCCGGGTGGACCCGCCTGGCGGGGCGGAGTGAGTGGGCTTTGCGCTTTCCTTCGGCTTACTTTGCGGCGCTGCTCACGGTCACACTGGCTGGTCTCGGCCGCAGGCTTTTCCGGGGCTCGCGCGGCCATCTGGCTGGCCTGGCGGCTGCTGCCCTGGCAGCGATCTCTCCGCTCTATATCTACTATGCGCAGGAAGCGCGCATGTATACCTTGCTGACCCTCCTTGGCGCGCTGGCAGGTTACCTGCTCCTGCGGGCGCTGGAGGCGGGCACAGGCCGGGGCGCGCTGTGCTGGTGGGGCGCCTTTGTCCTGGCCGCGACGGCAATGCTCTATACGCACTATTTTGGCTTCTTCCTGCTGCTGGCCTACGGCCTCTATGGGCTCCTCAGGGGTCGATCGTGGCGAGGGTGGGGGCTGGCTGCGCTGGCCATGGCGGGCACCATGCTTCTCTACCTGCCCTGGCTGCCGGCCATGCAGAACCGCTACCTTGTCGACCGCAGCTATTGGGCGGGCGCGCTCAAGCTGGATGAGGCGCTGCGCCATCTGGCGATCAGTTTCGTGGCCGGCGCGCCCGAGACGGCGCTGGAGGGCAGCGCAACCCGCTGGCTGCCCTGGTTTGCGGTGGCGTTCGTGGTGTGCGGGGTGGCGCTTGCCTTTGCCCGCCCTTCCGCGCCCGGCCGACCTCGCGGCCTCCTCTTTCTCTCGCTTTGGCTCGTGGTGCCGGTGGCCGGCGTGCTGGCCCTGGCCGCGCGCACGCCGAAATTCGACCCCCGCTACCTCATGCTGGCATCGCCCGCGTATCTCATGTGGCTGGCCGGGGGCATCGGTGCCCTTGTGGCCCGGCCCGGCGCTTCGCCGGGCGGGCAGGCGGAGCGCGAGTGCGCCCGGCCCGTTTCCCGGGCTGAAGCGGGAAGAGTTGGCCTGCCGCCGCGTACGGAGGAACTGGCAGGCTCCCTGCCTCCTGGTCTCTGGGCACAGCTGCCTGTTTTCCGCTCCTTGTTCTCCGGCCCTGCCGGCCGCGGGGCCCGGCTGGCGCTGGCCCTGGGCGTGCTGGCCCTGGCCGGCAGCGTGGCGGCCCGCGATCTGGCCAATTGGTTCACCGACCCTGCTTTCGACAAGGCGCAGTGGAGGCAAGCCGCCGCGTATGTGCGCCAGCATATGGGTTCGGATGAGGCTGTGGTCCTCGTGTCGGGGCATGCTGCACCGGCCTGGGCCTATTATGCGCCTGACCTGCCGCCATTGCGCCTGCCCGATATCGACGTGCTCGACGTGCAGGCCGTGCTGGGCTTCGGCGTCGGGCAGACGTTGGCCGAGGATCTGGCCGGGAAGGCCGGCGTCTGGGTCGTCTTCTGGCAAGATGACGTGGCAGACCCGGTCGGTTTCGTGCCCTATTTCCTCGACCGCGCCGGCTCTGAGCTGCCCCAGCCCGGCCAGTTCGCGCAGTTGCGGGTGCGGCACTGGAGCCTGCGGCCCGATAGCGAGTATGCGGCCCGGCCCAAGCCGCAGCACGGGCTGGGCGCCGACTACAGCCATCAAATCGAGCTTTTGGGCTGGGACGACCCACAAAAAGGTCAGCTCACGGCGTACTGGCAGGCGCTCAACACACTCGCGCCTCACGACTATCAGGTATCGTTGATCTGGGAAGACGCGTCGGGCCGGCCGGGCGGCCCGCGTTGGGATGGCCGCCCGGCCGGCTACCTCTATCCCACCGACCGCTGGCGGCCTGGCCAGCCACTCTTTGGGCAATATCCCGTGCCCCCTGGATTGCCGCCCGGGCGCTATTATGTGACGGTAGCCATCTATGATGCTGGTGCCCCATCCGGACTGGACGTCATGGACGTGGCCGACAATCCAGCAGGCAAGCGGGTGAGGATTGGCCCGATCGCCATCGGAGGATGACTGTCAAAGGATGATATCGATCATGAGGGACGAACTGCGGGGCAGGCTCCGCCGCTTGTGGCCCTGGCTGGCTCTGGCCGGAGCGCTGGTCCTCCTGAATGGGTGCTCGTTAGGGTCCACCCTCACGGGCGTCAAGGTGGTGCCGGCGGTGATTCACCCTAACGGCAACGGCGTCGACAACGTGGCCCACATCGATTACACGATCAGGCGCACGGCGGATGTCTCCATCTACTTCGTGGATCAGGGCGGCAAACCCCACTACTTTCGCAAGAGC
>CAWEHT010000289.1:0-3897 GCA_963808455.1 uncultured Chloroflexia bacterium | reverse complement strand
GTTCTTGTCGTACCACTTGCTCCAGTTTACGTATTGCTGTTTGCAGAGCGGGAACGGCGCCGGCCGAAACCGAGGCGCTTTCCCTGACCACGCCGATCACCATCTTGCCGTCTACGCGGACACGGTCTCCCGCTGACAAGTTTATGTCTTTAGTCACGAAGGTCTTGAAGCCTTTGGCCTCAATCGTGACTTCGTACGTCCCTACCTGCAGAAGGCTGAAGCTATAGTCGCCCGTTTTCCCCGTCTGTACGGTTCGGAATACGCCCGTCCCCGTGTTCTTAATCGTCACCTTTGCGTCGGGTAGCACGGCCCCCGAAACGTCGGTTACCCGGCCTACCACATCGCCAGTGTTTACTTGCCCGACCATGTGCGGCACGGCCGCGAACAACGGCAAACACAACAGTAACGGGATCCAAAGTCGCCTGCTCGGATGCCATGGAAGAGCGCGAAGGGCAGTGCGGGACGCCCGCTTCAACGCCGCGTTGGCTTTTTGATCCACTTTGTTGCTCCCCTGAACCAAGATCGGGAAACTAGACGGCGAAGCAAGCCTAGGACGGCGCTTTTTCGATTTCTAGGGGGATGGCCGCCAGGGGCTTCCTGCACCCTTCTTCTTGCTGTCCCGATTGCTGTCCCGACTGTCAGCCCGCCGGAGTTGCCCTCACCGGAGTCCGGTGGCTCATCGGGAGGGGCAGAGCCGGTCTGCGGAGGGGAGGCGGAAAGCACCTGCTCGGCTACCCAATGGCCTCCGCTCGTAGGGTCTTGGCAGCGCCCACCGTCAGCCTGGCCTGGATGCCCAGGGGCTTGTACGCGGCACCTGGCGTTGGGGCCGACCCGGCAATGAGGCGGGTGACGGCCTGGTTGCCGGCAGCCCGCTGCAAAGCAAGGATTTGCCGGGGGCTGGCCATCGACGGGTTCAGGATGGCCGGGGCAAGCCCTGAGAGCGTGGCGGGTCCCAGGTCCGTTTGGGCAGGGGCCGGGCGCTTGGCTTGCGTTTTCTCGGAGCGTTGGCTTTCAGATGCTTTGGGTGCCAGTTGATCGGCCATGTGGCCCCCCCTTCACGGGCGGAAAAAGAGCGACGCCAGACTTATTGTCTTGCCGGCCCCGCGACCCCACTGTTGAACTTGCGGTTGATCTTGCCGATCTCGTCAACCCACTGGCGGCGCTCGGTATGTTCCATGGCGAGGATCTCCCGCCGGGGCCAGTGGAAGTGATAAGCGATGTAGGCTACCTCCTCGTGCAAGCGAGCGAGGGGGTAGCCTACGACCCCCCCAGGGTTGCCAGGTCAATCTCGATGGGGGCATGGCATTCCGGGCAGTCGACAGTAAAGAGCGTCGAGCCCTGTTCGTTGATGCGGCGGTAGAGCGCCTGCAAATAGGCCAGGTCGCCGGCGAACAGGTTCTCGATGACGTCGGTGGTCACCTTGGACAGCGTGCCCAATTGCACGATGACACACCGCGAGCAGGACGATGATCAGGTAGGCCTGGCTCTGGCGCACCCGCAGGTCGCGCAGCGGAGCGATTTCATCCATGGCTGTTGCCAGGCGCATGATGCCCTGCTGATGCACGTTTCCCCCATCGTCAACGTACCCCAAGGGCAAAGTGAACTCGTACTCGGTCTGCACAGGCATGACTTCCTCAGTCCATCAACCTGCCGGTTCGGATACTGCGCCGGCCCGAAGAAGCTTCGCGAATGCACGGATGCAATCGCCTGGGCTCCGGCAATCCGTGCATTCGTGGGCGCATCCTTGACGTTGTTTCCGGAATCCGTGATTGGCGGCGGCGTGCTATCCCTGACGGGATGCCCGTCGCCCCGGCCTTACTTCTGCCGGCTCATGCCTTCATGGACGATCACGACCTCCTCGACGCCGAACTCATTGCCGTCGGACTTGAGGTTGGGCCCGGTGCATTTCGAAGGCCAGGCATTGACCAGCTTCCACTCGGCGATCGCCTTGTAGGTGCGATCGAGCATGTAGATGCTGGCATTGACGCGGGCGGTATCCATCTTGCCGGCTACCACGTTGTCGCGCCACGTCCAGATTTCCAGATCAGAGGTGATGCCGCGCTTCAGCGTGATATCGCCCCACTTGAGGCGACCCGGGATCTTGCGCGTGATTTCGTGGCCGCTATCGTCAACGACTTTGTGCTCCACCACGTCGTTCTCGGAGCCGATGCCCGAGCACTCAGTGAAGTAGCCGGCGATCTTGCCAGAGAGCTCCAGCTTGAAATTGAACCCCAGAAGCGGGTCCTCAAGCAAGCCTCCAGAGTGTTTTGAGGTATAGGGATCAGCAGGCATTGTAGGCCACCTCCTTATGAGTATTGTTGCAGTTCAGCAGGTAGTAGTCAGCAGCAGGCCCTCGAGGGCAACCAAAGAGCGGGAACTGCCGACTAGCAACTCAGCATCATCCGCCGCCGGACCACTGGCTGATGCGGAAGATCACGAACTCGGCGGGCTTGACGGGCGCCATGCCGATTTCGCAGATCAGACGGCCCAGGTCGCGCTGCTCAATCGGGTTCGTCTCGGAGTCGCACTTGACAAAGAACGCCTCGGAGGGGCTCAGGCCAAACAGAGCGCCGCTGCTCCAGACCGTGGTGAGGAAGGCGCCGATATCGCGATTGACCGCGACCACAGGAACGGGTCATTGGGCTCGAACACGACCCACTGTGTGCCGCGCTCGATGGATTTCTCCACATAGTTAAAGAGCCGCCGCACGTTGATATAGCGCCAGGACGGGTTTGAGGAGAGGGTGCGGGCGCCCCACACGCGGATGCCCATGCCCGGGAAAGCCCGGATGCAGTTGATGCCAAACGGGTTGAGCGTATCCTGCTCGCCCTTGGTCGTATTGTAAACGAGGCCCACGGCGCCGCGCACGACCTCATTGGCGGGCGCCTTGTGCACCCCGCGGGTGTTGTCGCTGCGTGCCCAGATGCCTGCCATATAGCCAGAGGGAGGAATGGCCAGGGGCCGATTCTGGATCGGGTCATCGACCCTGATCCATGGATAATACAGGGCGGCGTACTGCGAGTCGAAGCCCGCGGTGTCCATGCGCCACTTCTTGATCTCCTGCGGCGTCATGTCGGGCGGCGCATCCAGGATCGCCAGGCGGTCGCCCAGGTGCTCGCAATGGGCGATCATGGCCATCTGCACGGCCTTGACAACGTCCAGGTTGAGCTTTTCGCCGGGCGGCACGGCCATCAGGTCGGGCACGACGACCATGGTGACGTCGTCCAGCACCTCGAGGCCCTCGAGGCCGCTGCGGGCCATCACGTCGCCGCGGAAGTCAGACGAGGTCGCCGCGGCCAGGTACTTCTGCTCCAGCTGCAGGCCCTGCTGCTGGCTGACCGGCCAGGTCTTGGCCAGCGGCGCCTTGGGGTCCGAACGAGGAGATCGATGAATTGAGGGCCCCGGTTGTTCTTGAAGGCAACCTGGACCTTGGTCTCGCCATTTTCGGTGGTCTGGGCCAGCGTGACCTCGGGCAATACCTCTTTGGACAGCCAGGCCCCGCTGGGGGCCTGGCGCTCCACCGTGATGGTGAAGGGGGGCAGGCTCCCGGGGTCGGCCGGCGGCGCGGGAGGCTCTGGTGGCGGGGTCAACGCTTGCGCCGGCCGGGGCCTCGCTCACCTTCGATCGGCGGCCCAGGCTGCTCGGCGAGGAAGGCTGAGAACGTCTGCGGCGCGTCAAGCTTGACACGGAAGCGCAGCCCGTCGAAACCTGCTGACTTGGCGCGGGCGGTCAGGGCCGCCCTGCCGTCTGCAGCCACCAGCAGGGCCTGAGCAGGCCGCGGCCGATGGTCTTGACGCTCATCACGTAGCAGCGTGAGCCCCCGTTCGAGAAATAGCCATAGACGGCGTGAGGCGTGAAAGCACCATCGACAAAACCGCCGAATCGCTCCACGTACTC
>CAWEHT010000288.1:0-14556 GCA_963808455.1 uncultured Chloroflexia bacterium | reverse complement strand
AGCTGCCCGCCGCTACGGCAGTCAGGCTTGTCGCGGGCTGTGATAGCCAAGTCTGGAGGAGCGACATGGCACAATATCTGAAGCGTTTCGAGGAAATGCCGACGTATTCCGACCCGGATTCGCACGGGCAGACGTGCCGCGATATCCTGCCTGAAGGTGTGGTCGAAGACTTGTCGATGGGTTACAACATCCTCGAGGGCACGGGCGGCGTGCCGGGGCATGTAGGTCGCAATCACCATACCTGGGATCAGGTTTTTGTGGTGATCAAGGGCGGCGGGGTCCTCGAGCTGGCTGACCAGCGCATCCCATTGCAGCCCGAAACCGTCGTGCTGATCCCAGCGAACACCGACCACGACACGCTTGTCCAGCCCGGCGAGCACATCGAGTACGTCTACGTCAACAAGTTCTAAGGGAGGAAGGGAGTCATGGATGACAGGCTGGCCCTCTTCGGTGGGCCAAAAGCTGTGACGGCCAGCGAACGCTATCGCTGGCCGGTGCTGGGGCAAGAAGAGATCGCGCTGGTATCGGAACTGATGCTGAAGGGCGAGATATCGATCACGGACGGCACGGGCGTGTTGCACGACCTGGAGGGGGAGTTCGCTGCCCTGTGCGGGGCGCGCTACGCGCTGCCTGCAGTGCAACGGCACCTCGGCCCTGCAGGCTGCAATGTACGGAGTTGGGGTGGGCTATGGCGACGAGGTGATCGTCCCCACGTACACCTGGCCTTCGACGGCCAGCGCGGCGCTCACCTGCAACGCCATCCCGGTCTTCTGCGACGTCGATCCACGCAGCTTCGCGGCAGACCCGGCTGACATCGAGAGGAAGATCACTCCGGCCACCAAAGCGATCTGCGTCGTGCACCTCTGGGGCCACCCCGCGGACATGGATGCCGTGAGCGACATCGCCCACCGCCACCACCTCAAGGTGATCGAAGACGCCGCCCACGCCCATGGCGCCACGTACGGGGGTCATCCGGTGGGCACGATCGGGGATGTAGGTTGCTTCAGCATGCAGGCCAGCAAGGCGCTACCGGGAGGCGAGGCCGGCATCGTGGTCACCAACGATGCCGACACCTATGATCGCATGCTGACCTACAGCCACTATGGCGGCCGTATCGAGCGAGACTCGGTGACCAGAAGGTACCTGAAGTTCGCCTATACCGGCCTGGGCCCGAAATTCCGCATCCACCCATTGGCGGCGGCGATCGCCCTGGTGCAGATCAAGAAGCTGCCGGCCACCCTGCAGGCGCGGCGTGAGAACCTGGAGTATCTATCGGCCGGTCTGGCGGAAGTCCCGGGCCTCACGCCGCCCTACACGGCCCCCGAATGCACACGCGGCGCCTGGTACGGTTACCGCGTGCTCTATGACCCGCGGGCGCTCGGTGGACTGCCCAAGGAGCGATTCATGGAGGCCTTGAAGGCGGAAGGCGTTGAGGTTAACGGCGAGCGCTACCGCCTGCTGCACTTCGAGCCGCTCTACCAGGGGCCTGAGATCGCGGGCGAATGCCCCTTCCCGGCGCCCGGCGTCCGGGCGCACATGCACAACTATGCAGCCGGGGACTTCCCGGTGGCAGAGGCCATCCAGCCCAGGTTACTGGCGCTGCCCACATTCACGCTTCAACCATGCCGGGAACTGCTTGACCAATATGTGGCCGCCTGCCAGAAGGTCGCGGCGAACGCGGAGCAGTTGCAGGCCGCCGGCGCGCCGATCGCATGCCAGCAGCTAGACTGATCAGGGAAGGGAGGTGAAACCGGCAAGCACACGGTCGCTGCTGACCGAGAACTTCGCCAGAGCGTAGTCACCATCAGACCACAAAAGGAGGAATCAGATGAAGCGCAAATTGTCCCGTCGTGAGTTCCTGCGCAATGGTGCGGGTGCTGCCCTGGGAGTGGGAGCAATGGGCGTGCTGGCTGCCTGCACCCCGTCGTCACCTGCTGCCCCTACAACCGCCCCCACAGCCGTCCCGGCCGCGCCGGCTGCGGCTGCGGCGACGACCGCCCCCGCAGCGGCAGCAACCTCTGTGCCGGTTGCTGCCGCCTCCGGCAATCCGATCAAGCTCAGCATCTGGGGCGGCTATCCCGAATTGGAGCCTTTCTACAATGAGGTGACGGCTGCCTACACGCAGCAGCACCCCAACGTAACCTTCGACATCGTCACCCAGGAGCTACGTTCCTTCGAGCAGAAGCTCGCGGCCACCATCCCCTCTGACACGGCCAGCGACATCATCGAGTGCAGTAGCTATATCGAGAAGTTCATCGAGGGCGGGTTCATCGTGCCCGCCCCAGATAATGTGGTCCAGTGGGACAAGCAATCCGGGCGGTATGACCCGGCCATCCTCAGCGAGTTCACCGTGCAGGACAAGCTTTACGCGGTGCCGCTGTTCGTCGGCGTGCCGGCGCTCTTCTACAACAAACAGTTCTTCGCGGATGCCGGCATCGCGAACCCGCCGGCGACCCTCGACGAGATGTTGAGCATGGCGCAGAAGCTGACGAAGACGGACTCCAGCGGCAAGCTCACGCGCGCCGGCGTGGGCATGCGCCTGTTTGGAGCTGGCTCTGGCGTGGCCGAGAAATTCTTGTTCCAGCTCTGGCCCAACGGCGGTGACATCACCGTACAGGACTCCAGCGGCAAGTGAAAGAACGGCTACAACAATGATGCCGGTCGCGCCACGCTGAAGTGGTACATCGACGCGATTTTCAAATACAAGGTGGACGATCCCGCGCTGAAGCGCGATGCCGAGGGTTTCGAGCTGGGCCAGTCTGCCATGTTCCTCCGCGAGTCGTGGGTCGTGGCCGACGCTCAGAAGAACGCACCCAGCCTCCAGTTCGCCACCGCGCCGGTGCCCAAAGGCATCGCTCGCTGGGGCCACCTTACACAGGGCATCGACCTGTACGTGCCACGCTCTAACAAGAACCAGGACGTCGCCTGGGACTTCTTGCTGTTCACCCAACAGGCGCAGTACGCGCAAGACCTGGTGAAGATCACTGGCTGGTGGCCCGCGCGCAAGGATGCGGATTACGGCCCGTTGCTCAAGGCTACGCCCGAGTTCTCGGGCTTCGTGAACACGGATCCAACCTACCAGGCCTACCTGACGCCATCGCAGCCCTGGTTCGACGAGGTCGAGACGAAGATGGCTGCTCGCCTGACCACGCTTTACACGGACAAGACGCTGCTGGACAATCCGACCGGCATCGCGAAGGCCATTTCTGACATGGCGGCCGAGACCGACAGCATTCTGGATAAGGCTGGCGTGCTGTCGAGCTGACGGATTCCTTGTCCGAGCCAGCGGCCATTGAGCACGTTCCCTCTGGCCATGTCAGTCAGGGGGAACAGAGCAGGCACTTGCGCCACGGAGGCAGGCCGCAGCCGCCCGTGGCGCATTGCACGGAGGGAGCGCATGCAGACAGTAACGCCGCGAGCAGTGACCCGGGCTCACTGGAGCGATTCGCTGGCACGGCGGTTGAGAATCAACCGCTACGCTCTCAGCAAGCTGGTCTTCGCTTATGTAGGGCTGTTGCCGGCACTGATCCTTTTCACCTATTTGCGGGTCCTGCCCATCTTTCGCACGTTCCAGCTCAGCCTCTTCGCGTCCAACATGATCAATCCCACGAACCATTTCCGCGGCCTGGCCAACTTCACAGACTTGCTACAGGACGACCTCTTCCTGTTGGCCATACGGAACACGACGCTGTTCGCCGTGGCCACCGTGCTGTTCAGCGTGGCGATCTCGCTCGGGCTCGGCGTGCTGCTGGCCAGACGTTCCAGCATGGGTGGGCTGATCGAAGCGCTTTACTTCTTGCCGGTGATCACGCCGTGGGTGCCAGTGTCCGTCGTGTGGAAGTGGATTTACGACCCGGGCTACGGGCTGCTCAACTATGGGCTCTCTTTCTTCGGCGTGCAGCCCATCGGCTGGCTGATCAACACGAACATCGCGCTGATCGCGGTCATCATATTGGCCGTGTGGAAGGCGATCGGCTATAACATGATCATCTTCCTGGTGGGCATTCGCGACATCCCGGACATGTTCAACGAGGCGGCCCGCATCGACGGGGCCAACAGCCGGGGCGTGTTCCGCTGGGTCACCATGCCGCTCCTGCGGCCGATCATGCTGTTTGTGATCATTATCTCGACCATCAACGCCTACAACGTTTTTACCTCAGTCTATATTATGACGACGGGCTCCCAAGGCGCTCAAGGCAACTCGGTGCGCACACTGGTGTTCGACATCTACGAGAACGCCTTCCGCTATTTCAAATGGGGTTACGCTTCCGCTGAGGCCGTCTACCTGTTCCTGATCGTGCTTTTGCTGACGATCGTCCAGCTGCGCATCGGCCGCGAGCGGGCATGAAGCGGAGGGAGTCAAAGGATATGCAACAGACCTATCCAATGCGCTCGACGGGCGTTGTGGGTGAGAAGGCGGCGCGGATCGTCATCCAGGTCGTTTTGCTGCTCGGCGCCATGATCATGGTGCTGCCGTTCCTGTGGATGCTCGTGACTTCAGTGAAGCTGCCGCCCGAGATCCTCATATATCCACCGACATTCATACCGCGGCAGCCGACTCTGTCCAATTTCGTCACAGTATTTCAGACGGCACCGTTCCCGCACTACTTCCTCAACAGCCTGATCGTCGCTCTAGTGTCAACCAGCAGTGTGTTGATCACATCGATGCTGGCAGGATACATCTTCGCGAAGTTCAAATTTCCCCTGGACAACGTGCTCTTCATTTTGATCCTGGCCACGGCCATGGTCCCGCTCGAGACCTACATGATCCCGCTCTACCTTCAAATGAAGACGCTGCATCTGATCAACACCTATCCAGGGCTTGTGGCGCCGGACCTGATCATGGCCTACGGCATCTTCTTCATGCGGCAGAATTGCATGGCATCCCTGCCAGATGAACTGCTGGATGCCGCACGCATCGACGGAGCCTCGGAATGGCGCATCTTCGGGAGCATCGTCGTGCCGCTTCTGACCTCTGCCATGGGAGCGCTGGCCATTTTTGCCTTCATCAACTGCTGGAGCGAGTTCATCTGGCCGCTGCTGATCACCAGCACCAAGGAACTCTGGACCATGGAACTGGGCCTGGGTATCTTCCAGCAGAAGTTCACCATAGATTATGGGCCGATCACAGCCGGCGCGATGATCAGCATCCTTCCCATTCTCACAGCCTTCCTGATTCTGCGCCGCAGGATCATTTACTGGCGTGACGCTGACTGGAATGAAAGGGTAAGGTGAGGGCATCCGATGAGACCCGACGAAGCCTACTTTGAGGCCGTGAACAAGATCATCGCGACGATCCATGATAACGAGGGAGAGAGCGTCGAGGCAGCCGCACGAGTGGTTGCCGACCAAATCACGGCCGGCCGCGTGGTGCACGTCGCCGGCACGGGCGCGCACAGCATGATCGGGGCGGAGGAGATGTTCTACCGCGCCGGCGGGCTGGTGCCCATCAACCCTGTTTTTGACGCCGGGTTCTCGATGCTGTTCGGAGCCATCCGTTCCACCGTGGCCGAACGTTTGCCCAACTATATGCCCGGTATCCTCAAACAGTACGGGCTGAAAGCGGGCGACGCGATCATCATCGTGAACGCCTACGGCGTGAACGCGGCTACCATCGACACGGCGCTGGAGGCCAAACGCCTGGGCTTGACGACCATTGGCGTGACGGGCAAGGACACCGCCGACTCGCTGCCGGCAACCCATCCGTCGCGCCACCCGTCGGGCAAGAATCTCTACGAGATCGTCGATGTCTTTGTCAACACCTACGTGCCCATGGGCGATGGCATCCTGCGCATCGACGGGGTGCCGGAGAAAATCGGCCCCGTGTTCGACTTTCGCCAACGCCTTCGCCATCAATTGGATCGTCGTCGAAGCTGTGTCGCAATTGGTCGAGCGCGGCGTCCCTCCGCCCATCTGGCAGAGCGCCAACTCTCCCGGCGGCGATGAGCACAACCGCGACTTTATCGAGAAGTACCGCGGCGTGATCAAACATCTTTAGGAGGCCCATCCTCATGATTCCTGGTGCGCAGCACTTTCAGGCATTCCGCACCGAGCAGTCCAACGTCCAGGTGGGATTCGGCCGGGCAGAGATCACACCGCCCCTGGGCACATTGTGTGCGCTGGGTCTGGATGACGAGCTCGAAGAGATCTTCGACCCAATCTATGTGCGGGCCACCGTCCTCGGCCATGCCCCGGAGGCGGTTGCCATCGTGTCGATGGACGTCATCGGCATATACCGCCCCGAGATCGAGGACCTGCGCGGCCTGCTGGCCGCGCAGACCGGGCTGGCGGCTGAGCGCATCATCCTCCACGGCACCCATACCCACGAAAGCCCAAATGTGGAGCGCTGCTTCAGCGAGCTCACCCGGCCCCTGGGCCTGCAGTGGCACACACCAGAGTTCTACGAGTTCCTGCGCGGCCAGGTGCTGCGTGCGGTGCAATTTGCGTTGGCCGACTCGCATCCGTCGCGGCTCTCCTGCGGTTTCTGGCCGGTGGCACAACTGGCCAGTAACCGCCGGCTCAGGCCGCTAGAAAAAGAGACCGTGCTGCGCCAGAGCCGAAGCACGCCCGAGTATCGGCTTTATCCCGAAGGCTGGATCGACCCTTATGTGTACATGCTCGTGTTCACCGACCCGGCCAGCGGGCGCGAGCACTGGCTGCTGAACTACGGCTGCCATCCGACGGCGGCGGGCGGCGACGAGGCGCCGTACGTCACCGGCGACTTTCCCGGAAATGCGATGGCGCGCATCCAGGCAACGCGTCCGCGCGTCAGCTGCAATTATCTGACCGGGTGCTGCGGCAACATCAACCCGGGCAAATACACGGCGACGAGCAACGCGCCGGCTGCGCGGGCCGCCGATGTGGTGCGCCTGGGCGGCCAGCTTGCCGAGGCTGCCTTGGCCGGACGCGATGGCAACATGCATCCGGCGCCGGCCGGCAGGCTTCATTGGGCTTGCCGGTCCATCGGCCTGCCGCTCCTGCCGCAACTGCACGACGCGGCAGTGCTGGAAGCCCGCCTAGCGCATGAAGCCGAAGTCTATCAGGCCCGGCGCGCGGCCGGGGAACGCGAGCGCGGTGGTGGCACGGCGCTGTTCTGGACGCTCTATAACCTGTTCGCGGGCGCGCTCGGCAGGCCCAGACAAAGACTCCCCACCGAGGTTTCGGCGGTAGGACTGGGCAACGTCGGGATACTTTTCTTGCCCGGCGAGTGCTTCCTCGAAATCGCAGCGGGTGTGCGTACCCACTTCCCGGACAAGAGGTTGCTGATTGCCTCCATTTGCGACTACGGGCCCGGTTACATCGTGACGCCCGAGTCCTACGAAGGGGGCGGCTACGAAGCCGAGGCGGCCTTGTGCCAGCCCGAGCGCGCTCCAACAGTTGATCGACTCCGGCATCGACGTCCTCAGCCAGGTTTTTCAGGATGGGCAATGACCACCAATCGCGCTCGGATGCAGGCAATCGTGTCGGGGGAGCGGCCGGATTATGTCCCGGCCTGGCCCATGGGCTTCTTCAACGCCGCGCTCGTGCGGCGCATCGCCCCGGCCGGCCTGTTGGTAGCTGACCTGAACTACTATCCCGAAGATGCCACATACGGCTTCGATCCCCACCGGCCCGCCGAACTGGACCGGTTGATCGCCTTTAATCAGTATTTCGACCGCGTGGCAGTTGGCGTGGGCCGGGGCGCCAACTTCTCCTTCGGCCATGGGGGACCAGGGGAGTTCAACAGCCATGTGGTCGAGCGTACTACCGGGGGCTGCATCATCGAGTACGAGACCGGAGCCCGCGAACGACATAACTTCGTGCCCCACTTCACGCATCCCGTCAGCCGGCCGGTAGGCACGATCGACGACGTGGAGCAGATCGCGCTGCCAGACGCGGACGATCCTGCCCGCTGGCGCGGCTTCGCTGAGGACGTTGCCTATCTCAAGGCGTGCGGCGAATACACCGTTGGTTGGGTCAACGGGTTCTTCTCAGGGTGCCACTACTTTTTCCGCGACTACCAGGAACTGCTGGTGGACTTGCTCTGGCAGCCTGAGCTCGTGAATCGCCTGCTGGCACGCCTGGGCGATTGGAACCTGCGGGCCGCGCGCCACATGCTCGAAGCCGGCGTTGACTGCGTCGGCTTCGTCAACGACCTGGGCTCGAGCAAGAACCTGCTCCTCAGCCCTGCCCTATATGAGCGGCACTTCCTCCCCTGGCACGGTGCCCTGGCCGACCTGGTGCACGGCTACGGAGCTGCCCTCCACATGCACAGCCATGGCAACATCAACTTGATCCTCGATAGGATCGTGGGGACCGGCGTCAACATGCTGAACCCGCTCGACCCGACCGAGGGCATGGACCTGGCGGCGATCCGCGAGCGGTATCCGCGCCTGACGCTCGTTGGCGGCATGGACAAGTACATCTTCGACCAATCGCCGGAAGCCATCGAAGCGCAGTTGTGCCATTCCATCGAGACGTGTGCCCGCCACGGCCGGTTCATCCTGATGGATGCGGGTGGCATTCCCGAGACGGTCAACCTGGATCACTTCCTCACCTTTCGCGCCATCAGCCGCCGCGCGCGCGGGCAGCCGGAGTGACGCCGGCGAGCAATATAGACCCGACTGCGTGCCTCCGCCGTATGACCGACATGGAAGGCAGGACAGGACGCCTGAGCCAACTCTCTGGCCTCTGCTGGAGGATGGGAACCGCGCCTTATCTCTTCCTCTAGCCCACCGGCAGGCGGATTCCTGAGGCCATCAAGCGCTCTACCACCTGCGGATGGATGGGGATCCCCTCTGCAAGGTTCTGGTCGCGAGCCAGCCAGCCGCGCTGGCCGGGATAAAAGGGCCGCTCGTCTGGCCCGAACTCGCTCGTGAGATAGCTCAAGAGGTCCTCGACACGCTGCGTGAAGTGCGGCAGGTCGCCGAACGCTGCGGGATCGATCGCCAACAGGAACTTCGACCCCTCGGGGTCCGCCCCGGTCGGGTCGACTCGGGCGATCTCGTGGCTCAACAAGCCGCCGGAGAGAGCGCCCGTGAGCAGTTCCAGCATGAGCGCGAGGCCAGCCCCTTTGTGTTGGCCCATGGGGAGGATCAGGCCGGATGACAGGATAGCCGCCGGATCGTCGGTAGGCTGTCCTGAAGCATCTAAGCCCCAGCCCGGCGGCACGCGCTTCCCTTCACGCAGATACGTGGCGATCTTGCCGACGGCGGCCTGGCTCATGGCCATGTCGAGGACCACGGGGTCGCGGCCATCGCCGCGTGGCACGCCGATCGCCATGGGGTTGTTGCCGAGCACGTGCCTGGTGGAACCATACGCCGACATGTTAGGGATGGCGTTGGTGGTGCAAAGGCCGATCATTCCCGCTCGGGCAGCACGATACGCATAGGCATGGCCGCGCCCCCAATGAGACACGCTTCGGGCAACGCACAGGCCAAGCCCGTAGCGGCCGGCGCGCTCGGTTGCATGCTGCATCCCGAGCGCCGAGACATAGCGCCCCGGCCCGCGATCGCCATCGAGCAGGCAAGTCGCGGCCTGGTCGCGCAACAGCCTCGGCTTCGGGTCTGCATTCACCCGCCCCTCGCGGATGGCAGCCAGCAGCCCGGGCAACATATTGATACCGTGAGACGGCACGCCCACCAGATCGGCTTCCGCCATGATCAGGGCCTCGGCGTCTCGTACTTCCTGCGGCACCCTTTCCGCCGCCAGGGCATGCCTGATCACGCCGACCAGCGCATCGTAGCTGACTCTTATCTCGTTTGCCACTGCGACCCTCCACAAAGGACAGATGCAGATGCGCAGATGCACCTACCGCCGCGTTTGTACCTGCGCACACGGTGGCCAGTCTCCTGCTATCAGCCCTGCCACGCCTCTGGCGCATAGGCAGGAAGGGCCTGGGCCACGAACTCCGGCCTCAAGCGGGCAAAGCGCTGCCGCCCACCTATTCAACGGAATGGCCAAGCCACCCAGGCCCTCGACGGCAAAGCGGTCAAGCCGAGTGGGGTCGGTGGCCCGGTCCACGCGCAAGAGCTCGGCGATCTTGGGCACCGCCCAGCCGCCGGCCGACAGCAGAGCGGCATGGCTCTGATGCACCGGATGGGTGTCCGGACTCGCGCTGTACAGTTCAGTCAGAGCGACTCCTGGGCGCGCCGATCATGGTCGCGCAGCAACATCTCAGAATCGGCCGACTTCTCGCACAGGATGCTGATGGCACTGGTGTTGTTCTCAACGACTTGAGTCATGCGTTCATTCTGCTCGTCCAGGGACTGCGGGCGTTCGCGGTCAAAATCGAGGTCGGAGAGGAAGCGTTTCGGATCGAGTACGACCCGCAGCTGCTGGCACACGGTTGCATCGCGATGCCTCCAATGGGATTCGAACCCATGTACCAGGCTTGAAGGGCCTGTGTCCTGGTCCTCTAGACGATGGAGGCAAAGATCTGGGAACACAGCTCTGGTAAGACCAGATTGCGCGCCCAGGAACGAGGGCATTCTAACAGACGGCCAGCCGCACGGTCAAGTTGGGTACCTGGCCCTTCTGTGCTAGAATTGCATCAATTCTCGCTGGTCTTCACCAGCTTCTGCAGCTCCCGGACGAGCGTGTAGGCCGCGCTGCCGATCTTCAAGTAATCGGTCACGCCGGCTTTCACCCTGAGCTTGCGACCAGGCTCTTTGACTGTGGCCGTCACGCCGGGCACCTGCGACTCGACGTAGAGATAGGCCGCCAGGGCGCCCAATACAGCGCCAACGACCGCGCCAATGATCATGAACTGGTTGCGTGGGGACACGACGCTACACCTCTCTGGGAAACAGGTGGGAAGCCAGGGCTGCTTGCATGCGCCTGACCCGTGCCGCGGCCGTGCTGGCCGCGAACACCGGGGCCGCCACCTTCTGGCTGATGTCCTCTGTGACGGTCGCCGCCTGCCGGAAGAGGGCTCGCACCGGCGGGGCGTGTGTGTGGACTTGCCTGTGCGTCCAGCTCATGCCCTTGACGGCGAGAAAAAGGATGATAGCGGGGATCAGCAGGATGACAAATATCTCGAGGGCGATGATAACCGCGGCAATAGCCCCCAGGGTAGCGATAACGGACACAGAAAAGCCTCCCAACCAGGTCTGCTATCCAGAGAACTGCATGCCCGCCAGCGGGCCTGCGCGACGGCAGGCCGCCAGCCACGTATGCCAGGTGGCCCCGCCAACAATGTACGCCAAAGGCGAAGGACCAAGGAAGGGCCCGTCTTCAGCGAGCTTCCTGGCCGGCCGGCTCCCTGGCCCAAGCCTGCGCGCAGGCCCGGCGGGCCAAAGCCCGGCCATGCCACAGGGCCATTATAGCACAACACCAGCCTTTCCAGGTGGAAGAGAACCGTCACACGAAAACTAGCGCCGGAGCGGGGAGGGGTCACAGGTGCTGCAGGCGGGCCGCCGGGTCCATCCTTTGTGGGTTGGCGCTGCTCGCAACGTTGCTCCTGCCTTATCGCTCGGAGCGCCCCTGGATGGAACTGGGCCCGCAGCAGCATGTCGTGTCGATCAACCCCAAGCTGGGCATCCACACGCGATTGACCGATGAGGTCGAGCCCTGGAAGATCCAGCAAACCTTGCAGATGGTAAACCAGATGGGCGCCTCCTGGATCGTGGAGTATTTCCTGTGGGCAGCTCAGGAGCCCTCGCCGGGCGTCTACGATTGGACGCACGCCGACCTGATCGTCGACAACGCCGTCAACCAGGGCCTCACGGTAATAGCCCGGCTGGGCTACGTGCCCGACTGGGCGCGGCCGGCCAAGACATCGCCGCTGTACCTCGACGAAAGCCAGTACCCGGCCTTCGCCGCCTTCGTAGCAGCTTTCGCCGCCCATTTCCGCGGACGGGTCAACTACATCATCATTTGGAACGAGCCGAATTTGAGCCAGGAATGGGGCTATCGTCCGCCCGACCCGGCCAGCTATACCGCCATGCTGCGCCAGGTCTACCCCGCGGCCAAGGGGGCCAACCCGGACGTGAAGGTCCTGGCCGGCGCCCTGTCGCCGACCCTGGCCGCTGCCGGGAGCGATTGGGCCTACGACGACCTCGACTATCTGCAGGCCATGTACGATGCCGGCGCGGCCCGCTACTTCGATGTGTTGGCAGCGCACAGCTACGGCTGGACGTTCTCGCCCTACGAGGGACCCGACCCCGGCATGGTCGACTTTCGCCGCGTCGAACTCCTGCGGCAAGTTATGGTGCGCAACGGCGATGCCAAGAAGCACATGATCATCACCGAGGGCGGATGGAACGACCACCCGCGCTGGACCAAGGCTGTGCGGCCGGAGCAGCGCGTGATCTATACCATCGAGGCCTACCAGGAGGTCCTGACGTGGCCCTGGGTCGACGCCCTGTGCCTCTGGGCCTTTCGCTACCCGCGCCCGGCGGGTACCTACCAGGACTACTATACTTTCGTCAACCCAACCTTCCAGCCGAAGCCGATCTACCTGGCGGTGCAGAAGTATGCCCATGGCGCATCGCTCGCCGACATCCTCACCGAGGAGGAACCGTGATGGAGCCGGGCCGCCGGCCGGCGCGCTTCGCTCGCTTCCGTCTGCTGCTCTCCCATGCCCGACGCGGCCGGGGCGCCCGCTGGGCTGCCGCGCTGGTATTGGTGGCGTTGCTGGCGGGGCTAGGCGCGTGGGCGGGCAACCGGCTCTCGCATCGCGATCGGTCCCTGGCGCGCTTGCATGAGAGCGGCGTGTGGCGGGTCGGGCTCGATCCGAGCTTCCCGCCCTTCGAGCAGCTGGACACGTCCGGCCACCCTGTTGGGTTCGACGTTGACCTGGCAACGGCCATCGCCGGCCGGCTGGGCGTGCGCCTCGATGTCGAGACGGTCGGCTTCGATGAACTGATGGACGCCGTCGCGGCCGGCCGGGTGGATGCCGCCATCTCGGCCTTGCCGATCGCCGGCTGGCGGCCCGAGGATGTATCATTCTCGGCGCCCTATATCGAGGCCGGGGTCGTCCTGGCGGCGCCCGCGGGGTCGCCTATCACCGGCACCGCGAGCCTCGCCGGGCGGCGCGTGGCGGTCGAGTGGGGCAGCGAAGGCGATTCTCAGGCCCGAGCCTTGCAGAAGGGCAGGCCGGGCATGACGGTCGTGGCGCGGGAATCGCCCGACGACGCCCTGGCGGCCGTGGGGCAGGGTGGCGCGGACGCGGCCATCGTTGACGCCATCAGCCTTGACCTCTTTGACCGCGACGGTGGGCACTTGTTGGCCGTCGGCCCGCCCCTCGTCAGCGACCCATACGTTGTTGTCCTCCCACACGACGCCGACGCGCTGCGGAAGGCCGTGGACGACGCGCTCGCCGCCCTGAAGGCCGACGGCACGCTGGCGCGGATCAGGCAGAAATGGCTTGGAGCAGGTGGGCCCTGATGCATTTCGATATCTTCACTCTGTTCCCCGGCATGTTCGCCGGCGCTTTTGAGGAAAGCATCCTCAAGCGGGCGCAGGAGGCCCGCATCCTGTCGGTGGCGCTGCACAATATCCGGGATTATGCCGCCGGGCGCCACCACGTGACCGACGACACGCCCTACGGCGGCGGCGGGGGCATGGTCATGAAGCCGGAGCCGATCTTCACCGCCGTGGAGACCGTGCTGGCCCAACGGCCCTCCGCAGACGTGCCGATCATCCTGCTCACTCCCCAGGGCCGCTCCTTCAGCCAGGCGGTCGCGCAGGAGCTCTCGGGCCACAGCCGCATCGCCCTGATCTGCGGGCGGTACGAGGGGGTGGACGAGCGCGTGCGGGCAGACCTGGCCACCGATGAGATTCTCGATCGGCGACTTCGTCATCTCAGGAGGCGAGCTGGCGGCCATGATCATCGTCGATGCCGTCACGCGCCTCCTGCCGGGCGCGCTCGGCTATGACATGGCGCCGCTGGAGGACTCGTTCGCCACGGGGCTCCTCGAATATCCCCAGTACACGCGCCCCCTGAATTCCGCGGCGCGGCGATCCCTGAGATCCTGACCTCGGGCGACCACGCGCGCGTGGCCCGCTGGCGGCGCGAGCAGGCGCTGCGTCGCACGTGGGAACGTCGCCCCGACCTGCTGCGCTCGGCCCCGCTGAGCGACGCCGACCGGGCCTACCTGGCGGGCCTGGCCGCCCAAGGGCCCGGTCGCGAGGCTCCCCCGGCGCCGCCCGCCCCGAACGAGGCGGAAGGCTCGTAGCGGCGCGGCGCTCCGCAGCGGGCCGGGCAGCCTGCACTCAGGGCCCCGGGGTGAAGCGGGCCGAGGTACATCAGAATTCGGCTCCCGACACGAGGGCCTCAAGGCTGGCGACGCCGCGCCAGATTTCGCCCTACATGAAGCCTATGGTCGTCCTGTCACGTTATCTGCGCTGCTTGCTCGCGGCCCGGTCAACGATCATGACAATTGTCCTATGCCTTCGGCCACAGACTTACCCTCAGGAGAGGCAAGGCTCCACTCGGTGGCAACCAGGCGCCGTCCAGTCAGCCAACGTGAGGCATCGGAGGCCAGAAACACGGCAGGCGCTATCATAATCTCGGGTTGGAGCAGGTGATCGCGCGCTTCTTGAGGCATGTTGGCAGGAATCATGCCTAGTTCT
>CAWEHT010000287.1:0-14793 GCA_963808455.1 uncultured Chloroflexia bacterium | reverse complement strand
ATGTTTAACCTACTGGTACCGGTACGTATTGCTACTGTATTCAGGCCCAGGATCTCGCCGCCCAACTTGTGCGCGAAACTGCCCGGCATTGCCGTAGCCCTGCACAGCCTGCGTGGCGCCCTGGGTCTTCAGGCCCTTGACCTTGGCTGCTTCGCGGATCACGTAGACGCCGCCCCGTGCGGTGGAATCGCCACGGCCCAGCGAGCCGAAGAGCGGCACGGGCTTGCCCGTGATCACGCCCGGCAGATGCCGGCCCATGATCACCTCGTACTCGTCCAGCATCCAGATCATGATCTGCGGCGTGGTGTAGACGTCCGGCGCCGGAATGTCCTTGTCCGGTCCGATCAGCGGCAGGATGGCGCTGGCATAACGCCGCGTCAACCGCTCCAACTCGCCCATCGACAGGTTCTTCGGGTTGCAGGTCACGCCGCCCTTGCCGCCACCGAACGGAATGTTCACCACCGCGCACTTCCACGTCATCCACGTGGCCAGCGCCTTACTTCGTCCACGGTCACGTTGGGGTGGTAACGGATGCCGCCCTTGGCCGGGCCGCGCGTGCGTCGTTGTACTGCACGCGGAAACCCTGAAAGACCTGGTAGTTGCCGTCGTCCATCATTACAGGGAGCGGTAAACTGCAGCTCACGCTTCGGCGCACGCAGCAGGGCGTGCATTGCGGGGGAGAGGCCCAAGATCTCGGCAGCTTCGTCGAGCTGATGCTGGGCGATCTCGAACGGATTGAGGGTTGGCATTTTTTTCTCCTTGGTGCCAAGAATAAGGCGGGTCATTTTGCCTGCCTTTGGGAGCAAAGTCCACCGGCTGTCGCCATCATGCCGCATGAGAACGCCGCTACCTTCTTTACGAAGCGCAGCGGCGGATGTGCCTATGGCCGCCATTGCCCCTGCACGCGAGGATTATAGCACCACAAAACGCCAAAGACCCAAATTGAGGGGCCATCTTTGTAAGCCAGCTTCTACAAAGGGGGGATCAAGCTGCCGACCCGCGAGTCCGGCGGGACGGCAACCAGCCGGCCTGCCTACCGGGGCATGCCGCCGCCAAGGGGCACGCGAGCAGCCAGGGCCCGCAGCGCCGCGCCGATGAAGGCAGCCGGCTGTTCGTCGTGCGGCAGCAGGGACGCCCCGTCGATCACGGCCAGATCGGCGTCGGGCCGCAGCGAGCGGAAGGCCGTGGCCTGGGCCAGAGGGGTGATCGTGGCGGCGCGTCCCCAGAACAGATGCACCGGGTTGGCCAGGGATCGCAAATCATCGGCGATCCGGCAGTTCAGATAGCCGGCAACGAACGCCGCAGGCGCCCACCTGGCGCCAGGTTGGTGGCTGACCTCATAGTAATCGGAGACGAGCGCGGGTGTCACCCGGCCGGGCTCGGCGTAGGCCAGCCGGCGCAGGAAAGCGGCCAGCGAGGCGCGGTGACCAGCAAATTGAACAGCGCGGTGCCGAGCACGGGGCTGTCCAGCAGTTGATGCAGCAGCCGGCCGGGCAGGCCGGGCCGCGTCTGCAGAGTCTCGATGCCCGTCGGGCAGATCAGGAGCAGATGGCCAAAACGCTCGGGATGGCGGGCGGCCGCCTTCACCACATGGGCAGAGCTCAACGAGCTGGCGATCACGTCGGCGCGCCGGCCGTCGCCCGCCCCGGCCACATCCCGCGCGAAATCACACCACAGGTCCACATAGGTATCGGCAGTATAGGCGAGCTGCGGCCGCTCCGAGCGGCCGAAACCCAGCAGGTCGGGCAGGAAGACCCTGAAGCCCGCCGCGGCAAGCGGCCCGAAGATGCGCCGCATCTCGTAACCGCTGGCGGCGGCGTTGATGCCGTGGATCAGCAGCAGCGGGCGCCCATCTTTCGGCCCGGCGGCCTCGTAGTACACCGCCCCATCCCGCCACTGATAGAAGTGCGGCTCGCCATCGACCCAACGCGGCACGGGCCCCGCTGCCCGGCGCACCCAATAGTTGAACGAGGCCAGCACGCCAAGAGCCACCCCGGCGCCAAGCAGGACCTTGACGGCCCGGCGCGTCGCCGCTCGCCGAGCGCGGGTTTTACCAGACATAGCTTCCTCCCCTCGCGATCCACGGACCGGCGCCCGCGGCAGCGGGTCGGGACCGGACCTGTTTCCCTCTGCCTAGACACTCCTGATACGGATTCTTCGCTGTGGCGCGCCGATATCAGGCCTTGTGGGCACAGCCGCTCAGAATGACAGTCCAGGCGTTTTCTTGCGTAGCCGCATGCCACCCCGCGGGACGGAAAACTCAGGATGACAGGCTCGGGAAGTCAGCGCTTCACGAGCCCTCGGCGAGCGCGGTTCCCCATGCGCGGCTCCCTGCCGGCTACCACAGGCCCCGATCGGTCTTGCCCGCCAGCGCGTCCGTGATCGGCTCACGCCAGCCGGGGCAAAGATCGGCGCAAGCCCGCAGAAGGCCGATGCATCCTGCGGTCATCTGGTCGCCGTGTGGCACGGCAAAGTGCACGGGCAGCCCCGCCTGCCGGGCCAGGGTCCGGCGCGGGCCGGTGACGGCAGCAAAGATCAGCGGCACGGGCGTCGAGTCCAGGCAGAGAGCGCCATGACCATGGTCAGCGAACACGCCGGCGTGGTCGATGCTCCCGCCGGCGAGGGCCCGCGCCCAGCCGGCGAGTTTTGGGCCGTCCAACAGGCCCGTGTGGTGCTCGAAAAGCCGCGCGATGGCCCCCGCTCGGTATTGAAATGCCAGCGTGTGAAAATTGCCGATGTTGACGACCAGCGCATCCGGCCGGCTCGCGACTTCCGGATCATCCCACGCGCCCAGGATGGCCGCAGGCGCCGTGTCCATGACGACCACCGGCAGGCCTGTCTGGGTGGTGGCCGTCTCTGCCACAGCCCGCAGCCGCGTCATAACCGGGGGCACCTGGCCGGCTGTGGCGGCCAATGCGCTGAGGCGTGGGTCGCGGCGCAGGCGATCTGCCAGGTAATCCATGCGGAACTGGCGGTCGCTGACGCCCGGAGGGGCATCGCCATGGTCGAAGACGGCCACGGCGACGGCGTCGGGGCGTAGATCCAGCCCAAAGGCCGCAAATGCCCGGCCGATCGGCGCAAAGTCGAAGTCGCGGAACTCGACCTGGGCGCAGTCCCGCTCCTGCCGGACCCGTGCTTCGCCCTCTTCGTCGGGCACGACTTCGATGCCCAGCTCCTGCCGCACCAGGTCCAGGTCGTCATTGAAGGTGCGGGCCGCGTTCGCCGTGGCGGTCACGCGCAGCCCGGCCTGGCGGTGCGCTTCGACCGCCCAGGCGCAGGGCCCGCCGCCCATGATCACGCCCGTGATCAGCAGCGGCAGCCGGGCCGCGGTCGCCAGCCGGATCGCCTGCGCCATGAGCAGGGTGGGCGCCGGCATCACCAGCTTGAGGCAGTTTTCCGGCGCCCGCTCGCTGTCGAAGAGCAGGATATCCTGCGTGCCCGTGCCTATGTTGACGGCGAGGATCTGCATAGACCCTCCAGTTCAGCCATGAATCAGCCGCGCGTCGCTGGCCTCGAAGCGCCGGTGCGCTGCCGGGGCTCGCGGCCGGCGGTCAGCGTTCGGCCCTCGGCGTGACCATGCGCGCCTGGCCCTCGGCGTGGTACGACGAGCGGACCAGCGGGCCGGATTCCACCCACTTGAAGCCGCGGGCATAACCCTCTTCGGCCAGCCGGGCGAACTCATCCGGGTGATAGTAACGCTCGATGGGCAGGTGCTGCTTGCTTGGCTGGAGGTATTGGCCGACCGTCAGGATATCGACGTTAACCTCGCGCAGGTCATCCATCACCTTCAGCAGCTCATCCCATGTTTCGCCCAGGCCCACCATCATGCCGGTCTTGGTGAAAGCCCCTGGGTCCATCTCGCGGGCCATTTTCAGCACGGCCAGCGACCACTCGTAGCGCGCCTGGGGCCGCGCCCGGCGATAGAGGCGCGGCACGGTCTCCGTGTTGTGATTCAAGATCTCGGGCTGCGCATCCATCATCATTTGCAGTGCCGCCCGGTCAGCCCGGAAGTCGGGGATGAGCACCTCGATCGTACAGTGCGGCATCAGGCGGCGGATCTCGCGGATCGTGTTGGCGAAGATGTGGGCGCCGCCGTCGGGCAGCTCGTCGCGGTCGACGCTGGTCAGCACGGCATGGCGCAGCTTCATCTCCGCCACGGAATCTGCCACCCTGCGTGGCTCGTCCTCGTCGAGCGGGAGCGGCCGCCCTGTCTTGATATTGCAGAAGTGACAGGAGCGTGTGCACGTATCGCCCATCAGCAGGAAAGTCGCCGTGCCGCGCGCCCAGCATTCGCCCAGGTTCGGGCACAGTGCTTCCTCGCAGACGGTGTGGAGAGTCTGCCCCCGCATCAGCTGCTTGAGCTTCCAGTACTCGTCGTTCTGGTTGATTTTCACCCGCAGCCATTCGGGCCTCCGCCCGCGAGTCAGCCCGTCCGCCGGCGCCAGCTCCGCTTGCGGCACCAGCGGGATCTGATCGATCGTTACATTGCTCCGCATTCCTGTCCCTCAGTTTGTCGCTAGATGTGTATCGCCTGTCCAAGGGTCGCGTGCGCGGCTTCCATCACCGCTTCCGACAGGGTCGGGTGGGCGTGGACGCTGCGCGCGATCTCCTCCGGCGTCAGTTCCCAGGTGCGCGCCAGCTCCAGTTCGGGCAGCAGTTCCGTGACATCCGGCCCAACCAGGTGCGCGCCCAGGATCTCGCCGTAGCGGGCGTCGGCGATGATCTTGACGAAGCCGGCGCCTTCGCCCAGCCCCAGCGCCTTGCCGTTGGCCATGAAGGGGAACTTGCCGACCTTGATCTCACGGCCGTGCTCGCGAGCGAAGGCACGTGCCTGCGCTTCGGTCATGCCCAGGCTGGCCACCTGCGGCTCGCAGTAGACGCAGCGCGGCATATACACGTACTCGCCCTCTTTGATGGGGCGGGTCTCGTGGCCCGCGATATGTTCCGATGCCACCAGGCCCATGGCCATGGCGACGTGGGCCAGCATGGCCTTGCCTGTGACGTCGCCGATGGCGTAGACATTGGGCACGTTCGTGCGCATGTACTCGTCAACCTGCACGAAGCCGCGCTTGTCGGTGGCCACGCCGGCGGCCTCCAGGCCGAGGTTGTCGCTGTTGGCCTGCACGCCGATCGCGATCAGCGCCAGGTCGGCTTCGATGCTTTGCTCCTGGCCGCTGGCCTGGTCCTTGACGCGCACGGTAACGCCGGATTCGCCTGCCGTGGCCTCCTTGGTGCGCGCGTTCACCAGGGCTTTGATACCTCTCTTCTTATAGGCTTTGGCGATCTCGGCCGTGGTTTCCTCATCTTCGAGCGGCAGCAGGTGCGGCAGCATCTCGATGACCGTTACCTCCGCCCCGAAGCTGCGGAAGATGTAGGCGAATTCCATGCCGATGGCGCCGGCCCCGACGATGACGATGCGCTTGGGCGCCGAGGTCAGGTAGAGGGCCTCGCGATAGGTGATCACGCGCTTGCCGTCGATAGGCATGTTGGCGAAGGCGCGTGGCCGGGAGCCGGTGGCGAGGATGATGTGCCGTGCTTCCAGCGTGCCATCGAGCTTCTGTCCCCCGACGGCCGGCGTGTCGCGGCCAGGGGTGGTCGCCACCTCGAGCTGGGTTGCCGAGCGCAGCCGCGCCGTCCCCTGGTAGACGTCGATCTTGTTCTTCTTCATCAAGAACTGCACGCCCTTGACCAACCTGTCGCTCACCTGCCGGCTGCGCTTGAACGCCACCTCATAATCCAGCTTCAGGTTCTCGAACGAGAAACCGAACTCCTTGCCGTGCTGCAAGAGCTCGGCGATGCCGGCGTTGCGCAAGAGCGCCTTGGTCGGGATGCATCCGATGTTCAGGCAAATGCCGCCGAGGAACTCGCGTTCCACCACGGCCGTCTTTTGCCCGAGCTGAGCGGCCCGGATCGCAGCTACATAGCCCCCAGGCCCCCCGCCGACGACGACCACATCATAATTGCTCTCAGCCATGATTGTCGCTTCCTCCTTCAGGACACCCCATTTTACCCCAGAGGGGAGTTTTCATGCATATCGTTCCAGGCAGTCCTTCACGGCCCCCAGGAAGCTGTCGGCCCCGGCGCCGTCGAGTATGCGATGGTCAAAGCTGAAGCTGAGGTAGACCATCGGGCGGATCGCCAGGGTGTCATCCGGGCCCGGCAGCAGCCCACTGCCCCGGCTGATGACGACAGGGCGCTTCTGGATGGCGCCTACCCCGAGGATCCCCGCCTGGGGCTGGTTGATGATGGGCGTCGCAAGCAGGCTGCCCGAGGTGCCGTGGTTGGTCAACGTAAAAGTGCCGCCTTGCACGTCGTCAGGCACCAGCCGGCCGGCACGGGCACGTTCGGCCAGGTCGTGGACGGCCCGCGCCAGGCCCAGCAGGCTCTTCTCATCGGCATCGTGGATCACCGGCACGATCAGCCCTTCCGGCAAAGCCACTGCCACGCCGATGTTCATCTGCCGGTGCACGGCGAGGTGGTCTTCCTGGTAGGTGCTGTTCGCTTCCGGCACGGCCCGCAAGCCGGCGACGATGGCCTGGATCAGGAATGGCGTGTAGGTCAGCCGGGCGCCCTGTTGGGCGAACGCCTCGCCCAGCCGCTCGTGCGCCTGCACCACGCGGGTCATGTCGGCCTCCATGACCGTAGTCACGTGCGCCGAGGTCTCTTTGCTCGAGACCATATGCCGCGCGATGCTGCGGCGCATCGCCGACAGCGGGCGGATCTCGGCGCCGCCCGGCGCCCGGCCGGCCGCCGGCGCTTGGTCCGGGGGCACCCTGCGCGCAGGCGGGGCCGCCTCGGGCTGCGGGGAGACCGGTAGGAGCGCTTCGCCCGCCAGGGCCGGCCCTCCTGTGCCCCGAGCGGCGCCAACCTGGCCGGAAGCCGTGCCTGCGGATGCCGGCAGGGCCTCCTCGGTGGGCTTGAAGAGAGACCCTGTGCCCGGCCGTTCCCAGGCCGGCAGCTCGTCTGCCCCGCCCGGAGCCGCCTCCCCGAGGAGCGGGTTGGGCCCACGCGGCGCTGCCTGCGGCCCCGCGGACCCCCGGGCCGTCTCGAGGAAATGCTGCACGTCCTTCCTGGTGATGCGCCCGCCCTCGCCCGTGCCCGCGATCTGTCGCAGGTCCACGCCGTTTTCCGCCGCCAGGCGGGCGACGGCCGGCGAGATGAAACCGAGAGCCCCGGCGCCGCCGGCCAGGGGCGCGGCACCGGGTGCGGCCCGGCCCGGCGCCTCGGGCGCGGACCACCCTCCCGGCCCGGCTTCCGAACCCCGGCGGGCCAGGTGGGCTTCCACGTCTTCCTTGGTGATGCGCCCGCCGGGGCCACTGCCCGGCATGTGCGTCATGTCCAGCCCGTGTTCGAGAGCCATGCGCTGCGCGACCGGCGTCAGAGGCGAGGCCAGCGCGGCAGGAACGCCGGGCGGCGGCCCTGCCTCATCCGCGGTTTCGCTGCGTGACTGCTCGCCAGCAGCCTGCGGCGCGCCGGGCACCGCTTCGCCGGGCGCGCCGATCAGCGCCAGCAGCGTGCCATGCGCCACCGTCTGGCCTTCCAGCACGTACACCTTCAGGAGCACGCCGGTGGCCGGCGCCGAGATCTCGGCGTCGACCTTGTCCGTGGTCACTTGCAGCAAAGGGTCGTACTGTTTGACCGGCTGGCCTTCCGCGGCCAGCCAACGGCCGACCGTCCCTTCTATCACCGACTCGCCGAGCTGCGGCATGATAACCCGGGTGGCCATAGGACTCCTTTTGGGAATAGGGAATAGGGAGTAGAGACGCGTCCTATTCCCTACTCCCATTCCCTCGCTAATAGGCAGCCAGCCTGCGCGCTGGCTGCCGCGATCTTGGCCGCATTGGGAAGGAAGTAGTCCTGAAAGGGGTGGCTGAAGGGCATGGCGGGCACGTCCGGGCCACCGAGGCGCGTGTGATCGGCGCATCCAGGTAGACGAAGGCCTCCTGCGCGATGATGGCCGCAATTTCGCCGCCCAGCCCACCCGTGAGATTGTCTTCGTGGACGATCAAGACCTTGCCCGTTTTCTTGACCGAATCGAGGATCGTGCCCCGATCCAGTGGGGCGAGCGTGCGCGGGTCGACCACTTCGACGGAGATGCCCTCGCGCGCCAGGGCCTCGGCGGCTTGCAGCGTCTCGTGCAGCATCATGCCGTAGGCGATGATCGTCAGGTCGTCGCCGGCGCGCTTGATATCCGCCACGCCGATGGGCACGGTGTAATCTTCGTCCGGCACCTCGCCCTTGACCAGTCGATAGGCTTTCTTGTGCTCGAGAAAGAGCACAGGGTCCTCGGCCTGCAGGGCCGCCAGGAACAGTCCCTTGGTGTCGAATGGCGTGGAGGGCGCCAGCACGTACAGGCCCGGGATATGCGCGAAAGTCGCCTCGATGGACTGGGAATGATAGAGGCCACCGCTGATGCCGCCGCCCCAGGGCGCCCGAATGATCATCGGCACGCAATACTGCCCGTTGGAGCGATAGCGGAACTTGGCGGCCTCGTTGGCGATCTGGTTGAAGGCCGGGTGGATGAAATCGGCGAACTGGATCTCGCAGATGGGGCGCAGGCCGTTGAGCGCCATGCCGATGCCAACGCCGACGATGGAGAGCTCCGAAAGCGGGCTATCGATGACTCGAGACGGACCGAACTCCGCGTAAAAGCCTTCCGTGGCCCGGAAAACTCCGCCGCGCGGGCCCACATCCTCGCCCGTGATGATGACGCTCGGGTCGCGGCGCATGGCCGAGGCCATCGCGTCGCGCAGCGCTTCGATATTGGTCTTGATCGACATGGCTAAGCACCCCTACCTACCACGGCGCTGCGACCCGGCGGTCACCAAAGACCGGGCCGAGCGCGTCTTCCGGCCTGGGCAAAGGCGCCCGCTGGGCGTACTCAGTCGCATCATCTACCTGTTCGGCGATCCAGGCGCCGATCCGGGCGACCCCGGCATCGTCGAGCACGCCGCGCTCGCGCAGGACTTCTTCGTAGCACTGGATCGGATCGCGCTTCTTCCACATTTCGACCTCCTCGCGCGTCCGATAGGAGCGGTCGTCGTCATCCGAGGAATGCGGCACGGGGCGGTAGGTCTTCGCCTCCAACAGCGACGGGCCCTGGCCGTGGCGGGCACGCTGCACTGCTTCCATGGCCACGTTGTAGCTGATCAGCACGTCGTTGCCGTCGTAGCTGACGCCGGGCATGTCGTAGGCCTCGCCGCGGTCGGCCACGTTGCAAACGGCCATCTCCTTGTCTTGCGGCACGGAGATGGCGTACTGGTTGTTCTCGACCATCACGATCAGCGGCAGGTGATGGATGCCCGCCCAGTTCAGGCCCTCGTGAAAATCGCCCTGGCTGGTGCTGCCCTCACCCAGCGTGACGACGGTCACCTCGTCCAGCCCCTGCAGCTTCGAGGCGAAAGCGATCCCTGCCGCCTGCGGCACCTGGGTTGCCACCGGGCTGGAGCCGCTGACGATGCGCAAGGCGCGGTTCGAGTAATGCGCCGGCATCTGTCGCCCGCCGGAGTTGGGGTCTTCGGCCCTGCCGAAAAGGGCCAGCATCTCGTGGCGTGGCTGCGCGCCGAGGGCCAGGACCAGCGCCATGTCGCGATAATAGGGATGGACCCAATCCTTGCCCCGCTCCAGGGCGAAGGCCATGCCGACCTGGCAGGCCTCGTGGCCCAGCCCGGAGATGTGGAAGGCCACCTGGCCCTGGCGGTGCAGGACCCACATGCGCTCGTCCAGCTTCCGGGCCAGCCGCATGGCCTCGTACATCTCGACGAGCCGGTCGGAGCTCAGGGCGGCGCTGTAGTCTTTGTGGCAGAACCCTTCGGCGGTCAGTGCGGGCATAGCTTCTCCATGGGCTTTCTTCGCGCGACGTGCAACCGGATGGATCAGGCAGCCGTGCAGCAGTTCCAGGTGCGGCTACCCCGCCCGGCCCTCAGGCGAAGGTGGGCCCGATCCGCTGTCTTCGTGACCTTCAAAGCCTTCGTGAGTTCGTGGTACCAATCATTGTAGATGGGCGTGGGGAAATGTCGGTGGGCTTAAATGCGAAGGAGGGAGCTCTCAGGGCAAAGCGGATCGGCAAGCCATGAGAGAACAGACAGCTACCGAGACACTGGACACCAGGTATAGCCCATGCTATGCTATCTGCGGTTGCTGAGTTTCTCGTTCCGGTTTTCGTCCTCAGCCTTGGCGGCTCGAGCCACGGTTGCCCATGCGGACAGAAAGGAGGAGGTGCGTGAACAGGCCGATCGGGGTCCCAGTTCTTCTGCTTGCGCTCCTGCTAGCGGGTATCGTTCTTGTGCCGGTCCTGTGGGCTGGGCGTGTGCCGCTAGCGAGCTCCATGTTTCAGTCTTCGATTCTCCCCATACCAGAGCCAGCGAGCGCGACCCCTGCCCAAGGCATCACGCCTGTGCCGACCAGCGGAACGGTGGCGCCCAGCGTCGCTCCGGCCACGGTCGTTTTCCCCACGCCCCCTACACCTGTCCCAAACGCCCTGATCATCTCGGCGGATCAAGCCATCGCCATCGCGGGGGGCCAGAACCCCTCCCTGTGGGATGCACAGCAGCAGCTGGGCGAGTTGACCGTCTCGGCCAAGCTGACCGTGCATGGGGACAGGCAAGCAGGCGCCACCGGCGAGCTGGACGTCCATCCTCTGCTCCCCGTATGGTTGGTATATGTGCGTCTACCGACCTGGACCGTGCTGGAAGGTCCCGCCGGCCATGTGGTTCAGGACCGGTACAACATCGAGATATTTGAGATCGACGCAACGACCGGCAAGATGCTAGGCGGCACGACTACCTTTGTGCCTGTGGGAGCCACTCCCTCCATCCCCGGCGCGCCCACGGCGCCCACGACCCCGGAGGCGCCACGATGACGCGCCAACGCAAGGTCGCTGCCGCCACGCTTATGGGTATCCTGATCTTCATGGCGGCGGCCCCAGCCAGCCGAGCGAGCTGCACCACGCCGCTTGGCGCACCGCACCAAGGCGCCGGGAGGTACCCGTCGCCGGGCAGCTACATATACGGGGCTTCGGCGACCATCAGCTGCGGCAATCCCACTCTAGGATGCCTGAACGATGGCGCCAATTCTTTCACCGGAGAGTGGGATATGGTGGTTAGCTCCAACGGGGACGAATGGCTGCAATTTGGCTGGCAAAAGGATCCACATCACCAGACCGTGCAGGGCTGGTCCCAGTACCACAGCGACGGGGGCGTCCCGGTGAACGATTGGTTCCAATTCTGGCCCACGTTGACGGATGAATACAAGATCATGTCGGTCAAGGATCCGCAGACCGGTGTCATGTCCTGGTGGTTAGTTCACAGCGGCTATGTCGTGCTCCAGGTTTCAGCTACCCAGATGGGCTGGACTCAGCCAACCGTCGGCGGGAGCCAGGCGCAGTGGAGCGCGGAACTACCCTACGACGAAAGCCAGATGGGCGCGCTCCTGCCCAACCGCGTGACCTTCGACAGCCTGTACGACCAGGAGGGCGCCCCAGCCAATTCCTGGTACCAGGCGGTGCCGTCGTGGTACTTTGCCTCATTCGTGCGGAAGTACGGCGGCGACCCTGCCGACGCCTCGGGTTTCAACGGGCAGCTCCACAACTGGACGCGGAACCAGGTGTTCCTGCCGTTCCTGGAGAACGACCCCTAGCGTCAGCCGCCACCTTTCCGAGAACGAACTACCTCGGCGGGCGCGGGGGTGGCAGGAACCAAAGGGCCACCTGCGAGCGCAGGTGGCCCTTGATCGTCTGAGCACGCCGCCGCCAGGCCGGGGTCGTGGCCCGAATCGGCGCGTCCCACCCCTCAACGACGCGCCCGCCAGGCACGATCTGGCCCGCGCGGTCAGCTCACATGAGGGGCGTCGCCGTCGGCAGTGGCGACTCCGGGCCCGTCGTGGGCGGCGGGGTGACGGTCGCGTCCAGCGACGCCACGAACTGCCGCGTTGGTACGTCGAAATAGAAAGTTGTGCCATCGCTAGACTGGAGTATCAGCCGCTCGCCCTGCGCGCCGGTGATCGTCAGCTCGCCCGAAGCGGTGGGCGTCAGGAACTCCTCCATGTAGGTCAGGTTGATGTTCAAGCGCGCCTGATCGAGCTGCAGCACCTGGACGAACACCAGGCCCTGACGGCTCGGCAATGCCTGGGCCCAGTCCTGCCAGGTCGCGCCCACGGTGACCAGGGTGCGGACCGTGCCCCCGGCGCTTTCCTCGTACCACCCGTTTGTAGTGGCAATTTGCTTGTTGTAGAACGCCGGCTGGCCTGGCCCGAATCGTCCCGCACCGGCAGGCTTGTCTCCGAGGCTGCTAAAAAAGGCAACGGTCGGACGCGGCCGGGCCTCCCGCGTCGCGCGGTCGCTGTTCAGCTTGGGCCAATCCGGCGTGACGTCGGGGGTGTAGGATGGGGCACGCAGGGTCTCATCCGCGTGTATGCGGTTCGCTATGTTTGTGGAGATCGCGTGGGCGGTCGCCGCGGGGAGGGGGATCACGATGCCGGGCAAGGTGCCGGTCGCCGTGGGCAGGGGCGAGAATGCTGTTCCTGCCTGTGGCCCGCCGCCCGCAGAGAACACGAAGCGCCAGGCGGCAAAGGCGGCGGCCAGCACAAAGATGGTGAGCAGAGCGTCACGCAGAGCGCGCAGGGTATTTCGTCGCTCGAATTTCCTTCGCATGATGGCCTCCCGCCCTACTTCTCCCAGCTCATGTCGCTTGACCACACCATGAAGGGATACGGGTCGTCCAGCGGCACGGTGTCGGCGTTTGACCACAGCTGCGTGTTGAGCTGTTGGAAGCCCATCGCGGGGTCGTTGTCCGTCCCGTTCGCTATCCCCGTTGGACACTGGTTCTGAGTGCCCTCGTCCTCCTCGCACGCATTCCACTGCGTCAGGGCGCCCCTGAACCCGATCGCGCCGTCGATGTACGGGTCGTGCGGCGTGCTGCGAGTATAGGTGTCATGCCCGAACAGGCTCAGATTGTACCACTCCTGGGCGTTGTAGCCGTTCTCGTCGTAAATCTCGGGCATCGCCCGGGACGACGTCGGATTGGCCGGCTCGCCTTGGGCCACATCGTAGCGCTGCTGGCAGGTCCACGGGTACGGAGTCGAAACGAGAGGGTGGCCGGGCGAGGTGCACGGCGGGGTCGTGACCCCGCAGTCCTCGCACGTGCCGAAGTCGAGGTACCACTCCGTGGGCTTCACTTCGCTGAACGCCAGAGCCCAGTCCAACGTAGCCTCGCCGCTGTTCCAGTGCATCTCGGCGTCGATGCCTCCCCAGACCGCCACGTTGCCGGACCAGCCCTGGTACGCTACCGACGACAGCAGGGAGACCACCGTCTGCGCCCACTCCGTCCCCTGTTCGGGTGTGAGGTAGTAGCTGCCCAGGTAGTAGTTGTAGTTGTTTTCACCCATCACGGCCGTGAGGTGCGAGCCCGCGGCGTAGCAGCCCGGCGCCATGAACCCCTGGATGAAGTCCCAGACCGCGTTTTCGACGTCGCCGGTATAGTGGTACGACCCATCGCTGAGGATTACGCCGTCGTCCGGGTGCTTGCCGTCCCCGGCGGTGTAGGGATAGAAGAAATCGAGGATGACCACGACGTCCTGATTGGGAAGGACGGCCCTGCCCCGGCTGCAGCCGAGGTTGTACATCGAGTCGTCATCCTCCATCAGGCTGTTCGTGGCCACGTAACGCGAGATCGTGAACGGGGGCGTCACGCCGGTGACGCCGTTGGCCATGGACGGCAGCCAGACATGCGGGTCGGCGGAGCCTCGGGCTGGCGGCCCCGAGGCGTCCGAAGTCAGGCCCCGCGCGTTGGCGGGAACGACGAGGGTCAGCGCGGCGAACAGTGCGATCCAGGGCGCGAGCGTACACATGCGGGCTTGGTGCGTGGTGTGCATCTACCTCTCCCTGCTGGCCGAGAGGCCGGTATCGACTGACGCGTGCAATCGGTTCAGCGATGGGGCCGGCGGCGAGACACGGACGGCCAACGGCGCGCCGGTCCGAAACCTGTTGGCGCGCGCTGCTATGGCCCAGCGGTCGTGCATTCAGGGCCGGAGCCTCGGTGAGCCACCACCTGGGCGTGGCTGGGGCAGGGCAACCGGCGGACAGTCGAGCGGGGACAACCTGGATCACACAATAGCACAAGGCGCGCACCCTGTCAATGGCCAAAACCTGCGCCAAAACCTGCGCCATTGACCATGAACGCGGCCACGATCGCATTCCGCCCCCCCCCCCCCACACGGCAGCGGCGCGTGCGTTCCTACGCCGGGCCGCCGCGCCCGGGCGACCGCGGGCCGCTCTCCGGATGGCGGCGCTAGCCCGGCCCGAGGGCGGTAGTGGCCCGGCGTATTGCCTGCGTGAAGGCGTCCGAGGCGCTCGATGGGGGCGCGGAGGCCGGCCGGACGGCAGACGCGCCCCGGCGGCTGGAGACAAGGCCACCGGCGGCTGGGCGCGCGGGGGCGGCTGAGGATGCGGGCATGGGCTGCCGGCTGTAGAAACAAGCTGCCCCGACGCAGGGTTGTCGGGGCAGCTCGCCGTCGCCACACAGGAGGCCCCGTCTACCGCGCGTCAACCTCTAACCGGATCGGCGCCTTGGGCGCTGCGGGCCGGCCGGCGTTCATCACGCTGACCTGGGCGGCCACGAGCTGGGCCAGGTTGCGGAAGGCCGCGGCCTGCTCCGAGTCGGGCTGGCACACCACGGCCGGCTGGCCGGCGTCGCCGTCCTCGCGCATGAACGGGGCCAGGAAAATGCGCCCGAGGAAAGGCACTCCCAGCTTCCTGGCTGCTGTCTCGCCGCCGCCGATCCCGAAAACTTCGCCGGC
>CAWEHT010000286.1:0-4476 GCA_963808455.1 uncultured Chloroflexia bacterium | reverse complement strand
ATCAGTAGCGTTCAATGCAATTTTGCGAATAAAAGGCTCAAGCAATCAATGATGGTGAGAGAACGGATAAAATTATAAAAGATAGGTGTTGAAATAGGAATCATGAGGTGATTTATGGGTAGGCGACTCCGTAAGAAAGATCTCTGTACGAAATCCAACGTGAACAAACTGCTCTGAACGATACGCTCGCGCTCTTACCTGCCCATCAAATGGATTAAGACGGGCGTCACTCATGGAGGATGGTCTGTCAAAGACGTCCTGGCGCATTTGGTCGAATGGCAGCGGATGAACCTTGATTGGTATTCCGCAGGATTGAGAGGAGAAAAACCAGCTATCCCGGCACCTCGGTTCACTCTTACGAGATTTGCCTCGTTTAAACCAGATGATATATCATAAGCATCATCGCCGGTCACTTCAGGCTGTAATGCGCAACTACAAATTATACCATGATCGTGTCGTCAAGCTTATTGAGGTTCTTCCGGATTCTGGCATAGTCTCAGCATAAATCGTTTTTCCTGGACGGGCCCTTCGTGGACGCTCAGCGATTACTTACGCGCCAGTACAGGCGGCTCATTATCTTTGAGCGCGAACGCGCATTCAGCAATGGTTGCACCCTAAAAATAAAAACAAACAGTTAAAGGAGAAATGAGATAGCATAGGCCGACTCCTAAATAACTCCTTCACGTTGTAGGAGCGAGTGTATTTGAGAGCGCTGGAATACAATCGAGGCCATTTTGCGGATTAAGGAAGTGCCGATATCGTTGGAGGAATATATTCCATTATTTTTTCATAAATTAGAAATCGTAAGCAGTATTGCATAAGTATTAAACCTAAATCCTGCGTGAATATAGATACAAAAGTTGATTATGTATAGCAAAAACAATAACATTCTTTATAATTCGTTTTACACGCAAACCTACCTTTTAGTTAGGTTCGGATGTAATGACTTTGTATCTGTGAATAGGATAACACACCTGCGCTGAAACGTCAAGGATCGCGCGGGGCGCCGGCGCAATCCAACTCGGTGGCAAGGTGCCCGCCGGCCGCGCCCAAGCCGCGGCCGCCAAAGGGGTACACCGCGGTGCGCGATTCCCGCTCGGCCCGGCGAACCTATCCGCGCATCCGTGGCGCATCCGCGGTCGGCCCGGCCCTGGAACCGGAACACGCCCGCGGGTTGTCGGCCAAGGCGTGAGCCGCCTTCCCGACAGCCTGCGCTCGAGCGGGTATCCTGCAAACTGCAAGTCAAGCGGCTGGCGCCAGACCAGCATTTCTCATGGAGGGAAGATGTCAGACTCATTCGTCACACGCGGCTTCTTCGGCAAACGACGCCAGCCCGAGGCGGCCGATCGCGTGCCTCCCGGCCAGTATCTCACCGAGGGCTTTCCGGTGCTCTCGGCAGGGCCCACGCCTCGAACGCCGCTCACGCGCTGGACCTTTGCGGTAGAGGGCCTAGTTGGTGAGCCGGCGCGCTGGACCTGGGAGGAGTTCATCGCGCTCCCGCAGCAGAGCTACGTGGCCGATATCCACTGCGTCACCAAGTGGAGCAAGTTGGACACCAGGTGGGAAGGCGTCCCCGTCGATACCCTGTTGGCAAAGGCGAAGGTGGACCCCAAGGCCATGTACATCACGGCGTTTTGCGATGGCGGTTACACCACCAACCTCCCGCTTGTCGATGTCATCGACGGGCAGGCCTTTGTCGCTTACCGCTACGACGGCCAGTCGCTGGCGCCTGAGCACGGCGGGCCCGCCCGCCTGGTCGTCCCGCAGCTGTACTTCTGGAAGAGCGCCAAGTGGGTGCGTGGATTGCGCCTAACGGCCGGCGATCAGCCCGGCTTCTGGGAAGCTCTCGGCTACAACAATCACGGTGATCCCTGGCGAGAAGAGCGCTACCGCGGTGACTGAGCTGCCCGGTGGGCGCGCCCGCGCCGGGATGAGCGCCGCTGTGCCGCGTGTCCTGGAATGGCAGGTGGCGATCGTCAAGGCAGTGCGCCAGGAGACGGACCATGTCAAGACCATCACCCTGGCGCTTCCGGGCTGGGTGCCACATCGCCCCGGGCAGCATTACGACGTGCGGCTCACCGCGCCCGACGGCTACCAGGCCCAGAGGAGCTACTCGGTCGCCTCGGAGCCTGAGCGTGTAGGCGAGATCGATCTCACCGTCGAAGCGTTACCTGATGGGGAAGTGTCGTCCTATCTGTGCGATGTGGTGGTCCCCGGGGACCAGGTCGAGGTGCGAGGCCCCATCGGCGGCTACTTCGTCTGGGAAGCCGGCACGGCCGGCCCATTGTTGCTGGTCGGCGGCGGTTCGGGCGTCGTCCCGTTGATGTCCATCCTACGCCATCGCCGGGCGGCAGGCTCGACCGTGCCGGCGAGGCTGCTCTACAGCGTACGCTCGCCGGCAGATGTGATCTACGCCGCCGAGTTGGACCGGTTGCAGGCTGCGGGCGATGGGTTGCAGGTCATCTTCACTTTCACACGTTCGCAGCCGCCCGGCTGGCCGGGTTATCCGCGGCGCATCGACGAGGAGATGCTGGGCGACGTCATGCGGCCCCTCGGCGCCGGGCTTCGGGCGTACGTCTGCGGGCCGTCCTCGCTGGTCGAAAACGTGGCGAATGCCCTGGTAGCGCTCGGCATCGCGCCGGGCTGCGTGCTCACCGAGCGGTTTGGCCCGACCGGCACGAATGCCTGAGGCGATGCCCGGGTGCTCAGTGCTCGCAAAGGAATCACTTCCCGAACCTGTCATCCTGAGTTTCAAATCCCGGCGGGCGGGATGCGGCTATGCAAGAAACGCTTGGGCTGTCATTCTGAGCGGCCGTGCCCACAAGGCCTGGCAACGGCGCGCCATAGCGAAGAATCCGTATCAGGAGTTTTTAGGTAGGCCGGCCCCGCGGCCGCACTTGACGAGTCGGCATGGCAGGCCGAAGCATCCGTTCCGGGAGTCCCGAGACGGATTCTCCCCCTGCGGGGACTTCTCAGCCCTCGGCGGCCCCGCGCGGGACCTAGCGGATGAACCACTTTGCCGCCGGCGGAGCGTCGGCCGGGGGGCGAAGGTGCGTGACTTCCCAAGCCTGCCGGCCCGAAGCCGCCGCCTTCTGTGGGGGGAGCCTGGCCGTAGCGGCAGCTACCGATCATCCGCACGGACTTTTCTCGGGTAGCGCGCCCGGAAGGTCGTGCCCTCTTCGGGCGAGGATATGAACTCGATGCTCCCCTGGAGATACCGCTCGGTCAGCAGGCGCACGCTGTAGGTGCCCAGCCCCCGGCCGCTGCCCTTGGTGGAGAAGGAGCGCTGGAATAGCTGCAGCTGTACCTCGCGAGGCATGTGACCCGGATTATGCACCCAGAATTCCACGGCTGAATCGTCGGCAGCGCAACCGAGGATCACCGTGTCTGAAGGCCGGCTGGCTTCGACAGCGTTGCGCAGCATATTGCCGATGACGCGCCGCAGCAAGGTGCGATCGCTGAGCATCCGCACCTGCTCTTCCGGCACCTGGACGACCACGTGCGGCCCATTTTCGTCGTCACCGCAACCGTAAAGATGCGCCACTTCATAGAGCAAGGCGGTCACATCCACAGGGGCAGGCGCGAGGACCAGCTCGCCGCATTCGGCCGCCGTCAGCTGGCGTTGGACCTCGATCTCCTCGATCAGCCGGTCGAGCAGGTTGGGGATAGCCGAAAGCGCCGCGCTCGCGCCTCCGGCGGTGTGCCGCAGCAGATTCGCCGTGATTCGGATGCCGGTAGCGGTGTTGAGGACATCGTGGAAGAACACGCGCTCCAGGGCACGCCGGCGTTTTTCGTCGCTCGTATCCTCGGCAGCGAAGATGGTGAAATGCTCCTCGCCAGCCTGGAATGGCGTGGCCCAGACACGCAAATCGAGCGCGTCTCCTGAAAGGCGCGTGATGCGGCACTCCTGCACGCCGGCACGGCCCTGCTGGCTGGCCAGGATGGCATGCACGGCGCCGCACGTGCTGCAGGAACTCGCTGCAACCGCAGCCACATAGCTCGGCCGTAGCATGGATGCATGCCAGGATCTCGCCCGGCCGGCGCCCGAGCACCTGCGCCTCGCCCACCCCCAGCAGCTCTAACAAGGCCTGATTGGCCAGGACAGCCTGTCTCTGCTCGTTGAGCACCAGTAACACGATCGGCACCGCATCGAGCAGGGGGCGAATGAGCGAAGCCACCTCGAGGAGACGCTCCGCCTGGCGCTGCACCTCGCCGTCTGCCACGCGCCATGCCGGAGCGAACTGTGTTTCCAAATCCTTGCTCTCCATCAATGCCCTTCCCAACCGCACGCTGCGCCGGGCTCGGCCGAGGCCGTCCACCGGCTGCCTTCGCCTTGGCCCCCTACTCCCGGCAGCCCTCGCCGCAGGCGTCCGGCTGGCCCGTATCATCCCCTGGCTCCCAGGCCGCCAGCTGATCCAGCGCTTTTTGAATCGCTTGCTCGTAATCCTCCGCGGGGAACGAGACCGGGGCAGCCTT
>CAWEHT010000285.1:0-24773 GCA_963808455.1 uncultured Chloroflexia bacterium | reverse complement strand
TCACCTGCACCTGGCCAGCGCTCAGGCCGCGCCGCTTGGCCGGCATGACGCACTCCTGGCCGCGCGAGCACGACTTTGACACCCGGCAGCTTGAGCGCCTTCTCCAAGATGACGGTCATGGCGGGCAGGTCGAACGGGTCGGCAACCCAGAACTGGTCTATGCCCAGCGCGCGGGAACTAAGCGGGCGATGTCCAGCCGCGCGTCCCCGGGGCGCTGATACTGTTGGCACGTACTGGCGTCAACCTGCATCCCGGTCATGCTGGTCCATCCATTGTCCATGATGATCAGCGTCAAAGGGACCTGATGCTGAACGGCGTTGATGAGCCCTGGGATGCCCGCGTGGAAGAACGTCGAATCGCCGATGGTGGCGATGACCGGGGTCTTGATCCCGGCATGCACGTAGCCTTGGGCGAGCGAGATGCTCGCCCCCATCGAGACTTCGTTCCACACGGTGTTGAAAGGCGGGTTCATGCCCAGGATCGTGCAGCCGATGTCTCCGGTCACCATGACCTGGTCCTTCTTGAAACCGGCCCGCCGGACGGCCTGATTGATGGCCATGAAGGTGCCGCGGTGCGGGCAGCCGGCGCATACCGTGATAGGGCGCGCTGCAGCCAGCCCTTCTGCCTCGCCAGGGCCTGTGAGCAGCCCGGCCGGGATGGCCACCCCGGCGGCCGCTGCCAGGCCCTGCACGATCTGGCGCAGGCCATATTCGCCCACCCGCTCGAAGTGGCCGCTCAACTTGCCCAGGACCCTGGCGGCCGATCCGGACCGATAGGCTTCGACCAGGATGGCCTTCTCGACGAGCGGTTCGAGTTCCTCCAAGACGAGCAGTGTGCTGCAATGTCGCAGGATGGCCTGCAGGTCGTCCGATGGCAAGGGATGTACGGCGCTCAGCCGCAGCACCGATATGGCGGCAGGATCGCACCCGTACCTGGCGACGATCTCGAAAGCCTCCTCCAGGTAGGCTGTCGTGATCCCGGCGGCCACGATGCCGAGCCCGCCGGCTCCCGGAGCCAGGCTGAGCTGGTTGAGCCTTTTGCCGTCAATCCAGCGCCTGGCCTTTTCGAGGCGGGCGATCAGGTCGCGGTGCTGGCTCATGCAGATGGCCGAGCCGGCCTTTGTGAACCGATTGATGTCGCGAAGAAGGACTGGCTCGCGAGACTCCAGGGCAGCGGGTGATGGCAGGTCGTCTTCGACCTCGATCGCGGCCAGCGAGCCCGAGTTCGCGGTGACGAGGCGCACGAACACTGGCGTGCCGGTTGCCTCCGACAATTCGAAGGCGGATTTCGTGAGCGAGTAGGCATCCTGGACCGAGGCTGGATCCAGCATCGGGAGGTCGGCCATGAGCGCGAAGCACCTTGAGTCTTGTTCGGCCATGCCGGCGCTCACCCCGGGGTCATCGGCCACGTAGATCACGAGTCCAGCCGTCACGCCCGAATAGGCTATCGAGATCACCGAATCGTAGGCGACGTTGAGCCCTGACATCTTCATCGTGCATAACGCGCGCTGCCCGGCCCAAGCCGCGCCCGAGGCGATCTCGAAGGCCACCTTCTCGTTCGTGCTCCACTCGACGTGCACACCCGCCGGGTCACGCTCCAGCAGGCTGGCCAGGGCGCCGGTGGAAGGAGTGCCGGGATAGCCCGTGACAACCCTGACGCCCGCGTGGAGCGCCCCCAGCGCCAGCGCCTCGTTTCCCGTCAAAAGTCTCGTTGCCAAGTCAAGTTCTCCCTTTTGGTCATGCGCTTGACCACGTTCTGCTTTCGGATCCTGCACGCCCGCGACCGGCGCACGCTTCGAACAAGCTGGCGCAGGCCAAAGGCTCATCAAGCGAGTCTCTGGCCTGCACGGATGGCTTCCAGCACCCGCGGCGGCGAGGCCGGAAGCTCGCGCAGGCGCACGCCAATCGCGCGCGACAGCCCATTGATGACCGCTGGTGCCGTGGGCATGATGGCGGCTTCGCCGAGGCCCTTGGCGCCCAGAGGGCCATAATAGCTGGGCACCTCGACCAGGATGACTTCCATCTCAGGCACCGCGCCGACCATGGGCAAGATGTAGTCGGTGAAACCGGTGGTCACACCGGGAACGTAGCTTTCGGTCAGCGCTGTGCCGATCCCCATCAAGACCGCGCCCTGGATTTGCCCGACTGCGTTGGGCGGGTTGATCGCACGCCCTACGTCGTGAGCCGCGACGAGGCGCCGCACTTGCACCAGGCCCGTCTCCATATCAACGCTCACCTGGGCCGCCTGCGCTCCGGTTACAAACAAAGGGACGTACTCATGTTCGTCCTTGGGGTCAAAAGTCGGAAATTGCGGAGTAAGATCGAAGATGCCGACGACCCTGCGGCTTTTGCCGATACGATCGAACTCCTGCGCCACTTCTCGCAGGGAGACTGATCCATCGCGAGCGCAGCTCACGACTGCATTGCCTGTCAGCTCGAGGTCAGCCGGCGGCCGGTCCAGGATCTCCGCCGCGATGCCCAGCACTTCCTCGCGCAGGTTCTGCACGGCCTGGCTGAGCGAATGGCCGATGAAATACGTGGCCCGCGAGGCGCCCTGGATGCCGCTGTCCGGTGTAAGCGCGGTGTCGGCGTTGACAAGCTCGATCTGCCCGCGGGGCACGCCGAAAGTCTCGGCCGCTATCTGAACCATCACCGTGTTGATGCCCTGCCCGTAATCGGGGGCCGAGCAGTAAACGATGATGTGGCCGTCGGCCGCCAGCTCGGCGTGTGTCTCGACCCGCAAGCAGCCGGACTTGCCGAACCGGTACCACATGCCCGCCAGCCCCACGCCCATCCGCAGCCGCGCTTGGCCACGGGCCGGCGAATCGTGGGCATGGCTCTCATTGAAGGCTGCCGCTTCCTCCAGGAACTCGCGATAGCGCGGCCGGATGGCCTCCAGCACCTGCCCGTAGCCCAACGATTCGCCGACCTGGTAGCCCATGAAGCTGACATCTTCCTGCCTGAGCCGGTTTGCCAGCCGAAATTCCAAGGGGTCGGCGCCGAGCCGCTGGCAGAGTTCGTCGAGGGCACATTCCAGGGCGAAAGTGGACTGCGGCGAGCCGTAACCACGGAACTGCCCGCACTTGGCGGCGTTGGTGTAGATGGCCCGGGCGCTGGCATCCACAGCCTGCCAGCGGTACGCGCCGCCGCTGGCCGTCACAGCATAATTCGGGATCCAGTAGCCCCCGCTGTCGTACCCACCGGTGTTGCAGTCCACGCGCACCTGGACTGCGGTCAGGCGCCCGCTGCTGGTTGCCCCGATGCGATGCCTGACATGATACGGGTGTCGCTTTGGCGTGGCGTCGAAAACCTCGCGCCGTGTGTAGGCCAGCCGCACCGGCCGCCGCGCCAGGTATGCCGCCAGGCCCGCGGCAACGAGGGGCCACGGGTCCTGCCGGCTGCCAAACGAGCCGCCGGTGGGTGGCAGGATCACACGCACCATGAGCGGGTCGACGCCCAGGGTCTGCGCGATGTAACCGACCTGCCAGTGAGGCTCGTGCGTGCCGCCGAAGACCGTCACGCGGCCGTCGGCTTCAAGGTAGGCCAGCGTTGCCTCCCGTTCGAGCGTCGAGTGCTCCTGGAAGGTCGTGCGGTAGTCGGTCTCGAGGATCACGTCGGAAGCAGCGAAAACTGCTTCCAGGTTGCCGTGCTTGACCTCGAAGTTACTCAGGATGTTGCCGGCTGCGTAGATCCGGACCGCATCCGCCGACAGAGCCGCGTCGGCATCAAAAGTATGGGGCAAGATCTCATAGGTGGCCTCGATGGCAGCAGCCGCATCCTGGGCCTCTGCTGGCGACCCGGCGATGACGATGGCGACCGGTGCGCCGCGCTGTCGCACCGTGTCGCCGACAGGAGTGAGCACCGGATCTTCACGGCTATACCCGTCGAGGCCGTTCAGCCCCGGGATATCGCCCGCGGTGATGATCCGGACTACGCCTGGCAGTTGGCTGGCCTGCTGGCAGTCGAGGGTCAGCAGGCGCGCGTGGTGGTGCGGGCTCCTCAGCACCTTCGCGTGCAACAGGCCGGGCATGCGCATGTCTTCGACGTAGCGGGTCCGGCCCGTCACCTTGCCCAGCGAGTCGATGCGCAGCGTGCTGCCGCCGACGATGGCCTGCGATGTGCCATTTTCCCGCGCCAGTTCCGTCATGCTGCTCTCAACCTTCCTTTGCCCAGGATGTAATCGATCTCGGTTTCGACGGCGGCCGGCAGGGGCTGCGGGTGGTGAGAGTCTATCAGGGCGATAGTCTGATCTCGCAGCCGGTCGCCGAGGCGGGTGCGGCCCTTGCGCACCCAATTCGCCATGCGCAGCCGGGTGAAAAGGGTTGGGTCCCACATATCGCGGAAGCGCTCGAGGGTGTGTTGTTCGACGAGGTACTGGCCGCCCGGTCCAAGCTGGTGGATGAGATCCAGCGACAACGTCTCGGGGTCCAACGAGAAGCCATTGGCGAAGTGGCGGGTCCGCTCGATGACCTCGGCTGTGAAGACGATCATTTCGGGCGAAGTCGTGAGGCCGGCCTCGAGGTAACCCACATCATGGGCGAGGTGTTGGCCGGAGAGAAATGCCACCATGACGGAAGAAGTGGCATCGGCCGCTGCCTGCTCATCCATGACCGGGCTATCCGAATAGCCGGCGTAGCCCCAGCTCGGCAGGTTATAGTAGCGCGCCAAGTCGGCGACGGCCACGCGCGCCAGCTCGAATTCGGGCGCGCCGTACACGCTAATCGTGCTGCGCATGTCGATATGGTGCGTGCCCTGGCTAAACACAAAGGGGGCGCCGGGACGTTTGAGCTGATGGATTACTAGCCCCGACAACACCTCAGCGGTGCCGAGGGCCAGTGCCCCGCCCATGGTCATAGGCGCCGTGCCTCCCATCATGGGCGAGGGCATGTGGACCGCTGGCAAGGCTACCTCGGCCATGTATAGCAACTTGTCGAGCGAATCCGCCGGATGGATCAGCGGCGTGGTGACCTGGCTGTAGCCGAGAAGCGTGGGGCTCACCCGCAGCTTCTCGATGCCGCCGGCTGCAGCAGCGGCCATGGCCACGATCGCCTCGCAGTCGCCACGATCGGCGGAAATGAAGACGATCGGCTTACTGGTATGCTGCAACATCAGCGCATACTGGTGGCGGAAGAGGCTCGTGCCGTCGGTCACGTCCGAAGGCTGGCCCATTGACATGCAGAAGTCGATCTGTGGCAGCGCATCGACCACGTGGATACAATCGGTCACGGTTTGCACCGTGAAGCGCTCGTGCCTGCCCGTACGCGGGTTCAGGTAGTTCATGCCGTCGGAGCCGCTGCCGAACGCGACATTCATGCCCGACATCTGGATCGCCGGCCGGTCGCTGCCGCGCCTGCACAGGGTGATAGTCGATGGCGCCTGCTTCAGCGCCCATTCCACCAGCGCGGGAGGGAAGCGCACCAGCGTCTCGTCGGTGATGAGAGCACCCGAGCGGCGCAGCAGATCCAGGGCTTCAGGGTGATTGACGCGCACACCGGTGCGTCGCAGGATCTCAAGCGATGCCTCATGGATGGTCCGGCACTGGTCAGCATCCAAGAGGTTGAATCGCGGGCGGGCGAGTGAATCCTGTCCCATCGGCTACCTCTGACCGAGCATGTACGCGATCTCATCGCGCACGCTTCCGGCTAAGTGTTCGGGCCTGGGCTTTCGCATCAGGCTGGCCGTGCGTTCGCGCAACCGCTGGGCGAAGCGCTTCCCGCCCCGCAGCTCCCATTCCTCTCGCCGCTGGCGGCTGTACAGGGCTGGCTGCCAGAACTTGCGGAAATGAGCCAGGGTGTGCTCACTGGCAAGGTAGTCGCCGCCCGGGCCGACCTGCTGGATCACATCCAGCGCCAGCGCATCCGCGTCGAGGGCCACGCCCGCCATAAAGTAGCGCATCATGCCAATGATCTCGCAGGTCATGACGATCAGCTCGGGCGAAGTGGTCAGCCCGGCTTCCAGGTAGCCTACATCATGGACCAGGTTGGTGCCGGTCAGCAGAGCTACCTGCACCGAAAAGGTCACGTCGATGGCGGCCTGCTCGTCGAGCGCCGGGCTATCGGTCATACCGGCGTTGCCCCAGGTCGGCAGGCCGTAGTAGCGCCCCATTTGCGCCGATAGGACCCGGCCCAGTTCGTACTCTGGGGCGCCATAGACGCTCACCATGGTCTTCATGTCCATGTGGTTGACCTGGACGCCGTAGACGAAGGGCGCGCCCTCGCGCTTGAGTTGGTGGATCACCAGCCCTGAGAGGGCCTCGGCATTGCCCAGGGCGATACTGCCCGCCACCGTCATCGGTGCCGTCCCGCCCATCATGGGGGCCGGGGAGTGCAACACCGGCAGCCCTGCTTCAGCCATGCACAAAAGTTTGCCGATCGCCGACTCGGTGTGGCGGAGGGGCGTGGACGGCTCTGAGTAGAGGAGCAAGGTGGGATTGAGCCGCAACGCGTCGGCCCCCCCGGCCACTGCCGCAGCCATTGCCACGATCGCTTCGCAGTCCGCCTGGTCGTCGCAGACGAACACGATGGGCTTGGCGGTATGTTCCAGCATCAGGGCGAACTGTTGCCTGTAGGGGTTTGCCAGCTCGAGGTCGGCCGGGATGCCCATCGACATGCAGAAACTCAACTCGGGCAGCGCATCGACCAGCCGGATGCAATCGATGACGTCCCGGGTCTGAAAGCGGCGGCGCTCGCCCGTTTCCGGGCTGAGATAGTACAGACAGTCCGATCCGGGCCCGAAGTGGACGGTCTGCCCCTTGAGCTTGACCAGGGGCTCATCCGAGCCTTGCTTGCAGAGCGTCACGTTGTGCGGCGCGCGACCGAGGGCCCAACTCACCAGCGCCGGCTCGAAGCGCACCAGATCCTCGTCTGAGATTGCAGCTCCAGCCTGACGGAGCAAGGCCAGCGCTTCCGGATGGTGCACTCGCACCCCGGTGCGCCGTAGGATTTCCAGGGAGGCATTGTGGATGATCTCACACTGGCTGGGATCAAGCAGGCCAAAGGTAGGATTCGCGAACGAGCTAAACATGTTGGTCACGTTCTTCCTCAGGAAAGCTGCGCGTGCGTTGTCGGGAGCTGTGCCTCCGTGGCATCGCCGGGCTGGCCGCTCGCGCTGGCGGCCAGTTCGATCGCGCGCAGGATGTTCACGTAGCCGGTGCAGCGGCACAGGTTGCCGCTGACGGCCAGCGCGATCTGCTCTCGGGAGGCGTGGGGGTATTCCTCCAGCAGCTTGGCGCCGGCCATGATGAACCCGGGCGAGCAGTAACCGCATTGTATCGCGTCGGCTTCGATGAACGCCCGTTGTAGGGGATGCAGTGTCTCGAGCGTGTCTCCGCTGCTCAATCCTTCGATGGTTGTGATCTGCCGGCCATGGGCCGCGGGCGCCGGCACCAGGCAGGCCATCACGGCCTTGCCATCCATGTGGACCGTGCACGCGCCGCACTCGCCTTCGCCACAACCTTCCTTTGTGCCGCACAAATCCAGGTCGTCGCGCAGGAGACGCAACAGGGTTTTGTCGTGCGCGCCGTAGATGGCCTGCGGGTGCCCGTTCACAGTGAGCTCGATCGGCGCCCCCAGGCGCGCGCTGTGGACCGTGCCCACCGTGGAAAGCATGCCTTCCCGTCCGGCTGCGCCCGGCGCCCCAGAGGCGGAGGGCACGCACCTGCCTTCCTGGACCTTTTCGGCTCTGCCATTCTTCTTGTCTCGGCCCGCCGTGGACGGTCGCTGAGCCGTCGCCAGCAGGGGGGGCTGGTGGGGCCAGTCCTCGCGTTCGTTAGCGGCCGCCAACCGGCCGAGGGCCCGCTCCGCCAGCACCCGCACCATGTCGCCCCGGTAGCCTGCCGGGCTGCGCACATCGCTGATGGGCCGCACGGACCCGGCGGCAAGCTCGGCGGCCTCGTGGATCGTATCTTCGGTCAGTTGCTTGCCGGCTAAGAAGCGCTCGGCTTCAGCGGCGCGCACCACAGTGGGCGCAACCGACCCAAAGGCCAGCCGTGCCTGGCGCACGACCGGGCCATCAAAAGCGACGACCGCGGCGGCATTGACCACCGAGATCGCCTGGCTCCCGCGCAGTCCCAGCTTGACGAAAGTGCCGCGATCGCCCGGTTGCAGTGCGGGGAAGTCGACGCCAACGAGCAGTTCGTCCGGCGCCAGGGCTGTGCGGCGCACACCCTGCAGGAAGTCAGCCAGGGCGAGGGCGCGCGTCCCACGCATGCTGCGCAAAGTCACCTGGGCGTCCAGTGCCCTCAGCGGCGCGACCGTATCATTCGCCGGCGAAGCGGTGATCACGTTCCCGGCCACCGTGCCGCGGTTGCGAATCTGCGGCGAGCCGACTTCCAGACAGGCGCGTGCCAGCGGGTAGGCCACGTCGAATAACAGGCGTGAAGCCACGACCTGGCTATGCGTGACCAGCGGCCCGAGGTGGACTCTGCCGTCGGCCAGGCTGATGCCGTCAAGTCCGGGTATACGGGAGATATCGACCAGAACGCCGGGCTTGCGGATGCCCCGCTCGATCTCCAGCAACAGATCGGTCCCGCCAGCAACCACGCGCGCTGCCTGCCCGTGCTGCGCCAAGAGGGCAAGTGCTTCCTCAAGCTGTGCAGGCGCGCAGTAGCATTTCCACATAAATGACAACCTCCCGCTACTTGCCCACGCGGATGCGCGGGTTCAAGATCCCATAGAGCAGATCGGCCGCCAGGTTCGACAGGCTGAACACGGCCACAATAACCATGCTGCACGCCTGTATCAGGATCAGGTCACGGCGCTGCAAGCCGTAAATCAACAGCCGGCCCAGGCCGGGATAGCCATATACTTCCTCCGTGATGATCAGGCCTCCGATGAGGTAGCCGATGCCCATGGCAACGACCGTAACAGTGGGCAGAAGCGCGTTGCGCAGCACGTGCTTGACCATCACCTGGCTCTGAGGCAGGCCCTTCAACTCGGCAGCGCGCACGTAGTCCATGCGCAACACATCGATGGTGCTGGCTCGGGTCATGCGTGCCACATAGCCCAGGCTGGTCAGGCTGACCGTGATGGCGGGCAGGATCAGGTATGGCAGCGCCGCAAAAAAGCCGGTGTCAACATCAATCGAAGAGTTGGCCGGCAGCACGTGGAAGTGCAGAGCGAAGAGCGCGATCAGGACCAGCCCACTGACGAACTCCGGGAGCCCTACGAAGGCCATGGTGAACGCCGAGATCGTCTGGTCCAATAGCTTCTCACGGTTCAAGGCCGCAAGGACGCCCAGCAAGATCCCGAGCGGCACATAGATCAGCAGCGCCACCCCCCCCAACATAGCCGAGTTGCGCAACCGTTCGGCGATCATGGGCAGGACGGGCAGATGGCTCACCATGGAGTTGCCCCAATTGCCCGTCACGAACTTGCTCAGCCAATCGAGATACTGGATGTATACGGGCCGGTTGAGCCCCAGCTGCGCCCGCAGGCTGGCGAGCGCCTCGGGAGACGCGAACTGGCCCAACAACTCACCGGCCACGTCGCCGGGCAGGAGCTGGGTCGCCCCGAAGATGACCATGGAAGCCAGGATCATTGTCAGGACGATGAAGCCCAGGCGCCGCAGGAGATAAGTCGCCATAGGTTCTTCCTCTAGCCTTCCACGCAGGTCTCGCCCGCCGGCGCCTGCAACCGAGACAATTCAGCGAGCGGGATATGGCAGCAGATGCGGTGATCTTCGCCTGCGTCCTGCCAGGGAGGCTCTTCGTTCTCGCAAATGGGGCCCATCTTGCGGGGGCAACGCGTGTGGAAGCGACATCCTGATGGGATGTTGACTGCGCTCGGCACGCTACCTTCCAGCCGGATCCTTTCCTGCCGCACGTCCGGGTCCGGCACCGGCAGTGCTGACAGGAGCGCCTCGGTGTACGGATGGAAGGGCGGAGCGAAGACTGCCTCGGCGGGGCCCACCTCCCAAAGCCGGCCAAGATAGACTACGGCGATCCAGTCCGACACGTGCAAGACGGCCGCCAGGTCGTGGGAGATGAAGAGATATGACGTGCCCTTAGACTCTTGCAGCTCGATGAGCAGGTTCATTAGCGATGCCTGCACCGAGACATCAAGGGACGAGATCGGCTCATCGCAGATCATCAGGGCGGGATCGGCCGCGAAGGCTCGGGCGATGGCGACCCGCTGTTTTTCGCCCCCGCTGAGCTCCTGGGGCAGCCGGTTAACGTAGTCCTCGGGCAGGTTTACCGCGCGGAAGAGATCGCGCGTGCGTTGGGAGACCTCCGCGCGTGGCACGCGGCGCAACATGGCCAGCGGCCGCGCGACGCTCTGGCCCACCGTGTACTGAGGATTTAGCGACGCATCCGGGTTTTGGAAAACCATCTGGATCTTTTTCAACAATGCCGGCGGGCGTTTTGAGACGCCGCCAGGTATGGCCTGGCCTTCCAACTCGAGTTGGCCGGCTGTGGCTTCCTCGAGTCCGGCGACGCAGCGGGCGAAAGTGGTTTTTCCGCAGCCGCTCTCACCCACGATGCCCATCGTGAAGCTGCCGCGTATGCGGATGGAGATGTCATCGACGGCGCGGACCACCTGGCGCCGTCCAGTCAGAAGCTGTGGCAGGCCTGTGTCGCCGGCTGGAAAGTACTTCTTGATGCCCCGGGCCTCGAGCACAAGCGGGCCTTCAACACGATCGGCCGCACGTTCGGTATGCCGAACGGCCGCTGCGTATCGCTCGGGGTGTTGTTCGAGCTCTTGCCAGCGCCAGCACGCCGCCAGGTGTCCCCCTTCGGCGCCTACCGCGGCAAAAGGCGGGCGGGTCGTCCGGCAGACGTCTTCGGCCAGCAGGCAGCGCGGCGCAAAAACGCAACCTGCCGGCAGTTGATCGGGCCGGGGAATGCGGCCCATGATGGTGTTGAGGACCACGTCGCGCTGGCCGACGTTGACCTTGGGGACGCAGCCGAGCAAGCCGAACGTATACGGGTGGAGCATGTGCTTGAAGACCTGGCGCACCGATCCTTCTTCCATCAACTGGCCGGCGTACATCACGCCGACGCGGTTGCAGATGCGCGCAACGACGCCGAGATTGTGTGTGATGTAGAGCACGGCGGTGTGATAGGTCGTCAGCAAGTCGTGCACCAGGTCGAGTATCACTGCTTCGGTGGTCACGTCCAGGGCCGTGGTCGGCTCATCCATGATGAGCAGGCGGGGGTTTGTGCTCAGCGCCATGGCGATCAGGGCACGTTGCAGCATCCCTCCGCTGAGCTGATGCGGGTAGCGGCGCGCCACTGCCTCGGGGTCAGCCATGCCCACTTTGCCCAACATCTCGATTGACTTTGCCTTGGCGTCGGCGCGCGACATTCCCAGGTGAGTGCCGCGCCATCTCGGCGATCTGTTCTCCGATCAGGATCGACGGATTGACGGCGGTGTTCGGGTCCTGGTGCACCATGGTGATTTTGGCGCCCCATACCTTGCGCATCTCCGGCTTGCGCATCTTGAGCAACTCGATCCCATCGAGCAGCACAAGCCCCGCGCTAACGCGTCCGTTCGCCGGAAGATAGTTCACAACCGCCCACGCGAGTGTGGTCTTTCCCGAGCCTGACTCACCTACCAGACCGTAGATCTCTCCAGGCGCGATCTGCATGCTGACGTCACGGACCGTATGCAGCGGCCCCTTTTCCGTGTCGTAGGTGATGGTCAGATCCTTGACCTCGAGGGCGGCTTTGCAGGTGTTTGATTCTGGATCGGCATTCATCGAAGTCACCCGCTCACCCCGCCCGGCAGCAGCATCCTGCGCAGCCCATCGCTCATAAAGCCCACGCCGATCACCAGGACCGCGATGGCGCCGGCGGGACACAACAATACCCACTCGGCCTGCATGAAGTAATTGCGCGCCTCGCCCACCATGAGCCCCCAGTCGGGCGTTGGCGGCTGCACACCGAGCCCCAAAAAGCCCAGGGATGCCACAAGAAAAATAGCGTAGGCGAAACGCATAGAGGCTTCGACAGCTAGAGCGGGCAAAACGCCGGGCAGGATCTCTCGGAAAACGATGTACAGGGTGGTTTCGCCGCGTAGCCTGGCGGCCTCCACGTACTGGCGCGTCTTGAGGTCAAGCACGACGCTGCGCACGACGCGGGCGACCATTGGGATGTAAAGGAATCCCACGACCAGGATCACGTTCGAGGCGCGAAGGGCCGAGCGTGGCCAGAATAATCATGGCCAAGAGCAACGGCGGGATGGCCACCAGGACATCCATGATCCTCATCGCCGTATCGTCGAACAGGCCGCCGTAGTAAGCTGAGAACAAGCCGAGCGCCAGTCCCAACACTACTGCCATGACCGTGCCTGAGCCGGCGACGACGTAAACGTCACGGCTACCGACCAGGACGCGGCTGAAAATGTCGCGGCCAACTGGTCGGTGCCCAAGATATGAGCGGCGGAAGGTGCCTGCAGCGTGTGCAGCAGGTCTTGATCCGCGTATCCGTAGGGCGCCACCGGCGAACCAATCACAGCCATCAGCAGGAAAAAGCCAACTATCGCGAACCCGATCACGGTGGCCGGATATCGTGTAATCCGCCGCAAGACGAGTGCCCGCCCATAAGGCGCCGGCGTCGCCAACGTGCTCGTGCCTTGCATGGACTTCACCTTTCGAGTTTCTCTCTGAGTCCGTTCGTGGGCCGAAACTGGCTCACCAAGGAGGGAGTCGGAGCACGGGAACAGGGGGCAGGTGCGATGCCTGCCCCCGATTCCTTCTTCCCCTATTTGGTGAAGTAGGCCTGTCTCAGGTCCAGCGCGGTCCCAAGGTAGCTGGTTGGCACCAGGCCCTGGAGCTTCTTACTGGCTGCCCACAGGTTGTCACCGAAAAACGGCACGATGATCGGGCCGCGATCGATAAAGATCTGCTGGATCTGCTTGTACAGATCGGCACGCTTGGCGTGGTCCTGCTCGACGGCTGCCTGCTTGGCCAGGGTATCGAGCTGCTTGTCGCACCAGTGAGTCTCGTTCCACTCGGCGCCACATTCATACGCCAGGTCCAGGTAGGGCTGCGGGTAAGCGCGCGCTCCCCAATCCGTGATGGCAAAGTCCACCGTCAACCAAGGATTGCCGCTGCCATAATACACGTCGGACGGCATCTGCTGAATATCGGCTTCGATGCCCGCGTCCTTGAGCTGCGCCTGCAGGATGGTGGCCATGGCCGGAACCGGCGAGATGCTCTGGGCCGTCAGCGTGACCTTGAGGCCGTTGGGAAAACCCGCCTGCGTCAGCAACTGTTTTGCCTTGGCTACATCACGTTGCGGCTCGGGGACATCGAGATAGTAATCCGCGTAGCCCGGGCCGATCGGCGTGTCGCGTCCGGTGACACCCAGTCCACCGTAAGCGGTCTGCAGGATGGCGTTGCGGTCCACGGCTGCCTTGAAGGCCTGGATCACGAGGGGATTGTTGAACGGCGCGTGATCCACGCGCATGCGGATGACGTAGGTGGTGTTGGACGGCTTGGTGATCAGATACAGATTGGGATCTGCCTGGATCGTCTTGGCGAATTCGGCCGGGAAATATAGCAGATAGTCGGCCTGTCCACCACGCAGCGCCTCGACCTGGGCCGAAGGATCGCTGTTGAAGATGAACTGCATGCCGTCGAGGTATGGCAGCTGGTTGCCGCTGGCATCCTTCATCCAGTAGTTGGGATTGCGCTTGAAGACCATCCGGTCCTCGGGCGTGTAGCTTTGGACGATGAATGGGCCGGTGCCGATGTGCTGCGTCTCGAAGTCGGTCGTGCCGCTCCACACGACTATGGAATGGTAGTCGCCGAGGTCAAGGGGAAGGTCGGGATTCGGCTTGGCCAGGGTGAAGACGGCGGTATGGTCATCGGGGGTGGCGATATTCTTGATGTTGGCATAAGTTGGCGCCGTGGCAGCGCCAATCTTCGGGTCCATCAGGCGGCCGAAGGTGAACTTCACGTCCTTCGACGTGAAAGGCTGGCCGTTGTTGAACGTGACACCCTGGCGCAGGTTGAAGGTCCAGGTCAGGCCGTCGGAGCTGGTCGTCCAGCTCTGGGCCAGGCTGCGGTTCGGGTCGGGCCTGTAATTCTCGTCGGTGTACACCAGAAAGTCGCCCCATTGACGGGCAATCTCGTCATCGGAAATCGAGGTCAAGGCCGCCGGATCCAGGTTGGTCGGTGCAATGTAGACCTGGCGCAGCGTCCCGCCATAGTTGGCGCTGGCGCTTGACGCCATGGGCGTCGTGATTGGCACGGTTACCGTGGGCTGTGTCCCGGCGGTGGCTTGTGGCGCCTCGGTGGCCTGCGGGGCCTCAGTAGCTTGCGGGGCCGCAGTAGCCTGGGCAGCAGCGGCCGCGGCTGGCGCCGCGGTCGGGGCCGGCGCTGGCGTCGCTGCCGGCGTGCATGCGGATAGCATCATGCCGGACACGAGAATCAGGGCAACGAGGATGGCAAACTTTCGCGAGCAGAACATGGCTTCCTCCTTTTTCAGGATGCCGCAAGGACTGCGGCCAGGGCTGGACTGACAACACGCAGCGAAATTGGGTGGGCGACGATGCGCTTCACCTCCTCGCTGAGAAGCATACCATATTTTGCATGATTTGACCTGCGTTTGCTGATTCAGTCTTTCCTAGAGATGCATGTCAGACAGCCGCGGCCACGATCTCGTCCAGGCGCCGTTGCACGGCGGGAGCCAGCGGCTCGGGCTGATGTTGCTCCAGGAGCTGCAAGGCTTTCTCCCTTGCGCGCTCGCGCAGTGTCTTACCACCTGCAGCCTTCCATGCTTCGTAGGGCCGGCGATCGATCAGCTTCGGATACCAGTCCTCTTTGTAATGGCGGCGCGTATGCTCCGCCGTCAGAAAATCGCCCTGCGGCCCGAGCTGATCGATCACGTCCAGCGCCAGTGTCTCATCGTTGACTTCCATGGGAGCGAGCAGCCGTTTGACGTAGCCGATGAGCTCGTCGCAAATGACGATCTGCTCGACGGAGTTGGTCCTGCCGCCCTCGAGGTAGCCTACATCGTGGGCCATCTGGGCTCCGCCCATGGTTTCAGCGATCAGCGACAGAGCGGCTTCGGCCGCGGCCTGCTCGTCGGGCAGCTTCGAGTCGGAGCACCCTGCCAGCCCGAAAATCGGCAGCCCATAGCGATGGGCAAGCTCCAGCAGCGCTACGCGGTTCTCGGGCGCCCCATACGAGTCGACCATCGAGCGCATGTCCATCATGTCGTTGACCCCGCCGGTCAAGATCACGGGCGCCCCTTCACGCTTCAGCTGAGCCAGGACAAGGCCGGCCAGCTCGCCGGCGTTGGCGAGCGCCAGGGCGCCCGCTTGCGTCACCGGGCCGTTGGCCCCGCGCAACACGACGGGTGTGTAGGTTGTGGGCAAGCCCCTCTCGGCCATGAAGAGCAGCTTTTGCAGCGCCTCTTCGTTATGGCGCAGTGAACTGGTGACGTTGATGTAAAGCGCCGCGAGCGGCCGTTCCCGGAGCGCCTGGGCCCCGCCCGAGACGGCTTCGGCCATGGCGACCGCGTCGATCGTGCCCCCGAACTCGGTCGTTACGAACAGGATGGGCTTGATGCTGTTCCGTAGCATGGCCCGCATTTGATATCGGTCGTAGGTGCTCTGATCCAGCTCTTGCGCAATGCAGAAGGACATCAGGAAGTCGATGTTGGGCAACGCGTCGCAGACACGTGTCGCTTCCTCGATATCGCGCAAGCGTCCTTCGCGCCTTTCACCGGTGCGAAGATCAAGCACGTAAGGGCAATCGGAGCCTGGGCCATAGAAGGTGTTGTACCGTTCCAGCGGCATCACCGGCTCCCCATGCCGGTTGTACAGCGTGACACGCTGAGCGGCAACCTGTAGCGCCCACTCGACCAGGCGCGCCGGTATCCGCACTCGGTTGCCCTCGCTAGACTTGACTCCGGCCCGGTCCAGCAGATCCAGGGCTTCTTGCAGGTAGAGGCAGACCCCGGTCCGCTCAAGTATTTCCAGGCTGGCCTGGTGCAGGCGCTCGACCTGGCTGTTCGACAGCCGCCGGAAACGGGCTCCGGGATTTTCAAGAAGGACGTCGGGCAGCGGCATGTAAGGACTCTCCTCTCAGTTCGGATGAAAAAGATTGCCCTGCGGCACGCAGGGAGGCATCGCCGTGACTCAGCGCGCCGCTGGGCGAACAATGGCCGGGTCTCGGTCGGGCAAACGAGACGGGTTTCAACCCACGCCAGCCACCTTTTCGGAATCACTTGCCGTGGCGGACTGGCGCGCCGCCTCGTTGGGCTGCAAATCGAGGGTGGAGAGAAAGCACCCCTGTCCGGGCTGTGCGACGAGCTCGCCGTGCCAGAGCACTCGCTTTCCCCGCTGGAATGACATCTCTGGCCAACCCAACACTTTGCGGCCTTCGTAGAGGGTATATCCCACGTTCGAATGCTGGTTGGCCGCGCTGATAGTGAACTCGCAAGTCGGGTCGAATACCACCATGTCCGCATCGGAGCCGGGCGCGATGGCGCCTTTTCGTGGGTACAGCCCAAAGATGCGCGCGGGGTTCTCCGACAGGATCTGGGCCAGCCTGACCGCGCTGATGTGGCCTGTGTTGACGCCCCCATCGTAGGTCAGTGGCAGCAGGGTTTCTACCTGGGGCGAGCCGAAGCCCTGGGCCAGGAAGTCGCCGTGCACATCCTTGGCCTTGGGCGCATGGTCAGAAGCGACGACCTGAAGTGTGTCATCGCGCAGTGCGGCCCACAACGCCGTCGAGTCGGCCCGTGTCCGGATCGGCGGCCCGATCTTGGCCAGCGCGCCGCGTGTGTCGAGGATCTCCTGGGTGAGATTTAGATACTGCGGGCAGGTTTCCCCGTAGACCGGCAGCCCTTCAGCGCGAGCCTGCCGAATGGGCCGCAGCACACGGGCTGCCGTGACGTGTGGGATGTAGAGCGGGCAACCGACCACCTCGGCCAGACGGATGGCCCGGAACGCTGCCTCTTCTTCCAACGCGGCCGGGCGCGAGATGTTGAAGTTCTTGGCGGATGCGCCGGGGCCCTTCAGGTATTTGTCCTCGAGGTAGTCGATGGCCCCGCCGTTCTCGCAATGCACGATGGCCATGCCGCCGCGCTCGGCGAGGATGTCCATGGCTTTGATAAGCTGGTAGTCGTCGGTGTACCAGCCTTGCTTCAAATACGTCAGGAAGAATTTGAAGGTGCGGATGCCCAGCTGCATGACGGCGGGGATCTCGGGCACCTGGCGCGCGGCCTCGAACATGCCACCGTGCAGCCCGAAGTCCAGAATCGAGCGCGCGCTGGCGTCCTCCAGCATTTCTTCAACCTTCTGCAGGAGGCTGTCACCGGTGCGCGCATAGGCGAAATGCAACAGCGTGGTGGTGCCTCCGTAGGCGGCCACGCGTGCGCTGTCGGCGACATCGTCCAGGTAGACAGGGTGCACGTGGACGTCGATGATACCCGGTAGGATGAGCCGGCCGGTCACATCGATGACCTCGCAACGCTCTGGCCAGCTCAGGCCCTGGCCGACCGCGGCGATTTTCCCATTTGCGACGGCGACATCGGCCCGCTGGGTGCCACGGCCCGTAACCACCGTGCCGTTCTTCAACACCAGATCGTACGCCTGGTCCATCTTGTCTTCCTCCGTGCTTCGTGACCAAGGCGGCCCCACGCGCTCAGCGCAGCCGCTGGGCCGCCTCTTGGTCTCCCTTGTTAGCCAGCCGGCCTCTCTGCCGCGGCCAGGACTGCCCGCACAATGCTGGCGTAGCCAGTGCAGCGGCACAGGTTGCCGCGCAGGTGATGGCGGATGTCGTCCTCGCTGGGCTGTGGGCATTCCGCCAGCAGGGTTTTGGCGGTCAAAATCATGCCCGGTGTGCAGTATCCACACTGAAAAGCTGCCAGGTCGATGAATGCCTCTTGTAGAGGATCGAGCCTGCCGTCGGGCCCGGCGAGGCCCTCGATGGTTGTGATCTCGTGGCCGTTGGCAGCTGCCGCCAGCACCAGGCAAGCAAGCACGGGGGCCCCGTCCATGAGCACCGTGCAGGCGCTGCACTCACCGATGCCGCAGCCATACTTCGTGCCGGTGAGTTCCAGGTCATCGCGCAGGACATTGAGCAACAGGTCGTTTGGCGCTACCCAGGCCCGCCGGGTTTCGCCGTTCACGCTGAGCTCGACGATCTTTCTTTCCAATGCCCCGAGGCGTTGGCCAGGCCCGGAGGTTTGATGGCCCCGGAGTATGCGGACGGGACCTCGATCCACGCTCAGGTGCGGGGCGTCGGCGCCGTCAGCGCCCCAGCGCTGGGCACGCCTCCATGCGAGGCGCAGGCCATCGCCTGCCATCACACGCACGATCTCGCGTCGATAGTCAGCCGTCGAGCGCACGTCGTCGATGGGCGCTACAGCATCGGCGGCCGCCGATGCCGCGCTTTCGGCCAGGTGCTCGCTCCAAATCTGCCCTTCGAGGATCTCCTCCACCGCCCTCACTCTGAGCGGCGTCGGGGCGACCGACCCGAACGCGACCCGGCAGCCGGTGATCCGCTCACCCTCACGGGCCAGCACGACCGCGCAGTTTACTTTCGCGATGTCGTTGGCCACGCGCCCAATCTTCAGGAAGGCACTGCCTGTGCCCTGCCGGGGGGGTGGCATGAGGATGCCTGTGATGATCTGCCCCAGCTCGAGGGCAGGCATGCCGGGGCCTCGAAAGAAGCGCTCCAACGGCAGGCGAGTTGTGCCCGCCGGGCCGGCCAGCTCGATTTCTGCGTCGTGGGCGATGAGGGCGGGGGCCGAGTCAGAGGCCGGCGAAGCATTGCCGAGATTGCCTCCGATGGTGCCCATGGTTTGTACCTGGACCGAACTGAAGCTCGCACACGCCTCGGCCAGCGCGGGATACATGGCACGCACGAGCGAGTGGGTCTCCACTGCCCGAATGGTCGCCATCGCGCCGATGCGCAGCCCGCGCTCGCCGGCGTTGATCACCTCGAGCCCTGGGATGGCGCCAACGCTAACGACGACAGCTGGAGCCAGACGCTCCATCTTCATCTGGACGAGAAGGTCGGTGCCACCGGCGATGACCTTGCCGGCGCCCTGCGCCTGCACCAGCAGATCGATCGCTTGGGCGAGCGTTGCCGGCTCGATGTAGTCAAACCGATGCAGCAGAATGTGAGAGTTGGAAAGCCGCGCCGCCTTTCCCGCCAGGAGCGGGGACTCACTAGCCTGGCTGCGTGGCGAGCCGCCCTGGCCGGATTTGGGCTGAACAGCATCCCTCTGGGGCAGTTTCATTGGCTTCGTTCCCTGTTCTGCGCAGCGTCATCCTGTGCGGGCCCGGCTGCCGAGTCCGGCGATGCCCCATCCTGGGCCGATTGAGCCTGACCGGGGCTCTGTTGGCTCAGTGCCGCCAGGATCTTCTCCGGCGTGATCGGTAGCTCATAGAATCGGACCCCGATGGCGTTACGGATGGCGTTGGCGTAGGCCGCGGCGACCGGATTGGTGGCTGCCTCACCGATCCCCTTGGCGCCGAAAGGCCCTGTGGGCTCATAGGTATGCGCAAAGTGGGTAGTGATACTCGCCAGGCAGGGGCTCTCGCTAATCCCCGGCACCTTGCTGTCGATCAGATAGCCTTTGCAGCGCAGCTGCCCGAACTCGTCCCAGCCTGCATCCTCCAGCAGAGCATAGCCCATGCCTTTCGAGAGGCCGCCTTCGAGTTGGCCAGCCGCCTGTTCCGGATTGATGACTGTGCCGCAATCGCTGCCCATCACCACGCGTTCGGTGCGCACGTGGCCCGTCCACGTATCCACCTCGATCTCCACGAAGATGGAGACGTAGGCAGGAGGGCAGTTCACGGGGCGGAAGCTCTCGACGCTCGCAATGGTCTTCCAGCTGTCGGTCCAGCATCGTGTGGCCAGCTCGCCAATAGTCATGGTCTTTTCGGGCATGGCCGGCGCGTAGATCACGCCCTGACCCTGGGCCTCGTCGGTGCGCAGTTCCAGCGCCTCGGGCTGTACGTTGAGATAGCGTGCGGCCGTGGCCAGCACGTCCTCGCGCACACGCAGCGCGGCTTTCAAGACGGCGCCGCCGCCAGCGTAGACGCCGCGCGTGGCGTGCGTTACCACGTCGTACACAGTGGTGCGCGTGCTTCCGGGTGCCAGGTTAACCTTGTTCAGCGGCACACAGAGCGCTTCGGCCACGATCTTGGCCATCGCCTCGAGCGTGCCGCCACCATGGTCCATCAAGGCAGTAACGACGTTGACCGAGCCATCCTGGTTGATCTTGACCATAGCTCCAGAGAAGTCGATCACATCACCGGGCTGCGGCGCGCCGGCGCTCGAAGTGTGGAAACCGCGCGCCATCCCCCAGCCCCGGCGATATCGCCCCGATGAAGGGGGAAGGGTCAACAAATCAGGGCCAGAGCCGCGTCCTTGTCGCCGACCCGCCGCTGCCCTGGCGTGCCACCCAAACCTCTCCGCGCCATCTGTGAGGAGCTCGGGCACGCCATCGCTCCTTACCACCGACTTCACCAGCGGGCCTTGACCCCAGAAAGTGTCGCCCAACCCGACGTAGTTCCGCAGGCGGAGCTCTATCGGGTCCAGGTCGAGCTTGAGCGCCAGCTCATCCATCAACGACTCCACGGCAAAACTGACCTGTGGATTGCCGAAGCCTTGCATGGCGCAGGATGGTGCCTTGTTGGTGTACACAGCCTGACCGACGAAGTCCAGGTTAGGGATGCGATACAGAGACATCAGCCAGCCGGCGCAGGTGCCCAGAAAGGAATAGCCTTGCACAATATGCGCACCGATGTCCGTCATCAGGTTCATCCTGGCGCCCAGCAAGGTGCCGTCCTTCCTGGCAGCCAGCTCCAGGTGGATCTGGGTCGGGTATTTGCTGTGGTCGTGCATGTCCTCTTCGCGCGTCAGCGACATCTTCACCGGGCGCCGCGCCTTGAGCGCGAGCGCCGCACAGATGGGGATCACCGAGTTCATCTGGATGCTGGAACCGAACGTGCCTCCTACCGGGACGCGCTGGACGTCTAACTTGCTCAACGGGATGTCGAGAAGCTGGCCGAGGATGATGCGGACGTTGTGAATCGACTGTGTCGTCGCCCACACGGTCAGCCCGCCGTCGGGCTCGGGACGGCAAACGGCGGTCTTGGGCTCTAATTGCATGTGGTAAATTTTGGGCGTGGTGAAGTTGCCCTCGACGAAGACCTCTGCTTCGGCCCATGCCTTTGTGACATCGCCCTGGGTAATCGTGCGAGCGCAAGCCACATTGTTTTCGATGGCGAGCAGATTCTCTCCATGCATGACACTCTCGTGGATCGGCTCCACGCCGGGTTGCATGGCTGCCAGAGGGTCGGTCACGACGGGTAGGGGCTCATATTGCACGATGACCGCACGCGCCGCCTGCTCTGCCAACTCCTCGGTCTCGGAGGCCACGGCTGCCACGGGTTCGCCCATGCGCCGCACTTTGTCGGCAAGGACAAAATGGTCCTTGTGCAGCGCCCAGGGCACAGTTATGATGCGCTCATTGTAGAGGATGCGGGGAATATCAGCCCACGTCAGGACTGTGGCGCCCATCTCCTCTGCCACGTGCGCATCGATGCTCTTGATGCGCGCGTGCGCGTAGGGGCTGGCGACGTAACGCCCGTGCAGCATGCGTGGCACGCTGACATCGATGGAGTACCTTTCTTGCCCGGTCACGCGTGCCACGGCGTCCTTGCGGCGCGTAGCCTTGCCGACGAAATTGAACTCCGCCCCACTCTTGCCTATCATACTTTTCCCATCACCAAAGCGATCAATGCCATGCGCACGTATACTCCGTTGCGGACCTGGCGGAAGTAGGCGGCGTTGGGCAGCGCATCCACGTCGGTGGTGATCTCATTGACCCTGGGCAGCGGATGCAGCACGACGACATGCGGGCGCAGCCGCTCGATCAGGCCGCGCGAGAGGATGTAGCTGCCCTTCAACCGTTCATATTCGGCAGCGTCGGCGAAGCGTTCCTTTTGGATGCGGGTCATGTAGAGTACATCGGCCTGCGGCAACGCGGTTTCCAGGTCGGCCGTCTCGTCCACAACTACGCCCTGCGCCCGCAGCCTGGCAACGATCTCGGCCGGCATGCGCAACTGCTCGGGTGAGACGCAGAGGAGCCGGCACCCGAAGTGCCGGTACAGCTCAACCCCCGCGTGGACGGTGCGACCGTTCTTCAGGTCGCCGCACAGAGCAATGGTGACGCCGTCGAGGCGCCCCAACTCCTCCCGGACCGTGAACAGGTCCAGCAAGGCCTGCGTCGGGTGCTGGCCGGCGCCGTCGCCGCCGTTCAAGATCGGGGCCTGCGCAACGGCAGCCGCCTCGCGGGCCGAGCCAATCTGCGGATGCCGCATGGCTATGATGTCGGCATACTGGTCCACGGTGCGGATGGTATCGGCCAGCGTCTCGCCTTTGGCTGTAGAGGAAGACTCGGCAGAAGAGAAGCCAATGACGTTGCCACCCAGGCGGTGCATGGCCGTCTCAAAAGAAAGGCGGGTGCGGGTGCTGGGCTCGAAGAACAACGTGGCCAGGACAGAGCCACGCAACAATTCGAGTGCCGGCGTGTTCAGCAAACGCTGGCGCATTTCGCCGGCAGTCCGCAAAATGACATCAAGCTCGTCCTTTGTGAACTGCGCACCGTCCAGGATATCCTTGCCCTTGAGGTTGACCATGGTCTTGTACTCCTCTTGCTCTAACTTATCAGCTCGCTGATCTCATCAGCAGCCTTGCGGCACAGACACACCCACTGCTGGACCTTTTCGGGGCCGTAGCGCGTCGCCGGCCCGGCAAGGCCAACTGCAGCGACGACACGCCCATGCTGGTCTCGAATCGGCGTTGCCACCCCCCAAGCGCCGGGGTCCGTCTCCTCGAGGCTAATCGCATAACCTTGCTCGATGATTTGAGCAAGGTCGCGCCGCAACGCGGGCGGATCAGTGATTGTATTGCTCCACAGCCTGGGCAGGCCGCTCTCATGGATGATCGCTTCGATCTCGGCCTGCGGCAAGAATGCCATCAGTGCCTTGGATGACGCGCCGGCGTGGGCCGGGCGACGTGTCCCAATTTCCATCCGCAAGCGCACGGGCTGTGACGTCTCGCAGATGTCGATGCAAAAGACCTCGTGATTGTGATAGACCGTGAGGATAGCGGTTTCGCCCGAGGCCAGCATGAGATCGCGCAATACTGGCTTGGCCAGATCGCGCAGTATCGTGCTTTCGGCTGCGCTGCTTCCCCACATGACCAGCCGGTACCCGAGGCGCCAACGCTTGTCGCCGGCGTCGCGCCGCAAAATGCGGTGGATTTCCAGCGCTGTCAGGAAGCGGTGCAGCGTGCTCTTCGGGGCCTCGAGTCGCACGCTCAACTCGGCTAGAGACCAGGCGGGCCGCTCCGAGGTGAAGCAGTCAAGGATCTCGACGAGCCGGTCGAGTGTTTTGATAGCGGAAATGTCCATGCGACACTGCACCTGCGCCAGCGCATCCAAAGGGTAATTCTATATAGTGGAATGCCATACCATTCTTTGGGATTATAGCCGAATTGCGCCACCTGTCAAACTGAAGAGCGGCGGTCAGGGGCGTGCCGGCATTGGGCGCTTCAGGAAGAGGCCGCGGGAAAGGGGCCGCTGCCGGAGAACTCGATCGTGGCAGGGCGCGAACGGGCTAAACTTGAAGAGGCCGCGCGAAGAGCGCCGCTGCCGGAGACCTTGATCGTGGCAGGGCTGGCACAGTCTAAACTTGCAGAGAGGGTGTGGTCGCTACGGACGCTCTGCGTTGGCCGAATCAGGCCAGCAAGGCAGTCAGCTCCCGCACGTCTGGCAGGCCCTCGACGCGTCGCAAGAGCGCCAACAGCGCCTCCACGACCTGGCTCTCCAGCACGTTGTTCGCCAGCCAGCGAAACTTATCCTCAACCATACCTTCGTCCCAGCCGCGCTGCGGAAAGCTCAACGGGCCCTCCACGAGGCCTGACTTCAGTTCGCGGCCGCTGGCCAATGTGAGGGTCACTTCACTGGCAAAACGCCCGCGTGGGTCGCCTGCGGCGTACAGGCGGCAGAGCTCTTCGAGTTCCGGCGATTCCGTGACATCGACCCGCGAGGCAAGGGCGCAGATGGCCGGATCCGTGAGGCGGTCCTCAAGCATCTGGCGGGGACCGATCTCGCCGTCGATCAGCATGGCCGCCACCGGCCAGGCCAGGTTGAACTGCGCTTCTTCGGTAGTTGTCGGCAGCCGTGTGCCGAGACACGCCGATTCATGGAACGTATCGATGTGAATGCGGGCAATATCCTGGACGCGAATGCCGTGTCTTTCGACCAGCGACCTGGCGCCGTTGACGGCAGCATGAGCCCAGCCGCAGCAAGCGAAGCCCTTTGGTTTCCAAGCGATGCCATCGACGATCAGGTAGTTCTGGCCGATGTCTGTGGTCCACCCGCGGAAAGCTGGGAAGGCCAGGATGCTGGGGATGCCTGTGAAACCGGCTGCCGCCAGCTCTGCCGAGAGGACCCCTGTCATGGCGCCCCAATAGATGCCATGCTTGACCATTGCCGGGTGCTCGATATCGCGGATCATGGGCACGTTTGGGGCCTGATAGTCAGCGATGCCCAGGGCTTGTCCCGCCTGGCAGGCGGGCAGGCCCATAAGGTGCGCGGCCACAGCGGCGCAGGCCACGCTACCCCAACTGCCGCAAGCCTGGTAGACCTCTCGCGTGCATGCCAGCAACGCCCCGCGCGGTGGGCCACCTCGTAGCCGACCACAAGGCCGCAGAGAAGCTCGGCACCGCTCAGGCCACGCGCCTTGGCCACTGCCAGCACGGTTGGGAAAATCTGGGCGCCACCATGCCCATTCG
>CAWEHT010000284.1:0-3278 GCA_963808455.1 uncultured Chloroflexia bacterium | reverse complement strand
GGGCTGAGCGCAGGGGCAGATAGCTGATGAGAACCACGGGATCAGAGAATTGGGTTGGAACTGGCTTATTTGCTGCCTTTATGGTATCATCAGTTACATAGGTGCATATGACAAAAATCTCAGTTATCAAAGAGATCATGGGGGCGAACGACCAGGTGGCCGCGCAGAACCACGGCCGGTTCGATGCAAGCGGCACGTTCGTCGTCAACCTGATGGCCGCGCCCGGTGCCGGCAAGACGAGCCTGATTCTGGCAACCGTGCCTTTTCTGCCCGCCGGCATCGGCCCCGGTGTGATCGAAGGCGACCTGGCTTCCACCATCGACGCTGAGAAGGTCCGACGGCGCGCGGCATACCGGTCGTGCAGATCAACACGGGCGGAAACTGCCACCTGGACGCATCGATGGTCCAGAACGCCTTGCCGCACCTGCCGTTGGACGCTATCGACATGCTCTTCATCGAGAATGTCGGCAATCTGATCTGCCCCGCCAACTTCTCGTTGGGCGCGGACCTGGCCGTCGTGGTTGCCAGTGTCTCAGAAGGGCACGACAAGCCGTACAAGTATCCCGCCATCTTTGCTGCCGCGGATGCTGTGGTCCTCAACAAGGCCGATCTGCAGGAGGTCTTCGATTTCGATCTGGATTTCTTCCGGCGCGGGGTCGAAATGGTGAACCCGGCAGCGCCGCTTTTCCTCGTGTCTTGCCGGACCGGTGCCGGGATCGAGGATTGGGCCGCATGGCTGATGAAGCAGAGAAGCTGACCGATGCGCCCTGCCCGTCCGCTCTCGCAGAAATCCAGGGCCGGGTGACGCCGAGGGAAGGGAAACCGGGCATCTCCGCGGGCACTGAGCAAGGTGGCGGGGACGGGCGGGATCGCCTGCGGGTTGAGGTGCGGGGTGCAGTTCAGGGGGTGGGCTTCCGCCCGTTCGTCTACCGGCTGGCAACCGGGCTGGGTCTGGCGGGTTGGGTGATCAACGATAGTCGTGGCGTCTTCATCGAGCTCGAAGGGCCACGTCGCTCGCTCGACGCTTTTCTGGCACGCCTGCCTGCCGAACGCCCGCCGCGCGCTGATACAGGACCTGCAGCACGTCTGGCTGGAGCCGGCCGGCTACGAGGGCTTCGAGATCCGGCACAGCGACGGCCATGGCAGCAAGACCGTGCTGGTCCTTCCCGATATCGCAACTTGCCCGGACTGCCTGGGTGACTTTCTGGACCCCGCCAACCGGCGTTATCGCTACCCGTTTACGAACTGCACCAATTGCGGCCCTCGCTTTACCATCATCGAAGCACTGCCCTACGATCGTCCGAATACGACCATGCGCCGCTTCGGGTTGTGCGAGGCCTGCCGGCTGGAGTACGAGAGCCCGTTGGACCGGCGTTTCCACGCCCAGCCTGACGCCTGCGCGGCCTGTGGCCCGAGCCTGGCCCTCTACGCCAGAGGGCAGGATCTGGGGGACGAAAGGATGGGCGGCGGGGACGGCGGCGGCCCGGCGTCTGCCGCCGCTCTCTCAGCTCTCCCCTCCAAATTCCCCGAGAGCGTCCGGGGCTGGTTGTTGTGCGCCGAGCGCGACGCCGCCCTGCGCCAGGCCGGGATGGCCCTGCGTCGAGGGGCCATCGTCGCCGTCAAGGGCCTGGGGGGCTTTCATCTGGTTGCCGACGCGCGCGATGCCACCGCTATCCGCCGCCTCAGGGCGGGCAAGCCCCGGCGCGAGAAGCCTTTCGCCGTGATGGTCGCTGACCTGGCGCAGGCGCAGGCACTGTGCGAAGTCCCTGACGCCGCGGCGGCCTTGCTCGGCGGCCCGGAGGCGCCCATCGTGCTGCTGCGCCGTCGGGCGGAGAGCGCGGTGGGCCTGGCAGAGGACGTGGCGCCCGGGAACCCGAATCTAGGGATTATGCTGCCGTACACGCCCCTCCACCACCTCTTGCTGCGCGAGCTGGGCTTCCCGGTGATTGCTACGAGCGGCAACCTGGCCGACGAGCCGATCTGCACCGACGAGTGGGAGGCGCTCGACCGGTTGGGCGAGGTGGCCGACCTGTTCCTGATCCATGACCGCCCCATTCACCGGCACGTGGACGACAGCGTCGCGACGATCATGCTGGGCGAGCCGCGGCTGCTGCGGCACGCGCGGGGCTACGCGCCCATGCCGGTCAGGCTGGCCCGCGAGGTGCCCACCATCCTGGCCGTCGGAGGCCATCTGAAGAATACGGTCGCGCTCAGCGTGGGCCGGCAGGTATTCGTCAGCCAGCACATCGGGGACCTGGAGACCCCGGAGGCCCTCGATGCTTTCGAGCGGGTCATCGCCGACTTCATGCGCCTGTACGAGGTGACGCCCGTGGCCATCGCCCACGACCTGCACCCCGAGTATGCTTCGACGAAGTGGGCAAGGGAGTTGGAGCGAAAGCTGGCAAGAGAGGAAGTGGAAGGCGGCCCAAAGGTCAAGGGCGAGAGGGCCCCGTCCCCGGCCTTCCCTCTTTTTTCCGCCCTGGCCGAAGCTGGCGTGCGCCTCGTCGCCGTGCAGCATCACCATGCCCATCTTGCGGCGTGCCTTGCCGAGAACGGCTCGGAAGGGCCGGCCTTGGGCGTGACGTGGGACGGCACCGGCTACGGGACCGACGGCACGGTGTGGGGCGGCGAGTTCCTGCTTGGCGACGCCGCCGGCTTCAGCCGCGTGGCGCACCTGCGGCCTTTCCGGCTGCCCGGGGGCGAGGCCGCGATCAGGGAGCCCGCCAGGTTGGCCCTGGCGCTGCTTTGGGAGCTGTACGGCGACGAGGCCCTGGCGTGGGATGACCTCGACTGCGTGCGAGCTTACCGCCCGGCGGAGCGGCGCATCCTGGCGCAGATGTTGCGGCACGGCACGAACGCGCCGGTCACGACGAGCGCCGGCCGCCTCTTTGACGGCATCGCCGCGCTGGCGGGGCTGAAGCAGCGTGTCACATTCGAAGGCCAGGCCGCAATGGCGTTGGAATTCGTTTCCGGCGAGGACGTGTTCGATGCCTATCCTTTCGGCATGGCCGGCTCCGCCTCCCGCGGCCCGTCCATCGCCGGCCGGGGGAAGGTGCCGGTCCAGCCGGACGCCCCGGATCACCCGCGCGGCGTCGCGGCGGCGCATGGAAATGTGTCGGCGGCTGGAGAGGATGAGTGCTATGCGTCCGTCGCTCCCGTGGTCCTGGACTGGGCGCCCATCGTCCAGGGCGTGCTGGCCGATGGGCGCTCCGGCGTGCCGGTCGCGACGATCGGGGCGCGATTCCACAACGCGCTGGCCCAGGGCATCCTGGAGATGG
>CAWEHT010000283.1:0-4990 GCA_963808455.1 uncultured Chloroflexia bacterium | reverse complement strand
CAACGTGTGCGCGAGACAGGCCAGCCGGGCGATTTCGCCGGGAAGAGAAATGTTTTGCAGTTGCAGGCTGAGCCCGCGCCAGCTTGCCGCGCTGGACGGTGAGCGCCGCGCCGAGTTGTCATTTCAAATCGGCCACAACGCGGTCGTTCGCTGTGGCGGTGGTCGCGAGCAACGCGAATGTTTGGCGGAAGCGATTTCAGGATCCACGTGATGCGGCAATCGTTTTTTTTTTTTTTGTTGCCGCCGCACGCCTCGGTGATGGCTATGTGGTCTACTTGGTACGGTTGGTCTTGCTCTGATTGCCTGTCACCCAGATTTCAGGGCGAGCATCGCGCTCGCCCGGCGGCAGAAGGCCGAGGGCGAGGTCAAGCGCTGGCTCAGCTCGCAAAAAGTACGACGGTCAGTAGCCTGTTCCTTGTGAACCGTGGGGAGGTGTCCCCCTGATCCGCGTCGTGATCGCCGAAGACCATCATCTCGTACGCCAGGGCATCTGTAAGCTGCTGGAAGCCGATGGCCACATTCAGGTCGTCGGGGAGGCCGACAACGGCTGGAACGCGTTGGCTATGACGGCGCGGCTGGGCCCCGACATCCTGGTCCTGGATATCGCCATGCCCCAGCTCAACGGGCTGGACACCCTGACGCAGCTCAAGAACATCAACCCTGGCCCGCGCGTGGTGATCCTCTCCATGTACGCCGACCTCGGCACGGTCCAACAGGCTTTGCAGCTGGGTGCGCTGGGCTACGTGTTGAAACAGGCCGTAGCCGATGAGCTCCTGGCTGCGGTCCGCGCGGCAGCCAGCGGCAGCGTCTACCTGAGCGCCGGCGTCTCGCAGGTCTTATCAGGTGGCCTTTTCAACGGCGGCCCCCGCTCCGTGCTCGAGCGCCTCTCGCCCCGCGAGCGGAGGTCGTGAAGTACATCGTCGACGGTTACAACACGCGCGAGATCGCCGATCAGCTCCACAGCAGCGTCAAAACGGTCGAAAAGCAGCGCCGAGATGCCATGTTCAAGCTTGGCGTCGACAACATCGCCAGCCTCGTGCGGGTGAGCCTCGAGCTGGGATTGGTGCGAGCAGAGGGGCCAGGCGACAGAGCCTGAAGCATCGTTCGAGAGCCTGAAGGCGCATCGCCTATACGCTTTTGGCGCATAGGCGATGCGCCTTTCCTTTCCTCGCGCTGCGGGATCTTGCCCCAGAACTGGGCCTCCGGCCTGATTCAAAGGGCCGCGTCCACGTGCCATAATGGCCCCGGCGAAGGGAAATTGCCTCCTTGCAGACCTTTCGCTGTGGCAGGCCAACCGGCCTGCCACACCGCCCGGGGCTCTGGCCCCAGGCAGAGCCCTATGGCGAAGCGCGCATCCGGCGAGAGCCGCTGGCAACCCTCCCATCTGCCAGAAGCGTTGCCTCGCCGCCCGCACCCTCGGCAAAGGAGGTGATGACCAAGGAGGATACGAGGGCTTCCACACACACCACGTGTTCATACCGCCTGCCTTGCAGATCATAGAAAGGATTTTGCCATGATTTGGGAACTTGCTTCTGAGCTTTTTGGGACTTTCATCCTGGTGTTGTTGGGGGATGGAGTCGTCGCCAACGTCGGCCTGGCGCCTCGCGTGGCCTCAGGCGGTTACTCCTGGCTGACCATCACGGTCGGATGGTGTTTTGCGGTCGCCATCGCGTGCTACATCTGCCCTCTCTCCAACCATCTCAACCCGGCGGTGACGCTGGGCCTGGCCGTCAAGCGCGGCTTCCCGTGGTCCAAGGTCATTCCTTTCTGGGCCGCTCAGCTGGTCGGCGCCTTCCTGGGCGCCCTGGGCGTCTTCTGACCTACCGCGATGGCCTGGTGGGAGCGGGCTTGCCGAATGTCTGGACCAGCGGGCCGGGCTCGGTCTTTGGCCAGGCCTTCTTCGGCGCAGGCCAGGCGACGGCCCTGGGCCACTATTCCTTGATCACCGCTTTCATCACCGAAATCATCGGCACGGCCCTCCTGCTGTGCGGTGTGCTGGCCTCCGGCAACGTCAAGAGCGGTGTAGGCGGGCTGGTCGTCCCATTCACGGTCCTGGCCGTCGGCCTTTCGCTGGGCGGCCCGTCCGGCTATGCCATCAACCCGGCCCGTGATCTTGGGCCGCGCATCTTCGGCGCCATCATCGGGACGCAAGGGCTGTTCGACGGGGCGTATTGGCTGGTTGCTCCTGTGATCGGCCCGCTGATCGGCGGTGTGGTGGGCGTGTTCGTCTACGACTGGATCGTGAGCGCCGGCCTCGCCAAGAAGGCCCAGCAAGCGTAACTTCCTGAGACTGTCACCCTGCCTCCATGCCCTAAGCGGCATGTGCCCACGCAACGAACCCCCTGTTGTCATGCTGGGGCCGGCCACCTGAACCTGCCCACCCGGACACCCTGGCATGACGACAAGGGGAGTTGTCATCTTACTGGTACCTTGGCTGGCTCAGGGCCATGCAGCGCAGCCTGCACTGGCTCGAGGCCTGATCACCTGCGGACTGGGCTTTGGCGCCGGGGGGCCGCATGGCTCCCAGCGCGGACGAGGGCAATGTGTCAACCTTCCAGCCAGACGGCCGCATGCGTCGATGGCGCGCTGCCACCCGCTGTAGAGCTCCTCGCGCCGGTCGGCCGGGATGCGCGGCTCGAAGCGGCAGTCCAGGCGCCAGTTGCCGGCAATCTCCTGGGGGCTCTGCCAGTAGCCCACGGCCAGGCCGGCCAGGTAGGCCGCGCCCAGGACGGCGGTCTCTGTCACCAACGGACGTTCGAGAGGGATGCCCAGGATGTCGGCCTGCAGCTGCATGAGGAAGTCGCTCTTTGCGCCCGAGCCGTCGACGCGCAGCACCGTGGGGTCGAAGCCCGACTCCTGGCGGATGACCTCGAAGGCATCACGCGTCTGGTAGGCGACGGCCTCCAGTGCCGCCCGCACGACATGGTGGCGTGTCGTGCCGCGCGTGATGCCCAGCACCGTGCCACGCGCCCGGCGGAAGAGCGTCCCGCTTGCCAGGCCCAGGGGGACGAGCGCATTCACCTGGCCACGTGCCCGGCGGAAAAGGGGCGGCCCACCCAGCCCGAGAAGGGCCGGGACGAAATAGACGCCCTGCGTATCCGGCACCTGGCTCGCCAGGCCCTCGGCCTCGCCCACCTGGTGGATCAGCCCGAGCCCGTCGCGCAGCCATTCGATGGCCGTCCCCGAGACGTCGGCTTTGCCTTCCAGCCCGTAGACCACCTCGTCGTTCAGCCCCCACAGCACCGGCGAGAACATCGCATCGAAAGGAGGCTGGCGCCCCGCCCGCGGCGAACCGTTGAACATGACGATCTTGCCCCGAGGGAGAATCCCATCGCACGGAGGCCGGTACGTTGCCCCGCCGTTGACCGTCAGCGAGCAGCCGCTGTTGAACGTGCCCTTGCCCATTCCCGGCTCAAAGCAGGCCTGGCCGAACGCGGCGGCCTGTTGGTTGCCGGCCGCGGCCGCAATCGGGGTCCGCGTGTCGAAGAACGCCTTGGGGTCCGTATAGGCATAGATCTCGCTCGACATGCGCAGGTCAGGCAGGATCGCGCGCGGGATTTCCAGCTCGTTCAGGGTGCCGGCATCGTAGGTGAGGCTGCGGGCGTTCAGCATGAGCGTGAGCGAGGCGTTCGAGTAGTCGGTGACGTGCACTGCGCCGCCCGACAGCTTCCAGATCAGCCAGCTGTCGATGGTCCCGCAGAGCGCTTCCCCGCGGGCGATGCACTTCTGCACTGCCTTGTCGTGTTCCATCACCCAGCGGATTTTGGTCGCCGTCACATCCGGCCGGATGACCATGCCGGTCCGGTCCTCGATGCGCGCCCAGTCTTTGGCGATCAGGCGCTCGCAGATGGCCGTGGTGCGCTCGTCTTGCCAGCCGATGGCCCGCCCCACCGGCTCGCCCGTGCGGCGGTTCCAGAAGACGACAGTCATGCGCTGGTTGGCCACGCCGATCGCCTCGATCTCCTCGGGTGCGACGCGCCCGTTGCGGAAGGCCTCGGCGATCGCTTTCAGGGTGCTTTGCCACAACTCGTTGGCGTCGTACTCGACCCAGCCAGGCTGCGGGCAGTATTGCGGGACAGGGCAGCAGGCGCTGCTGACGATGCGGCCGGCGGATCGATGACCGCGGCAAGCGTGCCCTCGGTCTGCTGGTCAATGCCCAAGATGTAGTCGGCCATGCTGCTTCCTCCCGCGATCGCGGCTCAAAGACCATCCGGCAGCGGGCCCAGGGCGTCCTAAGCTTCGATCCTCCGCCCGGCGCCGGGGCGCGCCTTATCCCCGGCCCGAGGCTCGATCTTACGAGCTGCGCCCCGGCTTCCGGTTCGAGCAGCCAGGGAGCGCGCGGCGCCCCGGCGTGCGAGCTCCCGCTCGCGGCACCGGTCACTGGCTGCCGACGGGCAACGTGCCGAAGAGCCGCGTGTCCGCGGCCTGGCGCCGACTCGACGGCAAAGGTGCCGGCCAGCATCAGGAAACGATCGTGGATCCCTTGCAAGCCAAGCCCGGGCCCTCCTCCCGCAGGAGGCTCGAAGCCCAGGCCGTCGTCCTCGATCGAGAGGTTGATCTCGCCATCGACGCAGTCGATGCTGACCCAAACCGAGGCCGCTTTGGCGTGCCTGGCCACGTTGTTCAGACCTTCCTGGGTGCAGCGGTCAGCACCAGGGCCTGGGCTTCGGAAAGGGCCGGCAGGTCATCCGGGCTGCTGAAGTTGACGCGCAGCCCGCTGGTGGCCGCGAACGTGCGGGCGGACAGAGCGCGATGGTTGTATGCGTCTATTCATCGTTCCTGTGCTGATCGCTCAGGCCCTGGAATCCCGTGCGGCGCACCGGCGAGCCGTTGAACTACCGCTTGAAGGAATGCTGGTCAACAGCCGCTCCACCCGATCAAACGTGAGATAAGATGGAGTTCTGGCCGTGGCTCAAGAGTCCGGATCGACGGCGATGGGCCCGCTGCGCAGTGATTTCTGATTCCAGGGGCACACATTACTGGCAATATC
>CAWEHT010000282.1:0-3949 GCA_963808455.1 uncultured Chloroflexia bacterium | reverse complement strand
AGAACCCGTTGGCTCGCCAGCCTGAATTCTCAGAACCGCGAACGCTGCCGGCGGCCGGGCTCAGCCAGGGACCCGGCTTCAGGGTGGGCCGGGCGGGCCGGCCCTGCGCAGTGCCCGGGCCGCGGCCCGCTGAGGGCCAGCATCCGCCCCCGGGCAAGTCCGTCCACGCGTCCCCAAGGGCGGCAGGGACGGCCGGCGAGCCGTCCACGAGGATGGGCGTGAGCTCCGGGCCGGGCGCCGGTGGCCACGCCGGCGTGACGGTGGGAGCAGGGCCGGGCGCGGCGGAACCGCTCCCCGGGGCGTAGAGCTCGGCGCCGGACAGGCTGTCCCCGTAGGCGTCATTGCCGCCTGCCACGAGCACCTTCCCCGTGGGCAGCGGCGTGGCGGTATACTTACGCGGCCCGTGGCCATGCTGGCCGCGGGCGACCAGGAGCCGGCGGCCGGGTCGTACAGTTCGGCGCTGGCCAGCGGGTTGCCCCTCGCGTCCTCGCCGCCCGCCACGAGCACCTGCCCCGAGGGCAGCAGGGTAGCGGTGGCCGTCCCGCGCCGCACCACGCTCATGCTCCCCGCGGGGGACCAGGAGTTCGTGGCCGGGTCGTACAGCTCGGCGCTCGCCAGGGCGCCGCGGTTTCCGACGCCGCCGGCCACCAGCACCCTGCCCGACGGCAGCAAGATGGCCAGGGCGGCAGCGGGGCGGTGTGCAGGCTACCCGCGGGCGACCAGGCGTTCGTGGCCGGGTCGTACAGCTCGGCGCTGGCCAGGGCCCTCCGGCTGCTGCCCACGCCACCCGCCACAAGCACCTCGCCCGAGCGCAACAGCGTGGCCGTGTGCAGCTGGCGTCCTGCCGGCAGGCTGGCAGCCGGCGACCAGGTGTTGCGGGCCGGGTCGTAAAGCTCGGCGCTGGCCAGGTAGCCGCCGTCGCCGATGCCGCCGACAACCAGCACCCGGCCGGTAGGCAACAGGGTGGCCGTGTGCACGGCGCGGGCCGTGCCCAGGCCGCCTGCCGGCGACCAGGCGTCGAGGGCCGGGTCGTACAGCTCGGTGCTGGACAGGTAACCCTGTTCCCCGATGCCGCCGGCGACCAGCACCCGGCCGGAGGGCAGGAGGGTGGCCGTGTGCACGGCGCGGGCTGTGTCCAGGCCGGCTGCCGGCGACCAGGTGTCGCTGGCCGGGTCGTACAGCTCGGCGCTGGCCAGCGGGCTGACAAGGGTGTTGACGCCCCCGGCGACCAACACCCGGCCCGAAGGCAGCAGCGTGGCCGTATGGCTCATGCGACCGGTGCCCATGCTCCCCGCGGGCGACCAGGCGCCTGCGAGGCTCGCCGTCACGGCGACGGTCGGGCCCACTTGCGGGGGGACCGTGGGCGTCACGGGCAGGCCGGCCGGCGGGACTTCGGTCGGCGTGGGCGTGAGGCCGGCCGGGGCCGAGGGCGTCGGGGTGAGACCGCCGGCCGGCGGGACTGCGGTCGGTGTGGGCGTGAGGCCGGCCGGGGCCAAGGGCGTCGGGGTGAGACCGCCGGCCGGTGCCGTGGGCGTGCCGGCCGGCGCGGTGGGGTTGCAGCCGGGGTATACAGTTCGGCGCTGGCCAGGGCGCTCGTGCAATCTTCCAGGCCGCAGCCGCCGGCCACCAGCACCTTCCCCGAAAGCAAGACGGTAGCGCTGTGGTCGGTGCGGCCGGTGCTCATGCTCCCGGCCGGGGACCAGGCGCCGGTGGCCGGGTCGTACAACTCGGCGCTCGCCTGCGTGCCCCCGTCCGCGTCAAGCCCGCCCGCCACCAACACGTCACCCGAAGGCAACAGCGCATCGCTGTCATTGTAGCGCGGATTGCTCAGGCTGGCCCCCGGCGACCAGGCTTTCGACGCCGGGTCGTACAGCTCGGCGGTCGCCAGCACGTTACTGCAGTTCTGGCCGTTGCACCCACCGGCCACCAGCACCTTGCCGGAAGGCAACAGGTCGGCCGAATTGCCCGCCCGCGCCGTCCCCATCGGCCCCGCCGGGGCCCACCTGTCCGTGGCCGGGTCGTAGAGCTCGGCGCTGTCCAGGGCCTGGTTGTTCTCGTCCAGGCCCCCTGCTACCAGCACCTGGCCCGAGGTGAGCAGCAAGGCCGATGGCGAGCCGCGCGGGTACGCATGCTGGCTGCCGGCGACCAGGTGTCCGTGGCAGGGTCGTACAGCTCGGCCGTGGCCAAGACGTCGCCGTCGTTGTCGTAACCCCCGATCACCAGGGCGCCGCCCGAAGCCAACAGCACGGCCGCGTGACCGGAGCGGGCCGTGCCCATGCTGGCGGCCGCCGACCAGGTGTCCGTGGCCGGGTCGTACAGCTCGGTGCTGGCCAGGGCATTCTCGGTGTCGTCGCGGCCGCCCGTCACCAGCACCCGCCCGGAAGGCAGCAGCGTCGCCGTGTGATACTGGCGCGGGCTCGTCATATTCCCTGCCGGCGACCACGAGCCGCTGGCCGGGTTGTACAGCTCGGAGCCGGCCAGCACCATGTTCCCGTCGAAGCCGCCGGCCAAGAGCACCTTGCCCGAAGCCAGCAGCACGGCGTCACGATCCTCGCCCGCGGTGAGCATGCTCGAGGTACGCGACCAGTGACCGGAGGCATCGGTGGCCATCGCCCGCGCGCCCGTGGCGGGCGGCGCTCCCGGCGCGGGCGCGGATGGGGCAGCCTGGGCCGCTGCGCCGCTCGACCAGGCCAGCAGGACGACAAAGATCAGGGGAAGGACCGGTCGCCTCATGGTCACACCACCTTTTTCCGCACACATCGTGCGGGGTGGCGGCCCCGCACGCGATGGCCCCGCCTGCCCGTGCTGCGGGCGCATCGACACGCATCTACGAGTTGCCTCTGTCCCTCCAGGTATGGCAGCGCGGGACCCCGCCGTCTGTATTGAAGGTTGCGATGCCGCCGGGCCGGCCCCGCAACGCTGGCCGCTCCGCCCGGGGCTGAAGCCACCGGGCTGAAAAGGCGAAGCCCTGGCGGGCTGGCGACCGGACTCAAGCCCTTCGGGCCTGGTTTTCTCAGCCCGATCCCTTCAGGGTCGAGCCTTTTCAAACAGTTTCCGAGCGGCAGAGCCAGGCCGTTGGCGGCGGGTAACCGCCCGGCACCTCGCCCGGTAGTGCCCGCAAGCTGGCGCCTACGGCCCGGGGCCCCGCGGCCGGAAGGGATGCCGGCGTCCCCAGGAGCACCACCAGGTTCAGCCCGCATGTCCAAACGGCGACGGGCCCGGCCGAGCGGCGTTACCACGGGCGGACATCGGGGCAGCCGCCAGACTCTTCCGCCGGCCGGTTCAGCCGATCGGCTCCAGGCGCGCGGTGAAGTGCCTCAAGACCGGCGTCTGCCGGACGATACGGTAGCCGGGCAGGCGGTCGCGCTGCGCGTTGGCAGCCAGGATGACCTCCGCCACATAGTCCACGTGGCTTTGCGTGTAGACCCGGCGCGGGAAGGCCAGCCGCACCAGGTCCAGGGCCGCCGGCACCTCCGTGCCGTCCGGCCGGCGGCCGAACATGACCGTGCCGATCTCCACGCCGCGCACGCCCCCGAGCAGATAGAGGGCGTTGTTCACCGACCAGGCCGGGTATTGAAGGGCGGGGACCTGGGGCAACATCTCGCGCGCGTCGATGTAGATCGCATGGCCGCCGGTAGGCAGCACGATGGGGACGCCGCCCGCCGTCAATTTTTCGCCCAGGTATTCGATCGAGCGCACGCGATAGCACAAATAAGCCTCGTCCAGCGCCTCGTAGAGGCCCAGGGCGATCGCCTCCATATCGTAGCCGGCCATGCCGCCGTAGGTCGGGAAGCCTTCGGTCAGGATCTCGAAGCTGCGGCAGCGCGCCGCCAGATCGTCGTCGTTGACGGCCAGGAACCCGCCGATGTTGGCCATCCCGTCTTTCTTGGCGCTCATGGTGCATCCATCGGCGTAGCTGAACATCTCGCAGGCGATCTATGACGAATGC
>CAWEHT010000281.1:0-12113 GCA_963808455.1 uncultured Chloroflexia bacterium | reverse complement strand
TTTTGTTATGTGTGGCCTTCGTAGAATTTATCGTGCCTTTGTCGGGCGGGCCAGGCGCTGGTCGAGTTTGCCCTCAGTTCGCTCCTGTTCTTCACGGTCATTTTCTTCCTCGTCGATGGGGCCGCGTGATGTTCAACTACATCACGCTGGCGGAGGCTGCGGACGACGGGGCACGGTATGCCATCGTGAACAGCCAGGCCGCGCGAAGCCCGATCGCTGGAGTCGTGCAGAGCAACGCTGTCGGCATCTCTCCGACCCCATCGGTGTCGTTCAGCTACCAGGACGTGTCGGGACACTCGGCGGGCGCCATGGTAACCGTCACTGCGACGTCCGGGGTGACCCCTCTGACGGGCCTGTTCTGGAAGGGGATGACCATCACCCTGCAGAGCAAGTTGGCCCGATGATCCAGAATTGAGAGGGACCATCAACCATCTACCCGAAGGGAGGCGGACATGGGCAAGCACTTGCGCGGCGAGTTTGGCCAGAATCTGATCGTCTTCGCTTTGATGCTTCCGGTTCTGCTGGGCGCGATAGGCTCGTTACCGATGCCGGCATGGCCTACACCAAGCGGCTCTCGGCGCAGAATGCCGCCGATGCTGCGGCGTTGGCCGGGGCTATGGCCGAGTGTTCGGGCGGCAACGCCACGACGGCAGCCGAGGCCTATGCCCTGAGCAACAAAGCTGTGGTCACGAACCAGGCCTACACCCTGAGCAACGGCTACGTGGTCACTAACACAGTGTCTGTCCTCAGTGGCGACACGAACTTCGCGCACTACGTGCAGGTGGTCGTGCACGATGTGTACAAGCCCACTTTCGCGTCGCTGCTCTGGAAGGGAACCCTCAATATCACCGGCAGCGCCAAGGCCGGGTGCAAGACCACTATGGCTGGCCCGCCGGTGATCGTCCTCGATCCCACCGACTGCCAGAGCTTTTTCATGAACGGCAACACCGAAACGTTCACGGTGAACAACGGTACAGTCCAGGTGGACTTGAGTTGCCAGACGGGCAACGGGCAGAATGCGGCCTTCATCAACGGCAACTACATCAGCCTTCTGACGGCCACGCCGGCCATGGTCGTGGGGACGACCTTCATCAACGGCAATGGAAACAGCATCACCCCACACCAACACGACCTCGCGACCTACGAGCCTGACCCGCTGGCAAACCTTGCAGCGCCCACTGGCAGCGGGTGCGCGATCCAGGCGAACCCTGCCATCAACAGCATCGGAGGGACGTTCAACCTCAGCCCGGGCATCTACTCCAATGGTCTGTCGGTCAACGGCATCGGTGTGACGGTCAATCTGCAGCAGGGATCGGGTTCATGCCAGGGCCTCTACATCATACGCAGCAGTACCGGCCTATACGTCAACGGCAACTCCATGACGCTGAACGGCAGCGGCGTGACGATCTACATCGATTCCGGCGCCAACGTCTTGCTGAATGGAAACAGCATGACTACCGCCCTGACGGCGCCGACCAGCGGCACCTATGCGGATCCTGTTTTTCCAGGCAAGGAGCAACAGCAACCTCGCAACGCTGAACGGGAATGGGGGCTCCTTCAATTGCAGCGGCGTGATCTACTTTCCAAAGGCCCAGGTGCTGATGAACGGCAATTCGAACGCCTCCAATATTGTCTTCGATTTGTGGCAGCTGCACATGAACGGCAACGACCAGGCGCTGACCGTCAATGGCTACTCGGGGACTGGCTGGGTGAAAACCGTCTCTGCGCTGACGTATTGAACCGCAAAGGACATCCACGGCATGAGGATCTGCCAATTTTCTCGTCTATTCCTGGGCCCCAAGGGAAGGCATCCTAAGGGGACACCGCGCGGTGGCTCTGGCCGTAGAATCTCGTCGCTAAGCTCGGCAGCCCTAGTGCTGCTGATCTCGCTGGCCCTCCCGCTCCAGTCTGCCGCGCAGGGTCGCACCAACGCCCAGGTTTCCGGGCCGGTTGGGCAGGGCCTTGTGGCTGCGACCGGGGCGGGCCCATCCGGGCTCGGTGCCCAACGGTCCGGCTTCCCGACCGGAGTCAGGCCGCTTGGTGCCCCAGCCGTGGCAACCGGGGGGCGCCCCGTCCCTCGGCACGGGCAGCCAGCCCATCACGGAGACGATCAGCTCAGGCGGATACCACAATTGCACTATCAGAAGCGACCGCTCGGTCGTCTGCTGGGGCAACAACACGTACGACCAGGCCACCCCGCCGGCAGGACTCAAACTGGTGCAGATCAGCTCGGGGGAAGACGACAACTGTGGCGTCAAGACCGACGGCACAGTGGCGTGCTGGGGCGCCAGCCCCTTCATTTCCACGACCACACATACCCTGATCACCGCCACGACCTATAGCCAGGTGGCGACCGGCGCCTACCATGCCTGCGGCGTGAAGACTGACGGCACGGTGGCATGTTGGGGCGAGAACGTTCACGGCGAGGCGCCGCCCGTCACGACCACCACCTACAGCCAGGTGGCGGTGGGGGATTATTTCAGTTGTGGCATCAAGAAGGCCGACGGAACACTGGCCTGCTGGGGTCAGGATTGGCAAGGACAGATCGAGCCGCCGTCGGGGGGGGCGTTCGCCCAGCTCAGCGCAGACGCCAACCACACCTGTGCGGTCAGGAGCGATGGCACAGGGGCGTGTTGGGGCTACAGCGAGTATGGCGAGGGTGCCGCGCCCAGCGGGTCCTACCTCGACATGGCTGCAGGCCAATCTCACACGTGCAGCCTGCAGACCAATCACACGCTGCTGTGTTGGGGCTACGACAACGACGCCCAGGACAACGCGCCCTTCGGCCCGTTCGTGCAGGTCAGCGCAGGCGGTTTCCACAGCTGCGCCCTACGGAGCGACGGCACGATCGCTTGCTGGGGTGACAATGCGGATGGTGAATCGCCCACGATCAGTCCGGGCCCCGTTTCCCTGCCGGCCGGCAGCGTGGGCAGCCCCTACACGCAAACTTTGAGCGCCTCGGGAGGCACCGCGCCCTACGCCTTCTCCGTAGCCACTGGCAGCCCGCCCGCGGGGCTCAGCCTGGCTGGCGGCGGGAGCCTCAGCGGTACGCCGACCGCCGCGGGCTCCTCGACGTTCGTCGTGGAGGCCGCGGATCAGGTTGGCCTCTCCGGTCAGATCACTTACACGCTGCAGATCAACCGGGCCGCCAGCTACACAAGCCTGGCCGGACCGGCGACTAACCCGTCCGACTATGGCCAGCCGCTAACCTTCACGGCTACCGTGACATCGACGGTCGGCAACCCGACGGGCGTCGTGACTTTTACGGTTCGACGGCGTGGCGCGGACCGCACCAACGCTGTCAAGCGGGCAGGCGACGCTGAAGCTGACCGATCTGAGCGTGGGCAGCCACCACGTTGTTGCCGAGTATGGCAGCGACGCCAACTTCGCGCCAAGCGCTTCTGCGGCCGTAGTACAGGTGGTCAAGGGGGCGACGACGGCGCTCAACCTGGCCTCCTCAGGCACCCCGTCCGTTGTCTATGGCGCCGCGACGAGCTTTACGGCCACGGTCACTTCGGCGAGCGGCACGCCCACGGGGTTCGTGACTTTCACCGTCGACAGCGGGACGCCCGTCGCCCACACCCTGGCAGGCGGCCAGGCATCCTACTCACCGTTCGACGCTGGGAGGCGGCACGCATCAGATCTCGGCGGTCTACGGAGGCGACAGCCATTTCGCCCCCAGCCTGCCGAAGACCTATGCCCAGGTCGTCACGCGGGCCGGCACGAATACCGGCCTGACGTGCCCGGCAAGTTTGCCTGGCGGTCAGATCGTGTTCTGTACCGCCGCCGTGGCGGCGACGCCCGGCGTCGCTGACCGGCGTGGTGACCTTTACGGTCGACAGCGGGGCGCCGGTGGTGCGCACCTTGACCAACGGCCTGGCGGCGTACCAGCCTCCGGCCCTGAGCATAGGCACCCATCACATCGGCGCCAACTACGGCGGAGATGCCAACTTCCTGCCCAGCCTGGCGCCGGCCCAGACCGTGAACGTCACGACCAGCACACTGCTCCTTTTCTTGCCGTTCCTGGATAGCTCGCACTGAGGCGGAGCCTGCGAAGGTCAAGCAGTAAGCAACTTGCCGATGGTCAACGAACGGAGACTGCGTGCCTATCCGATCCTGATCATGGCTGGCACCTGGTGCATGGTGCTGGCCGACCTGCTGCTGCGATCTGGCTGGCGCGGCGCCAGCGGGCAGATCCTCGGCAGCGACTTCGTCACGTTCTACGCGGCTGGGCTGCAGTCGCGCGGCGACGTAGGGCACCTGTACGATCTTGCCGCGCAAGGCAGGGTCCAGCAAGCTTTGCTACGGCCAACCGTGTGGCAGGGGACCAATCCTTTCATCAGTCCCCCCTACGTGGCCTGGGCTTACGGGCTGTTCAGCCATTTGCCCCTGGTGTGGGCGCTGACCCTGTGGACTCTTCTGACCTTCGCTTGCACCGTGGCGGCGGTGGCGCTGGCGTATAGGTATCTCTTGCCGCCCGCCTTGCGTGGAGCGCGTCTCAACCGACGCCAGCTGCTGATCATCGTGCTGTCCTCCCTGCCTTTCGTTGAGGGGCTGGTGATGGGACAGAACCATGCGCTCACGCTCCTGCTGGCGGTCGGGGTGTGCGCGCTTTCGCTGCGCGGACGATGGCTGCGGGCCGGCGCGCTGGCCGGCCTGCTGATCTACAAGCCGCAGTATGCGCTCGGCTTCCTGATCGTCTGGATCGTTTGGCGCCGCTACCGGGCGATCGCCGGCTTCCTGCTCACCGCCGGCGCTTGGGTCTGCGCCAGCCTGCCGGCGGTGGGGTCGCGCCGTACCGGGCCTACCTGGCAACCACCCCGCAGATCATGGCTCTGCCCTGGGTGGCAGGCTATCCTGGCTACCTGCTGGCCACCCCCTACGGGCTGCTGGCGACGATCCTGCCTCGGGATCTGAATTGGGTGGCGGAGGCGGGCATGTGGTTGTGCACGGCAGCGGCGAGCGTGCTGTTGATCGGGGTTGCGCGTGGCCGGACCGAAGGACATCTCAGACCACGGACGCGTCCGGGTGGCGTTGGCGCTGGCCGTGGCGTACCCACTCCTGGCGAGCCCGTTCGCGCTGCTTCACGACCTGCTGCTCTTGGTCCCGGCATTCCTGTTGTGGGCGGGCGAGACATCCCTTCGCGCCCGCTGCGGGACGCGGCGATCCTGACGTACCTTGCCACGCTGCTGCTGCTGGTGCCCGCCGAGCGGTTTGGGCTGGCCCTGATAGCTTCCCTGCCGATCGGGCTGTTCTTGGCGGGGCTGGCGGCCACCGCGGGGACGGGCGTCGCCCGTTGTGGAGGCGCGGACCGTCAACGAATGCCGAAAGCCCCTTGTTGAGCCCGATTTATGGAGGACGAGCAGCCGGATCGTGGCCACAGGATGCGCAACACGTCCCTATTTCCTATTGCTCTGACGATCCGGCTGGAATAGATTGGGGCGGTGGACATAAAAGCCTGCGGTTTTGTGCTGCTCGCGTGGAAGGTGGCAAGAATGATGCACGCGGACATCCGGTGGGTACGCTGCTGCTCGATGATCGTTCTCCTGGCGCTGGCCCTCGCCGGCGCGCAGGCCGCCACGGCGCAGCCGAGGGTGGTCCCGCAGGCGGCGGCCGCGGCCCAGGCGGCGGCCGGTCCGTTTGGCTCGTATGCCGTGCAAGTGACAAATCCCCATGTGGCGACCGTGGGGAGCATGGCGGGGCAGCTGGCCGCCGAGCGGCGCGCCGGCAACAGGCCGGCGAGGTCGCCACGCTGCTTGCGGGGCTGAGGACCAGGGGGCTGGCGGGCGCCTTCACGTTGGATGAGGTGGCGGGGGTCTACCGGGCAGAGTTGAGCAGCGCGGCGCTCGCCGAGCTCCGGCGTGACCCGCGGGTGGCGTCCGTGGTGTCCGAGGCGGCAGGCGCGGCCGCCGGCCAGGCGGCGGCCGCCCCGCGGGAGGTCCAGGCGAGCCAGTCGGGGATCTCGTCGGTCATCTTCGCCCAGGTGCATTCGCCGTTCCTGTGGGGCAACACCAGCATTGGCGCCCTGACGGTGCAGCTCACGCTGGAAGACGGCCAGGGCAACGTCATCGGCGTCCCCGACATCCCCGCCGACGGCGCCGGCTACGCCTGCACCACCCTGCCAGACTGCGTCAATGTCGACACCAGCCTCTACTTCGAGGCGGCGTTCGTCAACCCCAGCAACTCCAGCCAGTGGGCGCTGATCCAGCCGGGCGACTACATCCACGTGATCACGACCGGGGAGAATCCGGCGGTGCCTCCGCCGTGGCTGCCTCAGGACAAGCGTGTGTCCGTGGTCGATATCCAGGCCGGCGCCAGCGTCATGCAGGGCACGGTGAGCGGGACGACGCTGACCAACACGACGGTGATCGCCACGCTCGGCACATCGCTGCATGTGCCGGACAACTACCTGACCCCCGGCGCCGGCATGACCTACGCCCAGGTCACCAGCGACTCGAGCGGGAATTTCGAGCGCGTCGTGCTTCCGCACCAGCGTCACTCCGACCTGCGGGCCGGTGACCATCTCCCGGGGAGTCGAGGGCTTTGTGCGCGTGCAGGTGCCGAACGACCAGGGCCTGTTTGTGGGCGACGAGGTCTACACCTTCCTCGGCCAGAACTTCGACGTCCTGGAGAACTCGGCCTTCGTCACCTTCTATGCTTTCCCCATCCAGTCACCACCCGGCGGCCTCGAGAAGGGCGTGGCAGCGCCGCGGCCGGGAACCAACGTCACCATTGGCATCAAGAACGGGCAGGGTGGGCTGAGCGGCACGGCCTCCGGCGTGGGCATCGACGGCCCTGTGTATGTGAAGCTGGGCCAGACGATCCTCGGCGGGAAGACGGTGGAGGCGACCATCAGCTACGACACCGCGACGTCGCAGGTGGTGGACATCGCCACGGTGCCTATCACGCCCACCGTGGACCTGACAGGGCAGCAGGTGACCGGCAGCAGCGCCGGCCGGCACGCGCCTGCTCGTCGCGGCCGGCGAGGTCCAGGGCTACGTCACCGAGGAATTCACGTACAATGACTGGATGGCGCAGGTAACTTCGACCGGCAGCGGCAGCTTCGCGTCTGGCCAGGTGATGTGCGGATCGAGCAACCATGTGGGCTTCCAGCCCGGCACCTTCGGCTACGTGGGCTACGAGACGGCCGGCACGAACTTCGTCTACACGGCCTGCACGCGGCGCCCGTCAACTACGTGATGTCGGACTTTCCCTTCGTGGACGGCTGGATCGCCAGCGGCGTGTTCACGCCAACGATCACCGGTCGCGGCTGCGAATGGCAGTATCCTGCAGGCGGCGGCCCCGGTGCCGCCTGTGCCAGTGTGGCTGGGCAACGACCAGCTGTGGATCAATACGTACTACAACACTTCCGCGGCGCCCAAGGCCAGCTCCGTCTATATGGAGCCGGGCGACGTGGTGACCATCGTCTCCGGCGGCCGGACCAGCACGATTCAGGTCAACCAGCTCACGGCCCGTCTCTACGCCAACCAGTCCATCGTGGCCGGCAATGCTCCCGCCGGAGCCACGCTGCGGGTGGTGCCCGAGAAGGACCGGGCCTCCAGCACCCAGCTCACGAGCCTGGCAGGCGGCGGCTACGCCGCAACCGGCCCCTACACGTCGATCAGCGATCAGTGCGACCAATCATCGAAAACGGGAGACCTCAACTTTGGCGACAACGGGCGGGTGTTCCTGCTGCACCCTGACGGGAACCAGGTCTTCACCACGTTCTACACGCGCCGCGCTGAACGTGCTGGAGGACGACAAGATCGTCTCGCTCACGGGGTGGGTGACACGCGGCATCGATTTCCTGCTCCCGTCCGTTCGCGGAGCCGGTGACGGTGACCTACACCTCCCCGGTTGGCTACACGCCGCCGGACGGGCAGACGGGGACGGGCACCGGCTACTGCCAGCTGGGGAATAACCTGGCCTCGCAGACCGTGCAGAATGTCCCCATCTACCAGTTCAATGTGCCGTCCAACGATTGCACGCAGAACAACCAGCTGCAAAAGCTGGCCTCGTATATCCGGCCCGGCGGGACCGTGACGGCCACCTTCAACGAAGGGCCGGCGTGGCTGCCTCGGCCCGCCACGCTGACCATGGCTTCGCTGGCGCTGGAGACGGGCACTCCGGACACGGTTGCCAGCACGCTGGCCGGCGTCGGGCCCTTTGGTTGGAAGGGGCCGGACAGCACGGCACTGGCCGGGGACGGCGTCATCGATTGGGCCTGCACAGCCAGCATCCAGTCCCCGCTGGCTGCCAGCGTGTCCATCTCGCACCGCACTACGACGGCCTGGGGGCCGGTGAAGTTCACGTCGGGGAGCAGCATCCTTCCGCTGAGCAGCGGCTACCGGGGCCAGTTTTCCTGCCTCGATCCGATCGGGGACGAGCTATACATGGCGTGGGCCGTGACCGTCGCTGCTTACCAGGCGAAGGTGGCGCCTCCGCCCGTGCAGAAGGACACCAAGGTCTGCGGGACGGTCGAGGCCCCGGCGGGGCTTTCCCTGCCCGTCGCCGTCGAGATCCACGACCTGACGAACAACCCGACGGATGTCATCCTCGGGAGCGGCTCGACCGATTCGGATGGATTGTTCTGCGTGCAGGTGAGCCCGCAGCTTTACGAGGGCCAGGTGGTGATGGCGCTGGTCCCCGCCACCGGCTCCTGGAGCCAGCCGGCGGTGGTCGGCCTGGCCCCGACCTACACGAACTGGCAGAACGTGCCGGCCAGCCCTTCGACCTACGGCCAGCCGCTGGCCTTCACGGTCAACGTAACATCGACGTGGGGAGCCCCCATCACACTCCCCACCGGCGTCGTGAGCTTCACGGTGGACAACGTAGCGAAGGGGGTACAGCCCTTGTCGGGCGAGCAGGCAACCCTGACGCTCGCCGGGGCGAACGCGTTGCCGGCCGGCAGCCACAAGATCGTTGCCAACTACATGGGGAATGCCAACTTTGCCCAGAGCGCCTCGGCGCAGGTCGCCCAGACCGTGAGCCAGGCCAGCACGGTGGTGACCATCACCTCCTCGGCGAACCCGTCGGCCAATGGTGCCGCGTTGCCCATCACGGTCACGGTACTTCCGGCGGACGTCACGTCGCGGGGGGTCGTCACGCCTACGGGAACGGTGGCCATGAACCTCGATAACGTCCCTCACGGGACGCTCACGCTGTCGGCCGGGCAGGCCACGACGACGCTGACGGGGCTGGCCGCGGGAACCCACCATATCACCGCTGCCTACAACGGCGACAGCAACTTCCTTACCAGCTCCGCGCCCTTCACCCAAACCGTCCTGCCGCCGGGCTCGGTGATCAGCCTGACCTCTTCCGCCAACCCCTCCATCCTTGGCGCTGCGGTGAATTTCACGGCGAAGGTCAAGGGGACAGACGGCAGCAACGGGCTGGGCCAGGTGGTCTTCTACGTGGGCGCCCAGTCACCGGTCAAGCTCTGGCTGGGCGGCGGCCAGGCGACCGACGGCCCGTACACGCTTCCGGTCGGAATAACCTATATCACGGCGACCTACGACGGCGACGGCGGACTCTTCGAGCCGAGCATTGCGTACCTGCAGCAGGTCGTGAATCCGGCTAACCCGACGCCGACCGCGACCCCGGCCAACCCGACCCCGACCCCGAACCCTAACTCGACGGTGATCAGCCTGACCCCTTCGGCCAACCCGTCCACGTACGGCGCGGCGGTGTCCGTCGCGGCGAAGGTCACTGCGACGGGCGGCGACACGCCGCAGGGCCAGGTAACCTTCCAGGTGGGCGACGGGTCACCGGTCTGGTCCCGCTGGTGGGCGGCCAGGCGACTTACACCCTGTCCATGCTGTCGGTCGGGCCACACCAGATCACGGCGACCTACGACGGCAGCGGCAGCTTCGCGACGAGCACAGCTGACCTCAGCCAGGTCGTGAATCGGGCCAGCACGAACACCAGCTTCACCTGCGCGGGCGATCCATCCGTCGGCACGGTGGTGAACCTCACCGCTGCCGTGAAGCCGGCGAGCCTCGTCGGCGAGCCGACCGGCGCCGTGGCCTTCACAGTCGACAACGCACCGGGGCCCAGTTGCAGCCTGGCTGGCGACGGGCTGGCGACCTGCTCTCCGCTGGCCCTCAGCTCCGGTTCCCATCAGATCGCGGCCAGCTACGGTGGCGACGGCAACTTTGCGCCCAGCCAGGCCCCGTCGCAAACGTGCCCCATGCAGCCGGCGTACCTGCCGATGTTGGAGCGCTAATGTAATCCTCGAGACGCGCGATCACTGCTTCGGCTCGGTCGACGCGGCCGCGGGCAAGCGCTCTTTCGCCAGTGCGGCTGAGCAGGCCGACGCCGCGCTGCGTTGCCCTGGCTTGGCCGTGGGGCTGTTAGACCGAGCCCTGAGAGGTTATGAGGGTTACATCAGCGGGTCGTGCGGGCCGGCCACCGGTACCACAGTACCATTGTGTGTGCGCTTTGGGCCATATATTGTGATCTGGCGGACCCCGTGCAACGGGCCGTGGCTCGAACACAGCGGTAAGTCTTCGCAGCGATCACCTGATCCACACTCGCAAGAGATATTCAGGGAGCAACTCTTACACCCCAGGCAAAGGGAGGCACGATGTCCAAGACCCATCTGATGCGGAAAACGGCTGGCATTTGGCAGCGCCGCCTGTCGCGTGGTGGGCAGTTCCTTGTCGCGACAGCCCTCGTGGCGCCCCTGTTGGTAGGTTCCGCCGGCTCTGCAGTCGGGCAGGGCAGCACATCCATTTACCGGCAGCCTGTCCAAGGCACGGTCGAGCTTGCTGCGCGCTCCGCCGCCGTCCCCCTGACGGGTGAGGACGGGCAGCCCGCGTTCGTTGCCTCGAACGAACCCGTACAAGACTACCCGTCCCCGATGATGGTGAGCCTGCGGTTGAACCAGTTGCCCGGTGCAGCGTCCGGCCTGGCGGCCGATGGAAGCAAACCAAAGGGGAGCGTAAACAACCTGCCCCGGTCTACGCCGGCCGGAACGCCTAAATCGGCCAAATCGCAGCCGGTGGGTGTGCAGCCGAAGACTGCCTGTGACTCGGAAACACAAGGCCCCACCGTGCTGGTGCTGGACGGCTACGCGCCCGTCCAATGCCTGGGCTCCGACCAGGGTAGCCTCTCGGTGATCGGCGACGCCATTTTGGATGGCACCAACGGCGGCATTACGATTGACTCGAACTCAAGCTCGGCGGCGCAGTTCACCGGCGACGTCATCGTGTTGACGCCCTCCGATCAGCCGCTGGCGGTCGTCGGCGGGTATTCTGCCTTCGGCGATGTGGTGATCAGCCCCACGGTGGCCACGCACTCGCAGCCGGTGGCCGATCCCCTGGCCGATCTGCCCGCGCCGACGGTGCCCGAAGTATCGCCGCCTGCCAACTGCACGCCACCAACCATCAGCGACCAAGACGGCACGGTTGTGCATACCTATTCGCCCTGCCACTACACTGGCGATGTGTCGCTTCCTGGAAACGACACGATCGACTTCAACGCCGGCCAGTATGCCTTTGACCTGCCGGTCAACTACGCCGGGAACGAGAGCCTGAACTTTGGCTCCGGCACATATATCTTCAGTCGAGGCCTCGCCGTCAGCGGTAACGCCATCGTGACCTTCGGGGACGGCACGAACCCGGGCACGTACGTTTTCGAGGGTGGCTCCCAGGCCGCCCTCTCGTTGATCGGCAACGATCGTGTGACCTTTGGCCCTGGGACATACATCTTCGAGGGCGGCAACCTGACCCTGGCCGGCAATCCCATCGTAAATGGGAATGGTGTGCTGCTCTACTTCATGCCGGATCAGGACGGCAACGATGCTGCTCTCAAGGAGTCGGGAAACCCCTCGATGGCCCTGACGCCGCAGGCGTCAGGCAGCTATGCAGGTGTCGTGATCTACCAGTCGCATGCCACATCCACGAACCGGTTCAACTGTGGCAACAAAGGCAGCTGCCACAACGTCAGCGCTGACACCACCTTCGAGCTGGTCGGGAATCCGCAGCTGAACACCTCGCCCCTAAGCACTGGCCAGGGGACTACGACGGGCATAATCTACCTGCCCCGCGGGATCCTGGAACTCACCGGCAACGTTCAGGCCGACATCACGTTCATCGTGGATCAAATGTACG
>CAWEHT010000280.1:0-6960 GCA_963808455.1 uncultured Chloroflexia bacterium | reverse complement strand
AAGCTCTAGGGAGGTCTCCGTTCGTGCGAGTATTGGTCCTGGTCCTGGGCGTGGCCCTGGTTGCGGCCCTGGTTGTGGCCTATTATCCCTCCCCCGTGACGCCACCCGCTACAGGCGGCTCCGGCCCGCTGGATGCTCGCGTGGCCCCCGGCATCGCAGCGCCGGAATACCATAGCCCGCTGCCGTGGTGGGAGACGCATCACATGGACGTGCTCAACCGGGGTGATCTTACCGAGGCGGATTGCCTCTACTGCCACACGCCTGAAAACTCCTGCAACAATTGCCACAGCTACGTTGGGGCCAGGCTGATCAGCAACTGACGGCGAAGGTACTCATGACGCAATCGACGCATCCGCCGGCCACCCCCTCGGTCTTTGCCTCTCGGCGCCGCTTCCTGCAATGGTGCCTGGCCGCAGTCGGCGCGGCCTGGGCCGGGTCCCTGGTTCAGGGACTGCTTTTCCGAACCCGCGGCGCCAGGAGGGCCCGGCCGGTAAGCTTCCCGCTGGCCGAGCTGCCCGTGGGCCGCGACTCGGCCGCTCATCTATGCCGGGGCTCCCGCCCTGGTGCTGCGAACCGCAGAGGGCGTCAGGGCCTTTTCTCTCGTCTGCACGCACCTGGGCTGCACGGTGCAGTGGGAAGCCGCCCAGGATCAATTCCATTGCCCCTGCCATGATGGACGTTTCGACCAGTTCGGCCAGGTGGTGAGCGGCCCACCGCCGTTGCCACTGGAGCGGCTGGCGGCGACCGTCGTCGGGGACCACGTGACGGTGGGCTGATAGGTGCGAACGCCATGAAGGCACGCTGGTTTGTCGCATTGCTGGCCATGCTGGCCACCATCGGAGGGGTGGCCCTGGCCAGCCGTCCGGCCCAGGCGCTCCCGGAATACGCCGCGCAGATGGGCGAACCGTGCGCGAGCTGCCACGTCAGCCCTTCCGGCGGCGGCCCGCGCTCGCCGCGCGGCCTGGCCTGGGTGGCTGCCGGCAAGCTCGGTGCGGTGCCCGACCTCGCGCAGGCCCTCGAGGCCCTGGGCGTGCACACGCAGGCCAACCCGGGTGACTTCCAGGCTCCGCCCGGCACGCCCAGCCCCGCGGCACCCCTGCAGCTCAAGCAGGGGCAGGCCGGAGCGTACTACCGCTGGCTGCAGAATTACCCAGGGAATTGACGGTATGGCGAAACTTTCGCGGCGCGCCTTTCTCAGGACCGGGGGACCGCGGCGACCTCGCTGGCTGCTCTTGTCGCCGCGGGCGGCATGCACTCGCTGCTCGAGAACGGCCAGAGCCTGGGCCCAGGCCCCGATGGCGCGGTGGCGGCCGCCGCGCCGGCGCAGGAGAGCTGGGTCAAGACAACCTGCGCACTCTGCCCGTCAGGCTGCGGACTGAACGTGCGTGTCGTGGACGGGCAGGCCGTGAAGGTCGAAGGCAATCCGTTGCATCCGGTCAACCAGGGCGCTTGTTGCCTGAAGGGCCAGGCGTCTCTGGAGGCTTTGTACAGCCCGGAGCGCATTCGCCGGCCGCTCCTGCAGGCAGGGGCACGCGGAGGCGGCGACTGGCGAGAGATCTCCTGGGATGATGCCTTGCAGCGGGTGGCCGGCGTTCTGGCCGGGCTGCGAGCGGCGGGTCAGCCGCAGAGCGTGGTCTTCTTGCATGGCGCGACACGTGGCCAGATCCGCGACCTGATCGAGCGCTTCATGACGGCCTATGGCTCGCCCAACACGATCGCGTTGGAAAGTCCCGGCGAGCAGGCTGCCCGGCTGGCGATGTTCGTGACCCAGGGCATCGACGGCTTGCCGGTCTACGACCTGGCCAACGCCCGCTATGTGCTGGCTTTCGGCGGCAATCTTCTGGAAAGCAGCCGCCACGTGATGGCCTACCTGGGCGCCGCGGCCCTCATGCGCCGAGGCCGGCCCGATCGCGGCCGGCTGGTCGCCGCGCATCCTCGCCTCTCGTTGACGGGCATCAAGGCCGACGAGTGGGTGCCCATCCGCCCGGGGACTTACGCCGCACTGGCGCTCGGCATGGCCAACGTCATCATCAACGATGAGTTGTACGACAAAGCTTTCGTCCGCAACTTCACCTTTGGCTTCGAGGACTTTTCTGACGACGGCGGGCAACCGCACAGGGGTTTCAGGAGCCTGGTGCTCGACCACTACGGCCCCGACCAGGTGGCGACCATCACCGGTGCGCCGGCCCCTGACATCACCCGCCTGGCCGGCGAGTTCGCGACCAACAGGCCTGCCGTTGCCGTGCTGCCTCTCGAATTTTATGGGCTGGATGGCGGGCACGAGCTCTACACCGCCATGGCGATCCATGCGCTGAACGCCCTGGTCGGGGCCATCGACGCGCCGGGTGGGGTGCTCGTCCAGCGGTTCCCGCGCCTGGCCCCCTGGCCGGCCGCGGCCGCCGATGGCACCGCGCGCGCCGGGCTGGCGCAGCCGCGCGTCGATGGCGCCGGAAGCAGCGATCAGAACCTGGGCGTCGGGGCTGCCGGTCGCCTGGCCGGCCAGATCCGAGCGGCCAGCCCTACCCGGTGGGGCACTCTTCCTGCACGATGCCGATCCGGTGCACGATGGCAGCGCCGGCCCGGATTGCGCCGAAGCCCTGCTGAAAGTGCCCTTCGTGGTCAGCTTCGCCTCGACGCTCGACGAGAGCGCAGCGCATGCCGACCTGATCCTTCCGGCCAGCGCATTCCTGGAGACGTGGGGCGACGACTACCTGGAGGGGACGGGCTTCGCGGGCCTTTCGCTGCATCAGCCGGTCCTCGAACGTCCGGTGGGCGACACGCGGGACGTAGGCGACGTCCTGCTCCAGTTGGCCGCCCTGCTCGGCGGGCCGGTGGCGGCTGCCCATCCGTGGCACACGTACCGCGACCTGGTGCAGGAACGGCTGGCCGGCGGGGACGTCAACACGGCCGCGTTGGCCAGGAACGGCATCTGGTCGGAGCTGTCGTATCCCCACGCGGCCCCCGGCAGCCCTGCGTGGCGCGCCGTGGTGGGCAGGGATCGCCTCAACGCGCCGGGCGACGGGCGCTTTGACTTCTTCGCGCGGAGCTGTTTGCCGCCCTGGAGGCACCGGAGGACATGGCGTGCTTGCCGCACTTCGAGCTGCCGGTGGCAGCCGGCGATGCTCCGGCGGACGCCTACCCGCTCCTGCTCATCGGCCAGGGGCTGATGACCGAGCCGGCCGGCTGGGCGGGCATCCTCCCGAGCCTGCAGGAGTGCTACGGTTTGCAATCCAACACCCGCTGGGACAGCTGGGTCGAGATCAGCCCGGCGGCTGCGGCCGCTGCCGGCGTGGCCAGCGGCGACCTGGTCTGGGTGGAATCGCCCGCCGGGCGCATCCAGGCGCGCGCCCGCCCCTATCCCGGGCTGTGGCCGGATGCGGTTTTCATGCCCGGCTGGCAGGGCCGCTTCACGAACGTGCGCTGGGGGCGCGGCGCGCGGCCCAGCCTGCAGGTCGGCGCCAACGCCAACGCGCTGCGGGCCGGGGATGGGATCACGCGGGTCAGGGTGTACAAGGCCTAAGGATCGGCATCATGACACGTTGGGGCATGGTCATCGACCTGGACAAATGCTTTGCCTGCCAGAGCTGCACACTGGCGTGCCGCATGGAGAACAACACGCCTGTGGCCGGGCCAGACCAGGCGGAGCATGGCCGGACCATCCTGTGGAATGAGGTGCTCTGCTCGATAGACGGCAGCTATCCGAGGCCCACCGTGACCCTCATCCCCCGCCCATGCCAGCACTGCGACAGCCCGGCCTGCGTCCGCGTCTGCCCGGTCGGCGCGACCTACAAGAACGAGGAAGGCTTGGTGCTCGTGAATTACTCGCGCTGCATCGGCTGCCGTATGTGCACGGTCGTGTGCCCCTACCAGGTGCGCTATTTCAACTGGTACCCACCCGAGTGGCCGGAGGCTCTGCGCGCACACCTCAACCCCGACCCTGAGGTGGCGCCGCGTCCCCGAGGCGTGGTGGAGAAGTGCACTTTTTGCGTGCAGCGCCTGCGCAAGGCGCGCGAAAGAGCTGCGGCGGCCGGCCGGCCGTTCCAGGCCACGGATTACATCCCGGCCTGCGTACAAACTTGCACCGGCCATGCCCGCTACTTCGGCGATCTGGACGATCCCGATAGCCTGGTCTCACAACTTGCCCGCAGCCCGCGTGCCTACCGGTTGCAGGAAGAGATGGGCACGCAGCCAAAAGTCTACTATCTCAAACAGGGATGATGGAGGCAGGCTTGTCGGCTCAGCATGAATCCGAGCTGGAGCGCATCGTGCTCGCCCCTCTGCGTGGGACAGGCAAGCAGTTCCGCTGGGTTTGCGCGGGCCTGGGGCTTTTGGTGCTGGCCGGGATGTTTGCCGTGGCCAGGCAGTGGACATTGGGGCTTGGGGTGACCGGGCTTAACCGCCCCGTTTACTGGGGCGTGTACATCGTTGACTTTGTCTTCTTCATCGGCATCAGCCACGCCGGCACGCTCATCTCGGCCATCCTGCGCGTCACCCAGGCCGAATGGCGGCGGCCAATCACCCGCATCGCCGAAGCCATCACCTTCTTCGCCCTGATCCTCGGCGCCCTGCAGATCTGGATCGACCTGGGCCGGCCCGAGCGCATCATCTTCCTGTTCTACTGGGGCCGCTTCCAGTCGCCACTGCTGTGGGACGTCACGTGCGTCAGCGTCTATATGTTGAGCAGCACGCTCTATCTTTACCTTCCGCTGATCCCTGACCTGGCCCGGTTGCGCGACCGCCTGGTCGGCGGCGAGGGGGAGGGGCGTCACGGCACCTGGCGGCTGCGGCTCTATACGGTCATGGCGCTCGGCTGGCACGGGGGCCGTGAGCAGCGCCGCCGTTTGGAGCGGGGCATCGGCGTGATGGCGATCCTGATCATCCCGATCGCAGTCTCGGTCCACACGGTCGTGTCGTGGATCTTCGGCATGAATATGCAGCCGATGTGGCACAGCACGATCCTTGGGCCCTACTTTGTGGTCGGAGCGATCTATTCCGGCATCGCCATGCTTTTCATCTTCATGACTATCGTTCGCCGCGCCTGGCACCTGGAACCCATTATCGGCGCCAAGCAGTACGATTACCTCGGCATCCTGCTGCTGGTCATGAGCGCTTTCTGGGGCTACTTCACCCTGTCGGAATACCTGACGACCGGTTACGGCACGATGGTGCAGGACACGCAAGTGCTGGCGGCCAAGCTGAGCCAGGAGTTCGCGCCCTGGTTCTATGGCATGCTGGCCTGCAACCTGGCGATACCGTTCGGCGTGCTGCTCTGGCGGCGCGGCCGCACGCCCTCGGGTGCTTCATCGCGTCCCTGGCGATCGTCGTCGGCATGTGGATCGAGCGCTTTACCATCGTCGTCCCGACCTTGACCCGCCCATCGCTCGGACCAGCTCACGGCGCATACACGCCGACCTGGAACGAGCTGGCCATCATGGCCGGGTCGCTGGCCCTGTTCGCCCTGTTGTTCCTGCTCTTCTTCAAGCTTTTCCCGGCCATCTCGCTGTGGGAGGTTGAGGAGGGAGAGGTGGTGGCGCTCGCCCGGGAGAAGGCCCAGGAGCTGGCAAAAGAAGGCTTGGAAGGCTTGCATGGCACACTGGCTGGTTGACACGCCCGGCATAGGCTCGTTGATTGCTATCGGGATCGCCGTCGCGGTCCTCGCCGCGGATGTCCGGCTGCTGCGGTGGATACGGTCGGCTCCTGCCGAGCGAGCTGCGCCCTCTCCCGGCACGGAGGACAAGACGGAGACGGGTCGGACATGAAATGGAACCGGTTTGCGCCGTGGCTGGCCAGCCTGGGGGCGGCCTGCCTGATCGTGGCCGTGATCCTCATCAGGGCAAGCCGGCCTGCCCCCCCTGCGCCCACCGGCGCCCTGAGCCAGGCGCCGGCCGCCGAGGCGGCCGGCGCCTACCCCGGGAATTACTGCGCCAGCTGCCACACCGCAAGCGATGATCGCCCCGCGAGCGTCCTGGCATGGAACGGCGGGATCGAGGGTGCCGCCGCCGGCGGCTGCACGGCAGCTACGCGCGTGCGCCAGGAGGTCTACTATACTGAGCGCCTGCTGCAGGCCGTTCAGCATGCCCGCTCCTCCGTGGGCAGCCCTGGCGCCGCCGTTCGACGACCAGATCGAGAGCGCGCGCCAGGGCTACAGCCGTTTGCTCGATACCCCTGTGACCAGCCTCGACGTGTTCACCGCCGAGGCCCAGAGCCTGCGCTACCGCCTGGGCAAGACCTATGCGCAGCTCAATAGCCTGGACCAGGCCGCCAGATGGCGGTGGGTGCTGGCCGTCGCCGGCCTGGTGACCCTGGCCCTGGTCCTGGCGTCCGTCTTGGGCATGCGCCTCGCGACCCGCCTGGCGCATCCCCAGGCCCCGGGCCCCGCCCGCTGGCCGGCGCGCCTGTGGCTAACGCTGGCCGCCGTCTTCGTCCTATTCAGCCTGCCGATCTTTCAGCAGGCCCTGCCGCCGGCCGCCGGCAGCGACCCCGAGAGCCAGGCGCGCCTGGCCGCGCTCGATGTGGCCGGGCGCGCCCTCTACATCGGCCGGCCTGGCCCAGACCCAGGCCTGGCTCCTCGGCCTCGCCGGCGCAGCTGGCAATCCGTGGACCGCGCGCAAGCGCAGAAGGCACTGGTCGCCGCCGCGGCCGCTGCCGGCCAGGCGCCGGACGGTTCCACGCTGTGGGGCGAGGCGCAGACCGTGCGCGAGGGCACCCTCGGGTCATCGGATGACCTGGCATCGGGCCTCCAGCTCGCCGGCGAGCTGGAGGCCGCGCAAGGTAGGGCATGGGGCCTGCGCCTGGCCGCCTCCGGCTGGGCCGGCGTCGACACGGCGCAGGCGCAGTCCCTGTTGGAACAAGCCCTTGCCGGTGCTCCGCCCGGTGCAGGCGAGCTGCCAGACCTCGACCTCCGCGCGCTGGCGGCAACATGGGCCGCGCTCGACCCTGCCCGCGGGGTGCACGGATGCC
>CAWEHT010000279.1:0-17043 GCA_963808455.1 uncultured Chloroflexia bacterium | reverse complement strand
CCTGCTGGCCCAGGAGCCTTCGCCCTATGTCTACAGCCTTTACAGCTCGATCCGCACAGAACCTGCCGGCATGCGCGCTCGCTTTCCACAACTGATGCCCGCCGTTGCCAATGCCACGCGCCTGGAGAGCGAGAAAGCGATGCTGTTCCTGCGAGAGTGCGACCCTGCCCGCGTGGCCACGGGCTTTCCTGTGCGCGCGGTTCTGATCCCCAACATCACCGGGCGTGCGGAGACCACCATCGCGCCGGCGACGCCGGCAGCGGCGCTGCGCGGGACGGCTCCCTCCACGCTCTTGCGCTTCCCCGGGGCGGGCACAGCCGAGCTGGGGCTGATCGCCGGCTTTTTGCGCCAGGTGCCTTGCTACCGCCTGGAACTGGGCACCGACCTCGAGGGCGTCGCTCAGGCGCTCTGGAAGCTGCTGCCGGAGAGGTGACGTCGTGCGTGTGCTCTACTGGGCGGAGCTGTTTTGGCCCTACCTGGGCGGCATCGAAATCAGCAGCCAGCGTTTGGTCACCGCGCTGACGAGGCGCGGGCATGAGGTCACCGTCATCACCGCGAGCGGCCCGCGCCCTCTGCCGGCCCAGGAATATCACGACAGCGTGCTCATCTATCGGCTCCCGTTCAATAGCTGGCTGAGACGGCGTGACCTGGCAGCCGTGCGGGCCGGTATGGAGCAGGTGGCCGCGATCAAGCGGGCCGTAAGGCCTCAAGTAGTGCACATAAACATCGCCGGGCCCAGCCTGTTTTTCCACGACCGCACCCTGGGCACCTACCCGGCTCCGGCCCTGCTGACGCTGCACACGCCACCTCCGCCGCATGTTGGCGACGGCATGCTATTCGGCCGGGCACTGAACGATGCAAGGTGGGTGACGGCAGTGTCGTCGGCTACGTTGCTGGCCTGGCGCCGGGTGGCACCCTCCATTGCGACCCGCTCCTCCTTGATCCTGAACAGCCTGCCCATGCCGGAGCTGCCGGCAGCGCCCCTGCCTTTCGGCTCGCCGCGGCTGGTCTGCCTGGGCCGGCTCGTGGGTGAGAAGGGGTTTGACCTGGCCATTGCCGCCTTCGCCGGGCTGAGCGCACGTTACCCGGCCGCACGTCTGGTGATCGCCGGCGATGGGGCCGCGTGGCTGGACCTCGAGCGGCAGGCCGCAGCGCTGGGCGTGGCCGGGCAGGTCGATTTTCTGGGCTGGCTCCCCTCCGAGCAGGTACCCGAGCTGCTGAACACGGCGACCGTAGTGCTCGTCCCATCGCGGCTGGGAAGAACCGTTTGGCCTGGTCGCGCTCGAGGCGGCGCAGATGGCGCGACCGGTGATCGCCGCACGTGCCGGCGGGTTGGCAGAGGTGGTAGCTGATGGAGAAACCGGCCTGCTGGTGCCCAGGGAAGACCCGACGGCGCTGGCCGGCGGGATCGAGCACTTGCTGAACAATCCGGAGATCGCGCGGGCCATGGGCCGGGCGGGCCGCCAGCGCGCGCTGGGCCGATTCGGCTTCGACCGCTTCGTCGATGCCTACGAGCACCTCTATCAGAAGCTGGCGGAAGGAGCAGGTGATGCTAAACCCACTGGTGAGCGCGATCATCCCGGTCTATAACGGCGCGCGTTTTCTGGCACCCGCGCTTGACAGCATTGTCGCGCAGGATTACCGGCCGCTGGAGGTCATCCTCGTCGACGATGGCTCCACTGACGGGACCGCGGACATTGCGCGGCGCTATGACGTGCGGTATGTCTACCAGCCGAACCAGGGCAGCGCCGCGGCCCGCAACGCAGGTATCGCGGCAGCACAAGGGGAGTTGCTGGCGTTTCTCGACGCAGACGATCTGTGGACGCCCGACAAGCTGCGCGTGCAGGTGGCCTACCTGCTGGAACGCCCGGACGTCGGCTACGTCTTGACCCATATGCACGTCTTCCTGGAGCCCGGCATGCCATGGCCGGCCGCCCTGAACCGCGCGTATTACGAGCAGGACCCGACGTGCTACGGGACGGGCACGCTGCTGGCCCGCCGTGAGGTCTTCGACCGCGTCGGCCGATTTGATGGGAGCTTCAGCCCCAGCGAAGACAGCGATTGGTTCTTGAGAGCCCGTGACGCCGGCATCGCCATGGGGGTGGTGCCCGAGATCCTTCTGCATCGGCGCCTGCACGACGAGAACGTGACCAACGATACGCAAGCAGTGACGCTCGGCCTGTTGCTGGCCTTCCGGGCCTCACTGCAGCGACGGCGCCAGGCGTGACATTAGTAGTTCATCCGGCAAGTTGGCTGCACACTGGCGCCGGGCACTCAAGTGCCCGGCTGGCATACGAAGTGCACCGAGGCCCACTCGCGACCGGCGTGTCAGCCTGTTTGAACAGGCTTCGTGTATCAGCCTACGGGCTTCCCCCTGCGGGGACTTCGCAGCCCTCGGCGGCCCCGCGAGGAACTTAGCGGATGAACCAATCAGCCGGAGTAATGGAAATGGCCTATCGGCCTGACGGCCCGTCGGTGAGCGTGGTCATACCGGTATACAACGGCGAGCGCTACCTTGCGGAGGCGATCGAGAGCGTGCTGGGCCAGCTTTACCGGCCGTTGGAGCTGCTGGTGGTAGACGACGGTTCGAGCGACGGGAGCGCAGAGGTAGCAGGGCGTTACGATACTTGCGTGCGCCTGATCCGGGCCCCCCATGAAGGCCTTGCGGCCGCTCGGAACCGCGGCGCTGAGGCGGCCGAGGGCTTCTATCTCGCGTTCCTTGACGCCGACGACCTGTGGACCCCCGGCAAGCTGCCGCTTCAGGTGGCCAGGCTGCAAAGCGACGCGGCCCTGGATGCGGCCTTCGGTGCCGTCGAGCACTTCTACAGCCCCGAGCTGGACCAGGCAGCGCGGGGCGCCATCGCATGTCCTGTTGGCGCGATGCCCGGCTATCATGCAGGAGCCATGCTGATTCGCAGGGAGGCCTTCCGGCGCGTCGGGCCCTTTCAGACCTGCTGGCAGGTGGGCGAGTTCATAGATTGGTATCTGCGAGCTCAAGAGGCGGGCCTCGTGAGCGTCATGTTGCCCGAAGTGGTGATGCGCCGGCGGCTGCATGCGACCAACCTGGGGCTGCGGGCCCGCGCGGCCCGTGTCGATTATGCCCGCATCTTGAAAGCAGCTCTGGACCGCAGGCGCAAGAACGGATGTGCGGACACGTGAAGCCGGGCAAAACCCTGGCCGGGCCCGTCGATTGCATAAGCGCTGCCGGATGGATGTGGTGGAACGCATGAATGCGAGAGACACGGACCGGCGCAACTGGCCGACCGCCGACCAGACCTTGCTCCTGCAAGCCGCGCTGCAGACCGGGACCCCGGCGCTGGATGCATGGGCTGCCTGGCGCAGAGGGGACATCGAGAGGCTCGATTACGCATCCTTCCGGATGCTGCCGCTGCTGTACTGCAATCTGCGCGCTCAGGGCCTGGCAGATCCCCTGCTGGAAGTGTACAAGGGCGTCTATCGCAAGACATGGTACCAGAACCGGCTTTTCTTCAACCGGGTTGCCGGCGTTCTCAAAGAGCTACAGGCCGCGGGGATCAGAACCATGATCCTCGAGGGCGCCGCTTTGGCGGCCCTGTGCTACGGCGACCCGGGGCTGCGGCCCATGGACGATTTCGATGTGTTGGTGCCGACGGGGCAGGTCAAAGAGGCCATTCGGGTCCTGGATCGACTCGGCTGGAGCCCACAGCAGCCCTGGCCTGGGCCCGTGACCCCTGACTATCTCTGTACTCGCCATGCGCACAGCTTCCGTGATGCCGAAAACCAGGCGCTGGACCTTCACTGGCACCTGCTGATCGAGTCGTGCGCGCCCGATGCCGATGACGACTTTTGGGCCGCGGCTGTGCCGATGACCCTGTGTGAGGCGCCTGCCCTGGCGCTGAACCCGGCCGACCAGCTGCTGCACTGTTGCGCCCATGGAGCGAACTGGAGCTCCGTGCCCCCGATGCGCTGGGCGGCGGACGCCGCAACGCTGATCCGCAAGCCCTATGCCCCCCTTGACTGGGACCGCTTTGTCGCCCAGGCTCAGAAGCGCCACCTCGCCTTGACCGCCCTCAGGGCGCTGCGCTATCTTGCCACGCTGAACGTCGCCATCCCTCAGGAGGTCGTGACGCAGCTGGAGACCGCACCCGTGTCTCGCCTGGAGCGTTCGGCGTACTACACCAATACGCGCTGCTTCAGCGCACTTGGTTGGTGGCCCGCGCTGTGGTATTGCTACCTGCTCTACTCCCCACTGCATGACGGCCGGAGCCGGGCCGGCCAGCTTGCCGCATTTCCCAGGTACGTACAATACACGTGGGAGCTGCGGAGCCTGCGGGACCTCCCTTCGGTGGCCTTTGCCAGGGGCCTGCGGCGGCTGGCCCGAGGCCTGCGGCGTTGAGGCTGCAGCTCCGGCGTGGCTTGTGACGCATCATCTATCTAAACTGGTCGCCTTATGGATTTGCGCGCCGCCGCTGACGCAGTCTCCCCCTGGGAGCGCCGGCATCCCTGCCGGCCCCGGCGTGTGGAGACGTAGCCGGCAAGATGCCGGCGCTCCCAGGCAAGGCGTTGTGCACTTTCATGGTGCGATCTGTTCAGCTTCTTGGCCCGAAGCCGAATATCGAGCGCAGGGAACCGAACAGACCGTCCGACTCCTCGCCACCTTCGGGGCCGGGGGAGCGTTCGGGGTGCTGGCTCCTCATCGTCATGACCAGCGTCGTCAGGTCGAAGCCGGCCCGCTGGTAGCTGCCCACGATGGCGCCATCGCGCAGGATAGTGATGCGATCGCCGATTTGCATGGCCTCTTCCGGCCGGCGGGTCAGGTAAAGGAGGGCGAGGTTCTGGCCGGCCAGGTCGCGCAGGGCCCGCATCAGCTGGGCCAATTCGCCGGGGCCGGACAAGAAGGCCGAGGGCTCGTCCAACACGATGAGGCGCGGGTCGGTGCTGAGCGCCCTGACCAGCATCAACTGGCGCTGCTGGGCCGGGTTGAGCCGGTCGACGCGGAGGTCCAGGGGCAAGTTGAGGCCGGCCCGGCGCAGCGCTCCCTCGGCCCGCTGCCGGGCCGCCCGAGACCCGCTCAACAGGGAACGGTCGCCCGGCCGGTGGCCGACCAGGATGTTATCGAGCACGCTCATGCCCGGAAACACGCCCAGCCCGCGCGGCACCGCGGCCATGCGATGGCGGAAGGAGTCCTGGGGAGTGCGGATGCTGACCGGATGCCCCTCGACCAGGATCTCTCCCTCGTAGGCCGAGGTGGGGATGAGGCCGCCCAGGATCTTCATCAGCGTCGTCTTGCCCGCGCCGTCCTCGCCGAGCAGCACGTGGATGGCTGCCGGCAGGGGCAGCAGCGATACGTCGTCCAGCGCCGCCACCGAACGAAACATCTTCGTGAGATGCCTGATTTCGAGCACCGCAGACTCATCCATTGGGGCCAGTCTAATGTAAATCGCACGAACTTTGCAAGTGTGGTACGCCGAGGGCCGACCACGGATGCACGGAGCGGCGTCCGCGGGGATAGAGAACGCCAGAGGTTCGGGATGTTCTCGACGCCCAGGGTCCGGGTCGCTTCTCATCGCTCCAGGCCCGGTCCGGTTGAGAAAGCGCCTGCTGGCCCGCTTATCCCCTCCCCATGTCTACCAGGGGCGCGGACCGTCGATCACCGCTGCGGCGCGCCGCGTGCAAGAGGATGGCTAATTCGCGGGGGTCGTAGACGCTCTGGTGGCCTTCGATCCAGATGACGGAACAGTGCGAGCAGTAGCAGACGCGCTGATAGATCTTTTTCATACGGGTATTCTTCTCATCGCGCTCCCTGCTCTCGATCTCTGGCGGCACCGGGCCCGGCCGCATCAGGCGGATGAACAAGATGAGCGCAGCGGCGAGGACGAGCCCGAAGACGATGGCGACGGCGGCCCGGTCGGCGCCGGGAAACACCTGGAGGGAGATTGCGGCAGCCGCGCCGGCCGCGACCAGGGACGTCACGACTGAGGCGATCCAGCAGCCAGGGGGGCTGCCGCCTGGCTGCGGCTTGGGGCTGGGATCGACGCCGGGAAAGGCCAGCTGGAGGGCCAGCTTGCCCTGCTCCGGTGCGCCAGAGCTCCCGCCGTTCGCGAGAGCTGATGCCTTTGCGACCGTGTCGGGCCGGCCGCATTTTGGGCAGCGCTCGGCCGACGAGGGCTGCTGGACGTAGAGGACCGGCGCCTGGCCAGGTGAGCCGGCGCCGCGTTGCACGAGAAGCTGGCTACCACAATAGGCACACTGCAGGTAGTCAACTCCAGGCCCCAGGGTGAGCGGCGCGCCACAATAGGGGCAATCCGCCTTGTGGATCTCCAGCCCATTTTCCATCGGGACCTCTTGGTTCGAAACCATCCAAAGAGAGGGGCCTACCAGGGCAGCGGGCCGTCCTTATTGAAAAACCCGCCCGTAGGTCCCTCGGCGGGCAAGGTCGCCAGCCGAACGATCACAGGGGCAGCTTGCTCGGGCGTCTGCGTGCCCGCAAAATTGTTCAGGGCAGTCGCAGTATAGCCTGGGGCGGCGGAGTTGACCTTTACCGGCGTCGCGCGCAATTCCCTGGCGAGCGTGACGGTCATGGTGTTGAGCGCGGCTTTGGACGCGGAATAGGCCAGGCTATTGAACGAATGAAAGTCGGATGCCGGGTTGCTCAAGTTCGTCAGCGAGCCAAGGCCCGAGGAGACGTTGACGATGCGGCCCGCCTCGGCCTTCCTGATCAATGGCAGCAACGCCTTCGTGACCGCAAAGGCGCCGAAGAAGTTGATCTCAAAGGTCTTCCGGATCATCTCGACCTCGCCTGCGCTTGGCTGGACCCACTCGAGAGCGATGCCGGCGTTGTTCACCAGAATGTCCAACTTGCCAAATGCGCGATCGATTTCAACTGCCGCCGCATCGATGGTGCCCTGGTCGGTGACGTCTATCACGAGCGCTCGCGCCTTCAGACCTTCCGCGATCAACACCGAGGCCGCCGCTTCTCCCGCCTGCCGGTTCCGGCTCCCAATTAGAATGGTGACGCCTTGCTTGCCCAGCTCGCGGGCAACTGCGAAGCCGATCCCTTTGTTGGCACCTGTGATAAGTGCCACCCTTTCAGATGCTTGTTGACTCATACCAAACCTCCGCTCTTGAAGAGAGAAAGACCTGGCTCTGTCGTGCCTGGCGGACGGCCATCCGCCTCACGGACGGGTCCTTGTCGTGCTACCTGGCAGGTTCTGGGGCTTGTTCCTGGTCGGCTTGTTGGGTCAGCGCGCGGACCAGCCATTCGTTGAGGCTGAGGTCCGCGCCCTGCGCCAGCAGAGCAATGCGCCGGTGCAAGCCTGGCGGGATGCGAACGTTGAATTTACCGCTGTAGGGCTTTTCCGGCTCTCTGCCTTCGGCGCGGCACCACGCCAGGTAGTCCTCGACGCCTTCCTGGAGCGATTGCCGCAGCTCTGGCACGTCCTTGCCCTGAAAGTGGATCATGTCGTTCGTGCCCAGCACGACCCCGTGGAGGTTTTCATCCCCATCCAAGTACCAAAACCGCCCAACGAAACCCTTGTATTCCAGATCTCAGCTGAGGCTGGCCGGGACGGGCGAAGATGTGGGCGAAGGTCGCGGTGTGCTTCTTGTTCACGAACCGATAGTACCACGCCGTGGTACCACGGTCAAGCGTGCCGGGGAGAAATGCCATCGAGGCCAGACAGGATAAGCCGGATGAACACGAAAGTCCCCGCACGGGATGGACGCCCGTTGGGCCTGATCAACGCCCATCCATGGAGCTCCGTATCCGTCGCGTGCAATTACGTGGATATCGTGATGGCGGGCGGTCTGGATCGCGAAGCGACGCGAAACCGCGGGAAACGTTTGGATCGCGAAACACGCGAAACGACGCGAAAGACACGAAAAGGTCTCGCCGCGGACCGGCGAGGCGCTCAGAGAGGGGGTGCGGGCGCGGCCCGGCCGGGCTGCGCATGCCGCCATGCTCGCCGGTCCCGTGGTCGCGCCGGGCGCTTCGGGCGTTTTCGTGTCGATTTTCGCGGCTTTCGCGGTCCAGACGTCAACACGTGAACGCCGCCTGCGGCACGCGAGGCGGCGGCCCCGCGAAACCCTGAGCCGTACGCTTTGCCGATGGCCGGATTGCCGGCGGGGTGTTGTGCGCCCACGCGGCAGCGCCTCTGATTGACACGGGCCGGTGCTGAGCGTAAAATCAGCCGAAGAACAAGGGGTCGAGCCCTTAGTCTGGATTTCGCACGGTGATGCATGATAGACTCTCTGGGTAAGCTGGTCCTCAGGACCATGCCCTATGCCAGCAGACCGAGCCATTCTCGTTGGTTGGAGAGTCTGCCCATGCCCCGCCGTCCGCGTCCAATTCGCGCCTGGCACTGGCCGGAACCCGCTCCGGCCCCCACCGGTCAAGCCGCCGCGCTCAATGCCCAGTTGGATCAACAACTGGTAACTCAGTTGGGGGCCGTGCCGCTGCTGGTCCCCATTTTGGAAGAATTGCAGTTGCGAGACGTTGTCAACCGGTGTTGCTTGTCGCAGGGTGCCAGCGCGGCCGATCTGGATCCGGGCCGCGTCACCGAGTTGCTGGTCCTCAATCGGCTGCTGGCCCCCATGCCCCTGGTTCATGTCGAGGCGTGGGCCGCCCAAACGGTCGTGCCGGATCTGTTGGATCTGGAAGCGGACCAATGCAACGATGATCGTCTGGCCCGCACCCTGGATCAGCTGGCCCCGCACCTGGATCAATTGTGGCAAGACTTGATCGTCCAAGCGGTGCCCGCCTTCGATCTGGACCTCTCGCAGCTGGCCTACGATATCACCTCGGTTTCGTTCTGCGGCGCGTACGAAGAGGTCGCCGACATCACGTTTGGCTACAGCCGGGACCATCGTCCTGATCGCCAACAGTTGGAACTGGCAACCACAGTGACGACCGATGGCGGCGTGCCGGTGGATTACCACATCCTGGCGGGCAACGTGGCCGACCGCACGACGCCCGTGGCCAATCTGCAGCGGTTGCAGAAGCTGCTGGCCCTGCTGCCCGCCCGCGATCCGTTGGCGCCGCGCCCGTTGGTAGTCAGCGACCGAGCGATGCTGACCGAGGTGGCCATGGCGGCCTATTGCCGCAGCCAGGTCGACTTTCTGGGGCCACTGGATCCATCCGTCGGCCAGGGCGCCGTACGACGTCTGCTGGCCAGTGTTTCGGTAGCCGAATTGCAGGCCGCGCCGCTGGCCTATCGGCCCCAACGCGCCCAGGACGCCACGGATTGGGAATCCTATCAGGGCGTGGTGCGCGAGCTGGTCCTGCCCGAGGTGGATGGCCACCCTGTCGAGCGACCGTTGCAGGCCATGGTGGTCTGGAGTCCGGGCAAAGCTCGTCTGGATGCCCAGCTGCGGGCCACCCAGTTGCAACGCCTGGAACAGGCCCTGACCGATCTGGCCGGCAAGCTGGGCCGCCGCCCATACACCACCCCGACGACCGTCGAAAAACGTGTGGCCACTCTGCTGCGGCGGCATCCGGCCCGCTCGTTCTTGGAGGTCCAAGTCCAGGGCGGCACGCCCGAAGTCCCTTTGTCCATCGTCTGGACGCGCTGCGAAACGGCGTTGGCCGAGGCCGCCCGTCTGGACGGGCGCTATGTGTTGGGCACCAGCGCCCAGGGCCTGGACGCCGAGCAGATGTTGGCTCGTTCCAAGCGCCGTGACGTACCGGAAAAGCGCTATGCGTTGCTCAAGGGGCCGCTGGACATCCGCCCGGTCTACCTGCACAAGGCCGAGCGCATTCAAGCCTTGGTCTTTTGCGTTATGGTGTCGTTGTTGGTCTTTGCCGTGTTGGAGTTGCTGGCCCGTCGGACTTTGACGCGACTGTCTGGAACGGCCCTGATCGAGCAATTCGCCACGCTCAGCGTATTGGTCTTGATCTTCCGCGACCACAGCCGTCTGCAGCAGCTGGTGGGACTGGCCCCGCCGCTGGCCACGATCTTGGAAGCTTTGGGCTTTCCGCCTGCCGAACGGTATCTCAGCGGCCATGGTTGATCATCTTGCGAAATCCAGACTTAGCTTCGCCCGTCTTCAGCCCTGCGAAGGGGATCGCCGATGCCGCCAGTCCTGTCCCCGCAAGAATTCGTCGCCAAGTGGAAGCACGCCACCGTCAAAGAGCACGCGGCCGCGCAGACCCATTTCAACGACCTCTGCGCCCTGATCGGCCAGCCCGCCCCCATCGAGGCCGACCCGGCCGGCACGTGGTTCGCATTCGAGGCGAACGTCGTCAAGCAGACCGGCGGGCAGGGCCGGGCGGACGTCTGGAGGCGCGGCTGCTTCGCCTGGGAGTACAAAGGCAAGCACGGCGACCTCGACAAAGCCTACCAGCAGCTGCTCCAATACCGCGATGGCCTGCTAAACCCTCCGCTGCTGGTGGTCTGCGACATCTCCGAGATCCGCATCCACACGAATTTCACCAACACGGTCAAGAAGGTTTACCGGATCACCCTCGACGACCTGCTCACGCCCGCCGGGCTCGACGCGCTGCGCCGGGCCTTCACCGACCCCGACTCCTTCAAGGCGCCCCAGACCACGGAACAGGTCACCCAGGCCGCCGCGGCGGAGTTCGCGCGTCTGGCAGGGCTCCTGATCAGGTGGGGCGCCGAGCCTCACGATTCGGCGCATTTCCTGATCCGCGTTCTGTTCTGCCTGTTCGCGGAGGATGCGGACCTGCTACCCAGGGGCATCCTGGGACGGCTGCTGGCCGGCGCCCACCGCCGCCCGGGGGCGTTCCGCCAGCAGCTCGTGCCCCTGTTCCAGGCCATGACGGAGGGCGGCTTCTTCGGGGCCGACGAGATCCCGCATTTCGACGGCGGGCTCTTCGACGACACGACCGTGCTGGACATGGACAGCGACGCCCTCGACACGCTGCTGCGCGTGCAGCGCGCTGGACTGGTCGGGCATCAAGCCCTCCATCTTCGGCACCCTCTTCGAGCGCAGCCTTGACCCTTCGAAGCGCTCCCAGCTGGGCGCCCACTATACCGCCGAGGAAGACATCTTGCTGATCGTGGAACCGGTGCTGATGGCGCCGCTCCGGCGGCGCTGGGCGGACGTCCAGGCCCGGGCGCGCGAGCTGGCAGCGCGCCGGGACGCCGCCAACGGCGCCAGGCGCCCCCGGCTGGACGCCGAGCTCTTCGCCCTGCTGAGGGGCTTCCGCGCCGAGCTGGCGGCGACCACGGTGCTGGACGCCGCGTGCGGCAGCGGCAACTTCCTCTACGTCGCGTTGCGGCTGCTCCTGGACCTCGAGAAGGAGGCCATCAACCTGGCGGTGTCGCTGGGCGACACCTGGCCCCTGCCCATGGTATCGCCGGAGCAGCTGCACGGCATCGAGCTCAACCCTTACGCGCACGAGCTGGCGCAGGTGACGGTGTGGATCGGCTACATCCAGTGGCTGCGGGAGAACGGCTTCGGCGTGCCTTCGGAGCCGATCCTGAAGCCGCTGCACAACATCCTGCTGATGGACGCGATCCTGAGCTACGATGCCGGTGGCCATCCGGTCGAGCCCGAGTGGCCCGAGGCGTGCGTGATCATCGGCAACCCGCCGTTCCTGGGCAGCAGGCGGCTTCGATCAGTGCTGGGCGACCGGTACGTCAACGACCTGTACGCGTTGTACCGTGACCCTGTGCCGCACGGTGCGGACCTTGTCTGCTACTGGTTCGAACGGGCGCGTGAACAGCTTGCGCGCGGAAGCACCAGGCGAGCCGGTCTCCTGGCGACACAGGGCATCCGCGGTGGCGCCAGCCGCAAGGTGCTAGAACGAATCAAGGAGACTTGTGGCATCTTTTGGGCTCAGTCTGACCGGGACTGGGTGCTGGACGGCGCCAGCGTTCACGTCTCAATGGTCGGGTTCGGTGAAAACGCCGGTGGCGCCCGGCTGCTGAACGGCAAGGGGGTTGCCAGCATCAATGCCGATCTCACCGCCAGCCTAGACCTTACAAAAGCCGAACGCCTGGCCGAGAACGCTGGCTTCGCATTCCAGGGGCCGGTGAAGGTCGGGCCGTTCGATATAGACTCCTCCCTGGCCACCATGATGCTGAACCAGCCCAATCCCCACGGTGCTTCCAATGCGCAGGTCATCAAGCCGTGGATGAACGGAGCGGACATTACGCGGCGGCCAAGGCGTAGGTTCATAATTGATTTTGGCGAACTCAGCATGGAGGAGGCCTCTCTCTTTGAGGCACCTTTCGAATACGTGAGAGCCTACGTAAGGCCCCTGCGTGAGAAGAACGCCGACAGGCAACGCAGAACCTACTGGTGGCACCTGGGGCGTAGCGGCGGCAACCTGGGCTCGGCGAGGCGGGGGCTTCCCCGCATAGTTCTGTCGCCGCGGGTGTCCAAGCATCGGCTATTCGTTTGGGCCGACTCGGCGGTCCTTCCAGACTGTGAGGTGGTCGCTATCGCCCGCGATGATGATTACTTCATCGGGGTTCTACATTCCACATCTCACGAGCTATGGGCGCGTGCTACGGGCACCCAGTTGCGCGAGGCCGAAAGCGGTTTTCGCTACACCCCCACAACCACCTTCGAGACTTACCCCTTCCCCTGGCCGCCCGGCAAGGAGCCGGCCGAGGGCCAGGACGCGCTCGTGAGGGCCATCGCCGGCGCGGCGCGCGATCTGGTCGCCAAGCGCGACGCCTGGCTGGACCCGCCCGGCGCCGGCGCGGACGAGCTGAAGAGGCGGACGCTGACCAACCTTTACAACCAGCGGCCAACCTGGCTGGAACTGGCGCACAAGCGCCTCGACGAGGCCGTGCTGGATGCCTACCGCTGGCCGCACGACCTGCCGGACGAGGAGATCCTGGAGCGGCTGGTGGCGCTAAATTTGCAGCGGGCGGGGCAACGGGGAGCTGAGCGAGCACCATGAAGGTGTTATCCAACAGCCCGGGTTGACGAAAACGCGAAACCGCGCGAAGCGTTTGGACCACGAACGCGCGAAGCGTAGCGAAGCGCACGAAGCGCGAAGTCACGAAGGGGCACCGCCGCGGCCCGGCCGGGCTGTGCATGCCGCAATGCCCGCCGGCCGCGTGGCCGCGCGGGCGCTTTCGTGCGTTTTTGTGTCGGTTTCGCGACTTTCGTGGTCCAGACGTCAACGCCGCCAGCGGTGTGTGAGGCGGCGGGCCCGCGAAACCTTGAGCCGTACGCTTTGCCGATGGCCGGATGGATGGCGTGGTGTGCGCCCGCGCGGCAGCGCGGCGGCGGCTTTGATTGACACGGGCCAACTCCATAACCGCGAAGCCGCGCGAAACGTTTGGATCGCGAAACGACGCGAGACGTTTGGATCGCGAAACACGCGAAACGAAGCGAAAGACACGAAAAGGTCGCGCCGCGGGCCGGCGAGGCGCTCAGAGAGGGGGCGTGCATGCCGCAATGCCCGCCGGCCGCGTGCGTCGCGCGGGCGCTTTCGTGCGTTTTCGTGTCGGTTTCGCGACTTTCGTGGTCCAGACGTTCAACGCCGCGGCTTTCGCGGTCCAGGGGTCAACGCCGCCAGCAGTGCGCGAGGCGGCGGGCCCGCGAAACCTTGAGCCGTACGCTTTGCCGATGGCCGGATGGATGGCGTGGTGTGCGCCCGCGCGGCAGCGCGGCGGCGGCTTTGATTGACACGGGCCAACTCCATAACCGCGAAGCCGCGCGAAACGTTTGGATCGCGAAACGACGCGAGACGTTTGGATCGCGAAACACGCGAAACGAAGCGAAAGACACGAAAAGGTCGCGCCGCGGGCCGGCGAGGCGCTCAGAGAGGGGGCGTGCATGCCGCAATGCTCGCCGGCCCCCTGGTCGCGCGGGCGCTTTCGTGCGTTTTCGTGTCGATTTCGCGACTTTCGTGGTCCAGACGTCAACGCCGCCAGCAGTGCGCGTTGGTAGGCCGGGCGAAGGGGCTTCAGACGGCTGCCGGCCGGAGCCCGGCCCGCATGGGCTAGCCGAAATACTGGAAATGCCGCCAGAAATCGGGCCAGGGCTGGCGCAGATCGTGGCACAGGTAGATGGCCCTGTGGTTGATGGTTTCTTCGTTCTGGATGTTGTAAGGAGTGGTGATCGGCGCGATCAACTTGCAGTCCTGGAAGTTGGCCAGGAAGCTGGTTGGAAAGCCCACCACAAGCAACGTCTGGGGAGGCGGGTTCCCATAGCCGTACCGCCAGTATGAATCGAAGCCGCTGATGACCCCGGGCAGGCCATAGGCCGGGCCGTAAAGGTCGATCGATCCGACCTCGCCGGAGCTGGCCGCCAGGATGGCCACGCCGGGTTTTTCGGCCGCCGGTAGCGAATCGTAGGCCTTTGCCACGGCCTGCACCAGCTGCGGCCAGCCGATTTCTGCGTTCAGGTCAGCGTTATTCTTGCTGATCACACCCCACCAGGCAGAGCCTAGAGGGGCGACCGGCAGCAGCACGGCGGTCAAAAGCGCCGCAAAGACGCCCAGGAGGCCCCAGGTCGTCCATCGCCAGGCGCGCGCCCGTCTCCGGTTGGCGATGCCGGCGAGGTGACTTTCCCACCAGGCCGCGCCGCCTGCCGCGAGCATCGGGTAGGCCGGCGCCAGATAATAGCCCTTCCCCTGGGTGAGAACGTACAGGATGAAGGGCGTGGCGTACATCCAACCCATCATCCGGTAGCGCTGCCCGGCAGGCGAAAAGAAGAAATACCAGAGCCCGGCGATCACCAAGAACAACATCACCGGGTTCAAGTTGAACTTGATCTGGTCTATCAAGAAGCTGCTGGCCTGACCGGCCTGCACGTCGCGAGCGTGGATGCTGGCCAGGAAATGGAGCGAAATCCAGCCGTTCTGAGCTTGCCAGAGCAGGTTGGGCAGCCATATCACCAGCGCCAGCAGAGCGCCGCCCCAGGGCCAGGGGCTGGCCAGGTAGCGCCGGTTGCGGGTCGCCAGGACGCCCACGATCACCCCGGCAACCGAAAAGGCGATGGTGTATTTGGTCATCATCCCGATGCCGATGGCCGCGCCGATCCCCAGCCACCAGCGTGGGTTTTGGGACTTCAACAGGCGCACCACCGTAAAGGCCAGCAGCACCCAGCAGAGATAGTCGAAGGTTTCATATTGGAAAAGCCCGCCCTGAACGATGGAATTGGGCGACGTGGCAACGGCCACCACGCAGAGGATCTGAGCCCAGCGGCTGCCGCCCAGGTCGCGCACCATCAAGCCCACCAGCAGCATCACGAAGCCTTCAGCCAGGACGGCAAAGGTGCGCAGGCCAATGAGCGACGGGCCAAACAATGACAGCGCCACGCGCGCGCCAGAAAGGGCGTGATGGGTGGCCAGGCGACGTAGCCCCAGGCCAGGTGATGCGCGGCCGCATCCAATGTGACCAATTCATCCTGGTGAAAGCCGTACTGCCCGTTGGTAAAGACCTGCAACAGACGCGCGCCAGCGCGAGCAGTATTAGCACCCCGGTATCGCTTAACTCTATCCTGGCTGGTTTTTGCCCTAGCATTGGTCCTCCCTTCCGCCCCATGGCCCTATTTTACCCTACCTATCGCCATAATGGCGCTTCCGTGCAATGGTTTACCCGGGCGGCAACCTGGCCGTGCGGCGCCTTGCGACGCGCGTTGACTTGCGTCGGGATCATGCACTTGCCGATGGGTGTGGTTCAGGCTCTTGCCCTGGTGCCCGGCGGTCTGGACGACGAAGTGACGCGAAACCACGCGAAACGCTTGGATCGCGAAACACGCGGGGGACGCTTTGGATCGCGAAACACGCGAAACGACGCGAAACGTTTGGATCGCGAAACACGCGAAACGACGCGAAAGACACGAAAAGGTCTCGCCGCGGGCCGGCGAGGCGCTGAGAGCCCCCCGCTCCGCCCCGTTGCGGGCGGGGGAAGCGCAAATGCATCTTGGAGCAAGATGTAAAAAGGGGGTACGCCCACGGCCCGGCCGGGCTGCGCGTGCCGCCATGCCCGCCGTGCCCCTGGTCGCGCCGGGTGTTTTCGTGCGTTTTCGTGTCGGTTTCGCGGCTTTCGCGGTCCCAGACGTCAACACGTTCGACGTCGCTTACGGTACGCGAGGCGGCGGGCCCGCGAAACTTGAGCCGTGCGCCCTGCCGATCGCCGGATGGCCGGCGAGGTGTGCGCTCACGTGCCCACGCGGCAGCTGATTGACAGGGGCCGGTCCGGAGCGTAGAATTAGTTGCAGGGTAAGGGTAAGGCACGGCGCACTGCCTTCCGTCATGCCGAGACGGATAGTTTGCGCCGGCGCAACATCAGGTGGAAATGGCGACGATTCCCATGGAACGACACGGCTGGCTGGCCGAGCTCGACCGGTCGTTCGATCTCGAATTCTGGCAGGGCCAGTCCCCTCAGGCGCGCTTCGACGCCACCTGGGAACTCGTCGTGCATGCCCACAAGGCCAGGGGCGGCGATGTTCGTCAACTCCGACTTCAACGAGCTGTTGAGGCTTTTCAACGCCAGCCAGGTTAGGTATCTGGTCGTGGGCGGCTACGCGCTCGTTCAGTACACCGATTAGGACGCGGCGCACCATGCCGCCGGCTGGACCCCTTTTCGCCCTATCTAACGCGGACAGCGACAGCCTGCCTCGCAGGGAGCGGCAAAGCATGTTCAACTTCGACATCGAGATCAGCAGCCCGGACTCCGAGACGGAGGCGCGGGCGCTTGCCGCGCAGTTGGCCTCGTGCGGCCGCGTCGCCGTAACGCCGCTGCCGGAAGCCCAGGGGCTGGATGCGGTGACGATGATTGTGGTCTCGGCAGCTATCCTGCAGTCGGTTGACATCGTCTACCGTTTCTATCAAGATTTCCGCAAGAAGCATCTGGCTCACGGGGGATCGAGTCCGGCCCTGCTCATCATCCTGCCGGATGGCACGCGCATCGGGCTGGCGGACATGGATATCGAGCACGTGAGGCTCTCGATCCAGGCCCGCCAATAGCCGCCCGACCGAAGGAGAAGCCAGACCACCTTGTAGTCAGCCGCCGTTTTCAGGCCGCGCAAGGAGACGCAACATGGAGTTCGTCGTCACCTTCCAGTCCAATCTGAAGGACCCTCACTCCACGATTACGTACACGGTAGCGTGTCAAGGCTATGGAGCAACCC
>CAWEHT010000278.1:0-4901 GCA_963808455.1 uncultured Chloroflexia bacterium | reverse complement strand
CCACAATATTGCTGTTGTCGCCGTCGATGACAACTGCCGCCGGCGTCTCGATCACGACGCGGGGCTGCGGTCGCGGGTTGATCCCACCCGCTCTCAGCCGGGCCACGTAGATCGGCAGGTAGGCCAGGCCGTGAGTGTGGATGCCGCGGCGGTTGGCCTCGACGAGTGTGCCCGTGGTCAACGCGGCATGATCCTCCGGCACGCCCATGTGCACCAGGGCCTGCGCGGCAAAGGCCCGCAGACGATGCGCGCGACAGGAGGACTTCCGGCTCGCCGGCTGTTGGTTGCATGCGGGTCATCCTTTCGTATCCCATGTTGTCGGGAGGCGCTTGCCCCCCACTCCTACATTGGCTGGGAGAGGGGCTCTCCCTGCCCTCCGTGGGCCCGCCTGGCCGCCCCCGCCAAAATCTCACAGAATCAGGGGCCGGGTGCCAGAACGGCCCGCGTGTCCACCACTACCGCCCCCTGCTCGTGCACGATCACCGGGTTCAGGTCCAGTTCGGCGATCGCCGGGGCGCCCAAACCAGCTCCGATACGCGACAGAGCATGGCGCCGACGGCCCGGTCATCCCTGGCCGGCTGGCCGCGATACCCGGCCAGCAGCCGGGCGGCCCGGGTCGACGCCACCATCTCCCGGTCGTCCTCCTCGCCGATGGGGATCAGGCGGAAACAGATGTCCTCCAGCAGCTCCGTGAAGATGCCGCCCAGGCCGAACATCAGCACCGGCCCAAAGTGAGCGTCCCGCGTGACCCCGATAATGGCTTCGACGCCGGGCTTCACCATCGGCTGCACCGTCACCGACGCCAGCGGATCGATCCGGCGCGCCCGGCCCGCGATCTCCAGGTAGGCCGCGGCGACCTCGGCCGCGTCCGCAGCCCGAGCCGCACGCCGCCCGCGTCAGACTTGCGCAGGATTTGCGGCGATAGGGCCTTGAGCGCCACCGGGTAGCCGATCCCCGCGGCCAATGCGACGGCCTCGCCGGCATCCTGCGCCACGGCACACCGCGCCGTGGGGATGCCGCACGCCTCCAACAAGTCTTTGCTTTCAGTCTCGAGCAGGCAGGCCCGGCCTGCGGCCCGGGCTTGCTCGATGATGGTTTCTATGCCGTCCAAGTTCTTCCCCCGCTCTCCTCGCACTATCGCGCGCCGTTCCGGCGACCGCCGCGTGCCCGGCTGTAGCGTGCTAGCGCCGCCGCGCCCCACGCCGCTTCGGCGACGTCTGTATAGACAGGTATCCCGGCAGCATGGAGGTCGTCGCGGTACCGGTCGCCTGCCGGACAGGTCGAGATATAGTGGACCAGCACCGGCTTGCCCGTCGCCTTCTGGGTTACCACGAGCTCCGGCACCGGGAAGCGCCGGTTCTTGTGCTCCGTGCCGATGGCGATCAGCGTGTTGACGCCGGGATCACGCAGCACGATCTCAGCCACGCGGGCGTAGCTCTCGGAGGAGTAGCCCACGGCTGCCGCATCGAGCGGGTTCTTGACGATGACTTGCACGCCCTCGAAGAGGGGAGCCAGCCGCTCGAACGTCACGGGAGCAAACGCCGGCACGCGGCACCCAAGCCGGTCGAGCTCATCGACCAGGATGATGCTGGGCCCGGCGGTGGGCGTGACGATGCCGATGCCGTCCCCGCTCGCATGGGGGGCCAGCGCCAGCGCCTTGCAGGCGGCGACCATCTCGGCCACGCTGTCCACGGCCAGGAGATGGCACTGCTCGAAGATGTCGCGGTACATCTTGTAGTTGCCCGCCATGCTGCCGGTATGGGTCAGGGCGCACTGCTGGGCCAACGCCGACCCGCCGGCCTTGAACACGACCACCGGCTTAAGGGGCGTGACCTGCGCCGCCAGCTCCACGAACTCGCGGGCCCGTTCGGTCCCTTCCAGGAAGATGGCCACGACGCCGGTCGTGTCGTCGGCGGCCAGATACTGGAGGCAATCGGCCACGTCCAGGGTGGCCCGGTTGCCCACTCCAATCCATTTGTTGACCATCAGCCCTTCATCGATCAGGCGTGTCACGATCATCTGGCCGGTGCCGCCGCTCTGGCTGATCACCGATATGCTGGAGAGCCGGGCCTGATCGATGCGGATGGGCCAGAATGTGGCATTCAGGCTCGCCTGGCTGTTGAATATGCCCAGCGTGTTCGGGCCAAAGAGGGCCATGCCGTGGCGGCGCGCCGCATCGGCCAGCCGGCGTTCCAGGGCCAGGCCGTCCTCGCCCATCTCCTTGAAGCCGCCCGCCAGGCACACGGCCCCGCTGATGCCGCGCTCCCCGCACTCTTCCACGGCATCAACCGTGGCGTGCTGATTGAGCGCGATGATGGCCAGGTCCACCGGCCCGTCGATCTCGGCAAGGCTCGCGTAGACACGCTGGCCCAGGATCTCACGGTTGCGCGGGTGGACGGGATAGACCGGCCCGGGGAAGCCGCCCACCAGTACGCTTTCGAGGCAGCAGTAACCCACACGCTCCGGCCCCGTCGTGGCGCCCAGCACCGCGACTCCCCTCGGGTGCATCGCCCTGTGGAAAGCTTCCAGCTCCTCCGCGTTCAACATCTTCCACTACCCTTCTGAGAAGCTGTTCGTCCAGCCTATTCCCTATTCCCTATTCCCTCGTCTGCCTTTCCAGCTCCGCCCAACCGCGCTGTCGACGGCACCCTGGATCGCCGCGAGGGCCGGGCTTCCTTCGCCGGCCAGCAAGTGCTTGAAGCGGCCCTGCGCCGACAGGTACTCGATCACCGGCCTGGCCGGCCGGGTACGGTACTGCAGCGTGATGCGCGAGCCGTCCTCCACTTCATAGAGCGGCGTGAAGCGCGTTTCCACGGCCAGGCGCGCGATGGCCAGCGAGCGATCTTCCGCAAAGCCCCAACGATAGCTGCACGGCGTGAGCACGTGAATGTAGGACGGGCCATCGGTTGCGATGGCTCGCTGAAGCTTACGCATCAGATCGATCTGGTGGGCTACGGACACGCTGGCGGCATACGGGATGCCGTGCGCTGCCATGATTCGCACCATGTCCTTGCGCCGCTTGAACGCGCGCGGCTCCCCGTCACGCAGCGTGCCGGCGGGGGTTGTGCTGGTGCGGGCCTTTTCAGGCGTCGTCCCCGATCGTTGCCCGCCCGTGTTCATGTAGCCTTCGTTGTCATAGCACACATAGACGAAGCGATGGCCGCGCTCCATGGCCCCTGAGAGCGCCTGCAGACCGATGTCGGCCGTCCCTCCGTCGCCGGCAAACCCGAACAGGTTGATACCCTCCCGCCGGCCCCGTGCCTTGAGCCCGGCGTCGATGCCGGAGAGCACGGCGCCCGTGGCGGGCAGGAGGGAGTGGATGAACGGAAGGCACGGGGCACCGGCATGGGTTACATTCGAGATGGCGCAGCCTGTGGCGTTCACCATGATGGCCTGCCCGCCCATCATCTTGGTCACTAGCCGCAGTGCCAGCATGGCCGCACATCCCGCACACCCCGACCTGCCGGGCATGATGTACTCTTCGTCGGGAACGTTCTTCAGCGTGATCTTCTCGCTCATTTCAGGGGGTCCCCCACCGTTCGAGCAGCTCGCGGTCAACATCGGCCCAGACCAGGCCGGACGGAGAAGGAAGCAGGGAATAGGGAGCCGCAAGGGAGTCGAAGACGCGGGCAAGCGTCTCCAGAGACACGTCGCGCCCGCCCAGCCCGGCCACGAAACCGGCGAGCCCGGGTGCGCCGGGGCCGGAGCCGTAAAGGCAGCGCGCCACCTCCTGATAGAGCGCCCCGGTCGATCCGAACGAGATATCGCGATCCACCGTGCCCACAACGCGGGCCCCGGCCAGGTGAGCCCGCACCTCTTCCGCAGGGAATGGTCGGAAAACCTTGACCTTGAGCAGCCCGACCCTTCGCCCCGCGGCGCGGGCACGGTCCACGGCCTCGCGCGCGGTGCCGCACATCGAGCCCATGGCGACGACGATGAGCTCGGCATCGTCGGACCGGTAGGGCTCGACGGCAGCGTACGGGCGCCCGAACTGCCGCTCGAAGGCGCCCCAGGCCTCGGCCATCACGTCCAGCGCCGCCAGCGAGCTCCGGTGCTTGTCGTATTCGAACTCGGTGTAGTATTCGGGAGGCACCAGAACGTTCAGCAGGCGCGGTTGCGCGGGGTCCAGAGTGGGATAGGCCGGCTCGAGGGGCGGGAGGTAGGCCGCTGCTTCTGCGACGGACGGGACTTCGACCGGCTCGTGCAGATGGGATAGGAAGAACCCGTCCAGGCACACCATCGCCGGCAACAGCACCCTGGCGTCCTCGGCCACCTTGTAGGCCACCAGCACGGTATCCAACGCCTCCTGGCAGCTCTCGACGTAAAACTGTAGCCATCCGGCGTCGCGCGCGCTCATGGAGTCCTGGTGGTCGCAAAAGATCGTGTTGGGCGCCACGAGCGACCGGTTGACCACTGCCATCACGATGGGAAATCGCATGCCGGCCGCCATGAACAGCGGCTCATTCATCATGGCCAGCCCCTGCGCGCTCGTCGCGGTAAAAGCCCGGGTGCCCACCGCGCTCGCCCCGATGCAGGCTGACATGGCGCTGTGCTCGCCTTCCACGTGGATCATCTGCGCGGCCAGCCGGCCGTCGGCAATGCAGCCGACCAGCTCCTCGACGATGGAGGTCTGCGGCGTGATCGGATAGGCTGCCACCACCTCGACCCCGGCCAGCCTGGCCCCTTCGGCCACTGCCTGGCAGCCGGAGATGTAGCTTCGGGCCATGCTATCCTCCCCTCGCAGGCCGCGGGACGCTATCGCCCCGTTCGAGCACGAGCGCGCCCCGCGCGCATTCACCGGCACAGATGCCGCAGCCCCGGCAGTCCTCCAGGTCGATGACCAGCCGCCCATCGCGCCGCGCGATCGCGCCTTCGGGGCAGGCAATCCAGCACAATCCACA
>CAWEHT010000277.1:0-11341 GCA_963808455.1 uncultured Chloroflexia bacterium | reverse complement strand
ATTGAGCACCCGGCTGAAAGTCGTGGTCGCCGACAGTCTGTACGGGAACCACTGGTTCCTGGGCGTGTTTTTGGTCGTCAAAACCGTCGCGGCGCTGGTGCGTTTGCGCCAAAACCAGAACTTGTACGCGGCGCCCCCGCTGCGGGTTCCCGGCAAACGCGGCGCTCCACGCAAGCACGGTCCAGTCTTCAAACTTAAGCAACTATCTTGGCCGGCCGAACGCCGCGAAACCTTTGATCTGAACGGCCAAACGGTGCAGTTGCAAGCCTGGACCGATTTGCACCTGCGCAAGCTGCCGACCTTGGCCGGGCTCCTGTTGCGGGTCCAATTCTTGAAAGCCGACGGCACGCCGCGTTACAAACGGCCGCTCTGGCTTTTTTGGACGGGACCGACCAGCGTGGCGCTGGCAGACTTGTGTCGCATGTATCTTTGGCGTTTCGCCATCGAGCATGCATTTCGTTTCTTGAAGCAACACACGGGCTTGAACGCCTGCCGATCCACCAACCCGGTGGTCATCGAGCATTGGATGTGGCTTTGCGCCCTGGCTTATTGGCAATTGCTGCTCATGCGTCGGGAGGTAGATGATCTACGACCGGCCTGGCAACCGTCGTTACGAAACCATCAGACCTTGCTGCTCACGGCGGGCCAAGTGCAGCGCGGCGCTCGACGTTTTCTGCTTGAGTTGGGCAGCCCGGCGCCGGTCGCCGGATCCGCAGGTAAAGGAACCGGACGCGTCCCGGGCTATCGTCCGAAGCCGCGGCCGCGCTATCCGGTCGTCAAAAAGGGCTCAAAACCCAAAAAAGCGACCGTAACTAACGTGCCGGCCGTCGTCTAAACGCACCGGCGGACAACTGCAGCTTTGTTAAAGTGCGTTCTTGGTCAACGCGACGCTTCGTCCTGCCTGTTAACCATCGTCGCGCCGTTATGTAACTCTAAACTCAAGCTGGTTCCTGTCTATCCATGGTTTCCTCCTGTTTGCGATGGATTTTCTTGCGGGCCTTCGCTCGGTGCGAGCCCGTGCCTGTTCCGCGCATCATCGCGCGGCATGCTCGGCGCACAATTCTCCTCAAGTGCCTGCTCCAGCCCGCTGGCGCTCGGGCGGCCCGGCCCCCGTTATGACGCGCCTTCTCGCAAGCTTTTCTAGCTGGCTGTGGTCGCGAAGGGGCCGTCCGCATCAGAGCGGCCATTGGCTCCAGTTAGGGTCTCCAGGTCGCCGTACTCGATCAGCTGTGGCTCGGCGTAGGGCTTGCGTTCCCCCGGGGTCGTTTCCTGCAGATCCATGGGCTTCCTCCAGCTGGCGATCAATCCACCTGCCTGCCTTCGTTCAAGCCGGGCGCGGCAAGACCCCGGCGCGTTTACCCCCTCCTCGCGCGGGCGACGACCCGCGCAAGGTTCGCGTGCCGGCCAGCCAGGTCAGGACTGCTGTTGGGTGTCCGGTTTAGAGACTCCGCTACCCCGCGTCAGCGTCTCCAGGTCGCCGTACTCGATCAGCTGTGGCTCGGCGTAAGGCTTGCGTTCCCTCGGAGCCCTTTCTGGCTCAACCATGGGTATCCTCCTGCTTGTGAACCATGGGCGCACCCGGGTCGGGCGATCCCGGCGTTATCAGCCTGCGGCGCTCCCTGGTCCCGGGCGCTGCCAGGGGTGCAAAGCGGCCGGCCGGCCCGGCTGCATCCTGGATCGGCTTGCCGGCGTATTCGAGCCAGGCGTGCGCGCCGAACTCCTCCCCATCCTTGCGCACGCCGATGCGAAGTTGGGTGACAATGCCCCGTTCTGCCAGCAGGCGCTGGGTGGCCAACGCCCGCCGCAAACAGGTCATCGGGCGCAGGTGATGGCGGGCTGCCAGGTCCGTAAGGCGGGCCACGCGGCGGATCACGGCCACAGCGTCGCCAGGGGCCCGCCCCGAGCGTCTCTGGGCCAGGCCGGCCTGCACCTGCCGGTAGGAATGCCGGCGCAAGCGCACGTCGGCCAGCAGCAGGAAGCACCAGGCTTGCAGCAAAGTGCGCCGGTCTTCGGAGCCGAGCGCCAGGAACCTGAGCAGCTTACGCATCGTTGACGGCCAATAATTGTTGTGCGGCCAGCCGGTTGACGAAGGCGAGGAGATCGTGCTCGAGCACCTCCGGTGCCACGTCGTATTCGGCGATCAGGCTGCGGTAGGCCGGCTCCAGCGCGCCGTGTTGGGCGAGCAAAGCCCACATGCGCGCGCCGATGGCGTCGAGGCCGTAGTACTTGCCGGTGTCGATGTGGAGCAAGACGGCTTCGCCGTCTAGCTCGCGGAAAAGGACATCCTGGGAGATCTGAACTGCGGTATGCAGAGTAGACATGGCTCTTCCACAAATCACACCGGGTCGCCCCGGTTATCGAGCGACGCCAAAGCCCCTGGCCGGTGAGGGCGCAACCGCGATATTAAGCAGGTGTCAGGTAGATGTTCAGGAGGATACCACATGCCGCCTTTCGTCACAAATCGGCCGGAGGAGATTTGCCTGCCCGATTTTGACAGGCGCATCCGTTGGTGATATAAGACACTTTGAGCTGTCACCAATTGTGCATGCTATCACATGCATGTCGATCCCCTTCGCCGGTGCGCCAATGTCGCAGCACCCTGCCTCCGCAAGGGACGGCAAGGTGCCGGTTTGCTCAAAGGAGGAGCAGCATGGTATCTGCCTCGGGGCCCATCGCGCCCACACCCTTCACGTTCCTCGATGAGGTGCAGGCCCGGACGCCGGGTGATCCTCATCTCAACCAGTGCATCCAATGCGGGACGTGCGGCGGTTCGTGCCCTTCGGGGCCCGATATGGACCACACGCCGCGCGGGATTTTTGCCATGATCCGGGCCGATATGCGGCAGGAGGTGTTGAAATCGAACACCCCCTGGTTCTGCGTCTCGTGCTACTACTGCATCGTTCGCTGCCCGCAAGAGGTCAAGATCACCGACATCATGTACACCCTCAAGCGCCTGGCGGTCGAGGCCCGGCTGTACGGCGATGCCACGGCCCCCGATTTCTCCAAGGTTTTCATCAACTGGGTCGAGAATTATGGCCGCTCTTTCGAGCTGGGCCTGATGGGGCAGCACATGTTGCGGCACAATCCCTTCGGCGTCTTCAAGATGGCCAGCATGGGCATGGGCCTGGTCTCGCGTGGCCGCATGGCCTTCACGCCGAAGCGTATCCGCGACCTCGAGGGGCTGAAGAACATCATCGCGAAGGCCAAGGAGCTGGAGGTTTCGCATGAAGTATAGCTATTTCCCCGGCTGCTCGCTGGAACATAACGCTGAGGCTTATGACAGCTCGAGCCGGGCCATCGCCGGACCGCTGGGCCTGGAGCTGGTGGAAATCGATGACTGGAACTGCTGCGGCGCCACCGAATATATCTCGCTGAACATGACGGCGGCTCTCGCGCTGGTTGCCCGCAACCTGGCGCAGGCTACCAAGAACGGCCTCGACCAGATGATCGCCCCCTGCAGCGCCTGCTACCTGAACCTGAGCAAGTGCGACCGGTATATGCTCACCAGCCCGGCGCTCGCCGAGCGCTTGAACATGGCCCTGGCGGCGGGCGGCCTGTCGTATCAGGGCGGGACCATCAAGGTCCGCCACCTGATCGACGTGATCCGAGAGGACGTGGGCCTCAAGACGCTGGCGTCGAAAGTGACCCGGCCGCTCAAAGGGCTGCGCGTGGCGCCCTACTACGGGTGCCTGATCTCGCGCCCGGGTCTGCGCACGTCGGAGCACAACCCCGAATACCCGGTCTCACTCGACGAGATACTCGAGGCGCTGGGCGCCGAGGTGGTCGATTTCCCGCTCAAGACGCATTGTTGCGGCGGGCACATGACCCAGATCTCCGAGTCGACCGGTTTCGACCTGATCCGCCAGCTGGTCAAGGGCGCCACCGACTATCAGGCCGACATGATCGTCACGGTCTGTCCCATGTGCCACCTTAACCTCGATGCCTTCCAGGGCGCCATGAATAATTTCTTCAAGACCAACTATCAGGTGCCCGTCGCCTATTTCACCCAGATGATCGGGCTGGCTTTTGGCATGTCGGCCCGCCAGCTGGGCTTCGGCACCTCGCTCGTCAGCGCAGGGCCGGCGCTGGCCAAGATCGGCGAGGAGCTGCCGGCCGCGGCTCCTGCCGGCGGCGCGCCGAAGCGCAAACGCGACGATAAGTCGCTGCCGATGCCCGCGCCGCTCGCGGCCGGGCAGGGCCAGGGGGCTGGTGGCGGCAAGCAGAAGGGGCAGGAGGTGTCACGATGAGCGAAGGGAAAGAACCGCGCATCGGTGTCTATATCTGCCATTGTGGCAGCAACATTGCTGGCACCGTGGACGTGGAAGAAGTGGCCAGGTGGGCAGGGGAGCACCTGCCGGGCGTGGTGGTGGGCCGCGATTACAAGTTCATGTGCTCCAGCCTGGGCCAGGAGCTGATCGAAAAGGACATCCATGACCTCGACCTCAACCGGGTCGTGGTTGGGGCTTGCTCCCCGCATCTGCACGAGGCGACCTTCCGTGGCGCCTGCCAGCGCGCCGGGCTGAATCCTTTTCTGTTCGATATGGCCTCGCTGCGCGAGCAGGTTTCCTGGGTCTGCGCCGACAAGGCCGTCGCGACGGAGAAAGCCAAGGCCCTCATAGCCGGCTCGGTCTACCGTGTGGCCTACAATGAGCCGTTGGAGCCGATCATCGTCGATATCAACCCCAACGTGCTCGTGGTGGGGGGTGGCGTCGCCGGCATCCAGGCGGCGCTCGAGATCGCCGACGCCGGCTACCACGTCTACCTGGTCGAGCGTGAGCCGTCCATCGGCGGGCACATGGCGCAGCTCGACAAGACCTTCCCGACCCTGGACTGTTCCGCCTGCATCCTGACCCCCAAGATGTTCTCGGCCGGGACGCACAAGAACATCACGCTGCTGACCTACGCCGACGTCGAGAAGGTCGACGGTTTCGTCGGCAACTTCACGGCCCAGATCCGGCAGCACGCCCGCAAGGTGGACGTGGGCCTGTGCACCGGCTGCGGCGTGTGCCAGGAGAAATGCCCCAAAAAGGTCATCGACGACGTCTTCGAGGCCGGCCTGGGCTACCGCAAAGCCGTCTACACCCCCTTCCCGCAGGCCGTGCCCAAATACCCGGTCATCGACGTTCAGAACTGCACCTACTTCCAGAAAGGCTCGTGCAAGGTCTGCGAGAAATTCTGCCCGACGGGCGCCATCAAATTCGATCAGCAAGACGAGATGCTGACCGTCAATGTTGGCAACGTCATCCTGGCGACCGGCTACGACCTCTTCGATTCCCGGCGCATCCCGCAGTATGGCTACGGGCGGCTGGCCAACGTCTTCACCAGCATGGAGTTCGAGCGCCTCGCCAACGCGTCGGGCCCGACCAACGGCAAGGTCGTCCTGCGTGATGGCGTGACGGTCCCGCGCAGCGTGGCCATCGTTCACTGTGTGGGCAGCCGCGATCGCAACTATAACCCTTACTGCTCGGCCATCTGCTGTATGCAGTCGCTCAAGTTCGCCCATCTGGTCCACGAGCGCACGGGCGCGCGCGTCTACAACTGCTACATCGACATCCGCACGCCCGCCAAAGCGTATGACGAGTTCTACCAGCATGTGCTCGAGGAAGGCACGGTCTTCGTGCGCGGCAAAGTGGCTGAGGTCACCGATGCCGCGCGGTGCCCGGCGAAGAGGGCAAGCTGATCGTCCAGGTGGAGGACACGCTCGTCGGCCGCCAGCGCCGCATCCCGGTGGACATGGTCATCCTCTCGGCCGCCATGGAGCCGCGCGCCGGCTCCAAGGAGGTGGGCAAGATCTTCGGCATCTCCTGCAGCATGGAAGGCTGGTTCATCGAGCGCCATCCCAAGCTAGATCCCGTGGCGACCATGACCGAGGGCATCTTCATTGCCGGTGTCTGCCAGGGTCCGAAGGATATCCCGGCCTCGGTGTCACAGGGCGCCGCGGCCGCAGCGCGCGTGCTGGGGCTTATCAGCCGCGGCCGCATCAGCCTCGAGCCGGTGAGGGCGCAGGTTGACCCGGATCAATGCTCGGGCTGCCGCATCTGCAACAACCTGTGCCCGTTCAACGCCATCTCGTTCATCGCGGAACGGGGTGTGACCGAGATCAACCCGGCCTTGTGCCAGGGTTGCGGCACCTGTGTGGCCGCCTGCCCGGCCGGCGCCATCACGGGCACACATTTCAGCAACACCCAGGTTCTTGCGCAGATCGAAGGGTTGCTTAGTCCAGTGGTCGGGTAGTCCGGTAGTCGGGTAGTCAGGCGATACGGTCACGGCGCTACAAGACTACAAGACTGCAGGACTTCCCCGCTGCGCGGTGAGTTTAGAGAGGAAGACTAATATGACACCGACTGGCAACGGCTGGGAGCCGGTTATCGTCGGCTTTACCTGTAACTGGTGCTCGTACCGGGCCGCCGATTCGGCCGGCATGGCACGCATCAAATATGCGCCGAATGTGCGCTTCATCCGCCTCATGTGCTCCGGCCGTGTGGACCCGCAGTTCGTGCTCAAGGCGTTCGCCCAAGGCGCCGACGCCGTGCTCATCAGTGGCTGCCACCCGGGTGATTGCCACTACATCACGCAGAACTACAAGACGCTCCGTCGCTTCGCGCTGCTCAAGCAAACCCTCACGGCGCTGGGGCTGGAGGATGGCCGCCTGCGGCTCGTCTGGGCTTCGGCCGCCGAGGGCACCATCCTCGCCGAAGAGATCGACAACATGGTCGCCGACGTCAGGAAATTGGGCCCGCTCAACTGGCAGGCCCGCACCGCCCAGCGTGTGACCGCAGCCGCCGGCTAAGGAGGAGATCGTGAGCAAGCCAAAATTTGCCATGTATTGGGCAGCGGCGTGCGGTGGGTGCGAGATCGCCGTCCTTAACATCAACGAGGCCATCCTGGATGTTGACGCCAACTTCGACGTGGTCTTCTGGCCGGTCGCCATGGATGCCAAGTACAAAGATGTCGAGGCGATGCCTGACGGCGATATCACGCTGTGCCTCTTCAACGGCTCGATCCGCAACGACGAGAACGCCGAGATGGCCCATTTACTGCGCCGCAAGTCGAAGATCCTGGTGGCCTTCGGCTCCTGCGCCGTCGACGGCGGTATCCCGGCGCTGGGCAACCTCTACCCGACCCAGGCCATCATCGACACCGCCTTCAGCACTCTGACCACCGACAACCCCCAGGGCCTGCGCCCACAGACGTCTTACGCCGCGCCCGAAGGAGAGATCCACATCCCCGTGCTGGCTTCCGACGTGCGCACGCTCGACCAGGTAGTGCCGGTCGAGTACTACATGCCGGGCTGCCCGCCTGAGAGCAAGCAGATCACGGCGGTGGTGAACCTGGTCATCTCGGCGCTCAAGGGTGAAGCCGCGCTGCCGCCGGCCGGGTCCGTGATCGGCGCCGGCCCGAGCACCGTCTGCGACGAGTGCCCGCGCACCCGCAGCGAGAAGGCCATCAAGCGCTTCCGGCGCATGGCCACCTACCAGCCCAACACCACAGAATGCCTGCTGGAGCAGGGCATCCTCTGCTCCGGCATGGCTACCCGCAGCGGCTGCGTCGCGCTGTGCCCTTCGGCCAATGTGCCGTGTATCGGCTGCTACGGCAGCGCTCCCGGCGTGATCGATCAGGGCGCCCGCATGCTCAGCGCCATCGCCTCGGTCGTGGACAGTGACGACCCGGCCGAGATCGACGCGCATCATGGCCGATGTGGTGGACCCTGCCGGCACTTTCTATCGGTTCAGCCTGGCCCACAGCCTGTTGCACCGGGCGAAGTAGGGAGAGGAATATGCCAAAGATCAGTATCGACCCCATCACGCGGCTGGAAGGGCACGGCAAGATCGAGATCTTCCTGGACGAAGCCGGCGATGTGCAGCACACCTATTTCCAGATCCCGGAGCTGCGCGGCTTCGAACAGTTCGCCGTGGGCCGGCCGGTCGAGGAGCTGCCGCTCATCACCAACCGCATCTGCGGCGTCTGCCCTGAGGCGCATCACATGGCCGCCGCCAAGGCCGCCGACGCGGTCTACCATGTCGAGCTGCCGCGGACGGGCAAGCTGCTGCGCGAGCTGCTCTACTCGGCTTTCTACTGCGCCGACCACACCACCCATTTCTACGCCCTCGGCGGGCCCGATTTCATCATGGGCCCGGACGCCCCGGTGGCCGACCGCAATATCCTGGGCGTCATCCACAAGGTGGGCCTGGAGATCGGCGGCAAGGTCATCACCATGCGCAAGTATGGGCACGAGGTCGTGCAGATGCTCGGCGGGCGCAAGGTGCACCCGGCGACAGCCGTCCCGGGCGGCATGGCGCATGGCATCACCGAGGAGCAGCGCGTCGAAATCGAGCAGATGGGGCGCTGGGCCGTGGACTTCGCGCACTTCAGCCTCAAGCTGTTCGGCGACATCGTCCTCGGCAACCCCGAATACCTGGATATGATCCGCTCCGATGCCTTCACCCACAAGACTTGCTACATCGGCCTGGTCGACGAGAAGGACAGGGTCAACTTCTACGACGGCAAGGTCAGCGTCGTCGACACGGAAGGCAAGCGCCTGGGCAAGTACGCGCCGGCCGAGTACACGGATTGGATCGCCGAGCACGTCGAGCCATGGACCTACCTGAAGTTCCCTTACCTCAAGAAGATCGGCTGGAAGGGTTTCGTCGATGGGCCGGGCACCAGCATCTACATGGCCACGCCGCTCTCACGGCTCAACGCCGCCGACGGCATGGCCACGCCGGGCGCCCAGGAAGAATACGAGAAGATGTTTGCCGCTCTGGGCGGCAAGCCGGTGCACCAGCGCCTCGCCATCCACTGGGCGCGGCTGGTCGAGCTGCTCTTCGCGGCCGAGCGCTGGGTCGAGCTGGCCACCGATCCGGAGGTCACGTCCGACAACTTCCGCACCGTGCCGACTGCTACGCCGACCGAAGGCGTAGGCATCGTCGAGGCGCCGCGTGGCACCCTGACGCACCACTACGTGACGGATGCCCGCGGCGTGGTCACCAAGGCGAATCTGATCGTCGGCACGACCAACAACTACGCCTCCATGACGATGTCCATCGACAAGGCGGCGCGCTCGCTGATCAAGGCGGGCCAGGTCACGAGCGAGGGGATGCTGAACCGCATCGAGATGGCCTTCCGCGCTTACGATCCGTGTTTCGGCTGCGCCACGCATAGCCTGCCGGGGCAGATGCCGCTCTCAGTGACCATCCGCGATGCCCACGGCGAGGTTGTGGATGTCTTCAGGCAGTACTGCTGATCCTGGCCTGACCCTGGTCGTCGGCCTCGGCAACCCCATCCTCGGCGATGACGGCGGTGGAATGGCGCGTGGTGGAAGAGGTGCAGCGCCGGGTCGGGTCCGGAAGCTGTGACCGCGCCGCACCTCCTTCCGGCCCCCGTGCCGGGGGATAGAGCGGGGTGGCGTTTCGATTTCTGTTCCCTCGGCGGCATAGCCCTGATGGAGCATTTGATCGGCAGCGCGGCGGGCGATCCCGGTCGACGCCGTGCAGACCGGCAGCGCTCCCGGCACGGTGTACCGCCTGACGCTGGACGACCTGCCCACGCTGCACGCCGATTCGGTCCACGATGCTTCCCTGAAGGCGGCCCTCGATCTGGGCCGCCGCCTGGGGGCTGCGCTGCCCGATGAGATCACCATCATCGGGGTGGAGGCGGCGAGCCTCCACGAGTTCGGCGAAGCCCTGACGCCGGAGGTCGCGGCGGCCGTGCCGCGTGCCGCCGAAATGGTGCTGGCGAGCCTGACCGGCTCAACCGACTGACAGGTACGAACGCGGGTGCGCTAACTTCTATCCGACCGCCCATCGAAGAGCCTCCCGCCCCGCCGCGGTTGCGGGCGGGGGAAGCGCAAATGCATCTTGGAGCAAGATGAAAAAAGGAGGGAAAGCCATGGTTTCGCCCGAGGCGCTGCGCCGGCATCCGTTCTTCGCCGGCCTGAATGAAGACCAATTGCGCGGCATCGCCATGCTGAGCCACGAGGTGTCATACCCTGCCGGAACGCTGATCGTGCGTGAAGGGGACCCGGCGACCAAAGTCTACGTCCTGACCGGCGGGTCGGTTAACCTGTTCTTCGAGATCGAAGGGCCCCACGGCGGGGAGGCCTACGTAGGCTCCGTGGTCATGGGCGAGCCCTTCGACACCCCGGCCCTGTTCGAGCCGGCTCGGGTGGTGTGCAGCGCCCGCGCCGAGACGGATGTCTGTGTCGTGGAGATGGACGCGGCCGGGCTGCTCGCCATGTTTGCCGTGGACGCCAGGCTGGGTTATGCCGTCATGCTGCAGGCGGCGCGCATCCTGGCCGAGCGCCTCAACGGGACCCGGCTGCAGCTGGTCGCCAAGCCCGTTTGTTGACCGGCCTATGCCAGCGAAAACGGTCAAACGCATCGCGGTTCTGACCAGCGGTGGCGACGCCCCGGGCATGAACGCAGCCATCCGGGCCGTCACGCGTACCGGGCTGGGCTATGGCTGGGAAGTGGTTGGGGTGCGCCACGGCTACAAAGGTTTGCTGACCGGCGATATCGTCCCTCTCGGCGCACGGGATGTGGGCGGCATCATGCAGCAAGGCGGCACGATGCTCGGCAGCGCCCGCTGCGCCGAATGGGCCACGGTCGAAGGCCGGCAGCAGGGGCTGTCGGAGCTGGCCAGGCGCGGCATCGACGCCCTGGTGGTCATCGGTGGCAACGGCTCCCAGACGGGTGCCTGGGAGCTCGATCGCATGGGCTTCCCTGTGGTCGGGGTGGCGTCCACCATTGACAACGATCTGGAAGGCAGCGATATCACGATCGGCGTCGACACCGCCCTGAATATTGCCCTGGAAGCCATCGATCGCATCAAGACAACCGCCTCTTCTCATATGCGGGCGTTCCTGGTCGAGGTGATGGGCCGCCGTTGCGGCTACCTGGCCCTCATGGCGGGGATTGCCGGCGGCGCCGAGATCATCCTCATCCCGGAGATCGAAGTGAGCCCCGAGGAGGTGGCGACGGCGATGCGTGCATCGTACGAGCGCGGCAAGCCGCACGCCATCGCCGTTGTGGCCGAAGGGGCGCGCTACAACGGCGTGGCCCTGGTGGCCTATTTCTGCGAGCACCAGGCCCGCCTGGGCTTCGACCTGCGCCTCACGACCCTGGGCCACACGCAGCGTGGTGGCGCCCCCACAGCCTATGACCGGTTGCTGGCGACCCGCCTGGGCGCCGGTGCCACCGCCGCGCTGGTTCGCGGCGAGGCCGGTGTCATCTGTGGCACGATCCGCGGCCAGGTCACCACCACCCCGCTGGCCGACATCGTCGGGAAGCAAAAGCCCATCGATCCGGCCTTGTTCGATCTCGCCAATATCCTGGACCGCTAG
>CAWEHT010000276.1:0-3953 GCA_963808455.1 uncultured Chloroflexia bacterium | reverse complement strand
TTCCTCTTCCGCCAACTGGACGTGTAGGGCTTCGCCTCCGCCTTGCGTTGCGCCTCCCGCGTCGTTCCTCGGCTTCAGCCTTGGCCTTCAACCTGGGCCTTGTATTCGGCCTCAGCCTTGGCCCTAGCCTCAGCCGCATCCTTGGCCTGCGCCTCTGCCAGCATCCAGCCCATCTCTTCGCCGTCCGCCGGCCGGCCCTCGGATCAGCGCGCCGCCGCCGCGGCGTTGAGCTCGGCCAGCCAGCGGCGGCACCTCGGGGCGAAAGACCGGTCAGCCCCTGTTTTCGGCGTTTCGCCTGCTTGTAGGGCAGGCCGGCCAGCATCTCGAACAGCACACAGCCCACGCTGAAGATGTCGCTGGCTGGGTAGAGGAAGGCCGACGTCGTTTCTTGCTCCGGGGACATGTAGAACGGCGTGCCGGGATGCGGCTGCCCTGCGCCCGAACGCAAGCTCTCATCCCCTAGCTGCGCCAACCCAAAATCGGTCAGCTTGGCCTGGCCGGCCCGCGTCAGCAGCACGTTGGAAGGCTTGATGTCGCGGTGCACGATGTCACGCGGGTCGGCGTGCACGGCGGCCAGCCCGGAGAGCAGGTCGCCTGTGATCCGCACTGCTTCGTCCGCCGGCAGCGGGCCGTGTTGGGCCAGGTGCTCACGCAGGCTGCCGCCGTCCACATATTCCATCACCAGATACAACCGGTCGGCGCCGTCCTGGATCAGCTCGTAGACGTGGACGATGTTGGGGTGGTTGAAGCCGGCCTGGACCCGTGCCTCGCGCTGGAAGCGGCGCACGTAGTCGGCGAAGAGGGGGGATCCCAGCTCGTCGGTGCCCTTGGCCAACTCCTTGATCGCCCGGACCACACTCAGCTTGACGTCGGTGGCGCGGTAGACGCGACCGTAAGCACCTTGGCCGATCTCAGCCTCGATGCGGTAATGGCCGTTGAGGATCTCATCCGGCGATAGTGGCATAAAGGTTCCTTTCTATTAGCCGGTATGAAAGGGCATAGGTGTGCCCGGTGTCTCGCTCAATTGCCCGCGTTGTATTGATCCTGTGTGTTCTGCAGCGCGGTGGCGATGTCCGCACTCGGATTGGCCTTGATCAAGTTATAGAAGGTGTCTACAACTTCCTTCTGCGCTCTGGGAATGTCCTGCAGCGAGCCGTACCAAGGCCGGCAAGGACTCTGGGCGAGCACAGCCCCTGCCTCTTTGTAGAATTGCGTCTGAAAGATCGGTGCGCTCAGGCTCGACTTCAGCGCCGGGAAGCCGCCACCAGGCCCGGTCACGTAGGTTGGATTCTGAGCGGGGTCCATCATCCAGTTGATGAAGTCGTGAGCGGCGGCCACGTTCTTGGCGCCGGTTGGGATGACGAAGCTGTCCGCCCCCAGATTGCAGCTCGCCTTCTTGCCGTCAGGGGCAAAGAACGGTGCGAGGTAGATCTCGCCGGCGTTGATGGCATTCAGCATGTCTTGCTCGGTGCCCGTGTTATACTGCGTGCCGTCCGGCGCCGTGAGCGGGTTCAGGTAGCGATAGCCGAAAAGCCCAGTAGGGAAGGAGGCGGCCGACGCGTCCTTGATGGCGTTCTCCTCGGCGAACTGCCCCGCGAAGGCGATCTCGGGCACGTAACTGTTCGCCACGGCGGTGCGCAGCATCTGAATCGCCGCCACATCTTCGGGCGTGTTGAGCAGCATGTTGCCTTTGCCGTCATCGAAGGTGCCGCCGTAGGAGAGAACTGCCATTGACATCAAACGGTTAATGGCTTCGCCCTCGAAGTCGGTGGAACCGAAGAAGGTCATGGCGTAGTGCCCCTGGGCCTTGAGGCGCGCGGCTTCGGTCATGAACAACTCAGGCGTCTTTGGATAGCCCAAGGGCCACAGGTCCTTCCAAACAAACACAACGTAGGGTTGTGTGGCGAAAGGGATGCAGTACAGTTTCCCATCGGGCCCCGTGCAGGTGCTGAGGGCGCTGGGGTCAAGCTGGGAATACCATGACTGCTGCTGGGCCCAGGCAGTCAGGTCCTGCACGGTCCCGTTCTTGATGAGGGCGTTCATCGGGATGTTATCGGCATCGAAGAGATCAGGCACCTCACCGCCCGACTGGACGGCCGTGATCAGCAGTGCCTGCATCTTGTCGAACGCCTGCGGCTGGTTCACCCAGTTCCACTTGCCGGCGAATTGCTGATTGAACTGCGGAGTGGTCGCCGCCAAATAAGCGTTGCCGATAGCCTCATCGGCCTTGGGATCGGTGTTGGTTTGATCGTACTGGAACCAGGTCGTGAAGGTCTGGGGCACTCCTGGCGGCGCTTCGCCTGTCGCTGCCGTCGAGGGAGCTGCGGGAGCCGAAAGCGGCGCGGCCGTGGGTGCTGTAGTGCTTGTCGGCGCTGCCGTGTGGGTTGCGGCAAGGGCCGCAGCCATGGCTTCGGCGTCGGCAGTCTGCGTGGAAGGGACCTCGATCGTCGGGGCTGGCGGCGGAGGCGTGTCGGTCGAGGTTAGCTGAGCCGTTAGCGGTGCCGCAACGGCCTCAGCCATTGCCGCAGCGTCGCTGGTCTGTGAGGCGGCAACGTCGATCGTGGCCGTGGGTGTGGGCACCTGGGCGGCTGGCGTTGGCATGAGAGGCGCGACGCCCGGGGGAGGCGCGAGGGCGGCGTTGGCAACTTGTGCAGGGCTGGAGGTCGCTGAGGGCGCGACCGTTGGAGACCCGCCGTGGCCGACCCAACCAAGTAAGAGCCCTCCCGCGGCAACGACCGCGATGAGAATGAGAGCACCCAAAGCGTACGGGGTCACCGAGCGCCCGCGAGGTGGAAGGTCGATCAAGTCCGGCCTGTGCGTTGGCGGCTCTGCACCGGGCTGAGGCGACGGCTTCTGGAGCTCAGCACTCCGGGTCTGCGTGGTCTGCCCGCCTGGCCCGGAAGACTCCTGTCCCTGCCTCACGGCGGCGCGCAACGCTTCGGCCATTTCCTGCGCGGTAGCAAAGCGATCCTCTGGCCGCTTGGCCAGCGCTTTCAGCACCACCCGCTCGACCTCACGCGAAATCTCGATGTTGATGTTAGAAGGCGGCTCGGGCGCTTCGCTGGTATGCTGGTAGACAAGCTCGCCGACGCTATCGCCGTCGAAAGGCACCCGCCCGGTCAGCATCTCGTAGAGCGTCACGCCCAGGCTGTAGACGTCGCTGGCCGGCCCGATCTCACCCAGCTTGCGGTTGGCCTGCTCCGGCGGCATGTAGCGGAAAGTGCCCACAACCACGTTGCTGCTGCTCAGCGAGGCCTTGAAACTGCTGTCCCGCGCGCGGGCCAGCCCGAAATCGGTGACGAGCACCTGCCCATCGCTCTCCCGGATCAGGATATTGGCGGGCTTGATGTCGCGATGGATGATGCCTTTGGCGTGGGCTGCTGCCAGGGCCCCGCACACCGGCTCGACGATGGCCAGTGCCTTTTCGGGTGTCAGTCGGCCCTGGCTTTTGATCAGCCCGGCCAGGGTCTGGCCTTCGACCAGCTCCATCTCCAGGAACGGCCAGCCCTCGAACTCGCCAATGCGATAGATTCGCACGATATTGGGGTGATCGAGCTGGGCGGCCGTTTGGGCTTCGGCGCGGAATTGGGGCAGAAAGGCCGGGTCGCGGCCCAGATCGCGGTGCGGCACCTTGAGCGCCACCCAGCGCGTCAGGGTGGTGTCGAAGGCACGGTAGACCTCGCCGAAGCCGCCCTCGCCAAGGGGCTCTACCTGCGTGTACTTGTCGAAGTCCGACAGGCGTTGTTCTGACACGGGCATTGCCTCCCTTTGCGACCGCCTCCAGGCTCGCGATCAGTTCGCGACCAGCGCCCAGCCGTAGCATAAGGTGTCCGCCAGGAGCAAGGCGACGACGGTGTAACGCATGAGGACCAGGCGAGTCCAGGGGCCGACGGGCAGTATGGCCGTCAGGGCAGGGAAGCCCATCAAGGCCAACGCCAGCAGCACTACTACTA
>CAWEHT010000275.1:0-5671 GCA_963808455.1 uncultured Chloroflexia bacterium | reverse complement strand
GATCTACGTGGCCGGCAAGATGGCCAACCAGAGGAGTGCGCCGTGGCGGAAACCGCTGAACGAAGTGCAGCCGAGCGAGTATGACGACTTCTACCGGCAGCTGACGTTGGATGGCCAACCGCCTCTGCTGCACATACACGTCATCACCGACGCGCCGGTCGAAATCCGCAGCATCCTCTACGTGCCGCGCCGCCGTGAAGGCAGCCCGCTTCGGCTGGGAGCGGATTATGGCCCGCGCCTGTACTGCCGCAAGGTGTTGATCCAGAGCCGGCAAAGACTTGCTGCCCGAGTATTTGCGATTCGTAGAAGGCGTGGTCGATTCGGAGGACTTGCCGCTGAACATTTCGCGCGAGACGGTGCAAAGCAACCGTGCCCTGCGCCAGATCCAGAAAACGCTCGCCGGGCGTCTGCTCAAGGCGCTGGGGGAGCTGAGCCAGGAGCGTCCCGCCGACTACAAGACCTTCTGGCAAGAATTTGGCCCGTTTGTCAAGCAGGGCATCACGATCGGCGCAGCCGACCACGAAGACATCGTGCCGTTGCTGCGCTTCACCTCTTCGACGTCCGAGGGCGAACTCGTTTCGTTAGCCGATTACGCGGGGCGCATGGGCGCGGAGCAGAAAGAGATTTACTACATCCTGGGCGAGGAGGGAAGCGCCGTCGCCAACAGCCCCCACCTCGATCCGTTCAGGGCGCGCGGCCTGGAGGTGCTTTTCTTCCTGGACCCACTCGACGGTTTCATGGTTCAGTCGCTGCGCGAGTATCAGGGCAAGATGCTGCGTAACGTCAACGATCCGGCCCTGGCCCTGCCGCCGGCGCCTCCGGCCACAGCGCAAGCAGCCGGGGAGCCACCCGAGCAGGACGAGATCGGCCCGCTGTTGGCGCGCATCAAGGAGGTGCTCGGCGAGAGAGTGACCGAGGTGCGCCTGACGGACCTGCTCACGGATAGCCCATGCCGGCTGGTCTCGCCGGGTGGGGGGGCGGAACGCGATCTGCAGCGAGTGCGGCGCCTGCTGGAGCAGGACTACAAGGTGCCCGCCAAGATCATGGAGGTGAACCCGCGGCATCCGATCCTGCGCAACCTGAGCGCCATGCTGGCGGCCCGTCCCGACGACGCTCTGATCGCCGCGGCCATCGAGCAGCTCTATGCCGACATGCTTCTCCTGGAGGGGCTGCTGCCGAATCCCGCCGACATGGTGCCGCGCCTGCAGGCGCTGTTGGAGGCCGCCACACCGCGGTGGCGCGCCGGCTGGCTGATGGGCCCTCGCGGCGAGCGCCAGAGCGCGCGTGTGCGCTTGGACTGACTGGCAGTATTGTTTGCCGGGGGCCCGCCAAGAGAGAAATTCAGACCATCTCTAAATGTGGGGGCCAGGCGGCCCGCACAAAGAGATCCGCGAGACAGAGGTCTTGGGGCCAGGTGGCCCCAATCACAAGAAATGGGGCTTGCCTCCCTGCCCCGCGCCACCGGCCAGGGCCGCTGTGCGGGGCAGGGAGGCTGCGGCGCTTACGAAGCGCCGGGGTGTGCTAATGCTTGGCCGAACGCCGGGGCGAGAAGGGCTGCACCGGCTGGGCCAACAAGAGCGCAGGCAGGTTGGTGTAATGGTACTGCCCTTCGTAGGCTCCGACATCGCAGCCGGGGCCCTGGGGGCGTGCCACGCCGCGTTGGTCGAACGCTTATCAAGCAAAGGGCCGGCGGGATGTGGTTGATGGCCCGGCTGCCGGGGATCAGCGCCATCGTAAGGGTGGGGCCGCCGTTGTCGGCCAGCGACCTGATCATGGGCAGCGTGTCGGTCAGGTCGCCGGTTGCATTGAAGTTGCAGGTATTGGCGCTTTCCAGGTTATAGCCTAGCGAGGCGAGGGCGGCCGACGTCGAGGCGCCGGCGCCGATGCTGTTCAGGCAGTTGGGGGAGCCCGCCAGATCGGTGTTGGAGGCTACCAGGCTATGTGCGGACCTGAAGGTGGCGGCACCGGCGCCGGCCGTGGACGCCCAATAGAGGTTGGCAACCCCGCCTCCGCCCCCGGCATTGTTGCCTGCGATGGTGCTGGCCTCCACCAGGACCGTCGAGCCCAGGAATGACACGTTGGCGATGGCGCCGCCCAGGCCGTTCTGGCTGTCGGGGTTGCCGATGGCGGCGTTGTTGCTCAGCGTGCTGTTGAGCATAGCGGCGGAGGCGTCCCAGTTCAAGATGCCGCCCCCGATACCGGTTTGGGAGCCGCTGGCCGTGGCCCAGTTGCCGCTCAAGGTGCTGCCAACCAGGAACAGGTACGCGTGTGCCGCCCCTACGGTACCGTCGCGGTTCGCGTTGGCGATGCCGGCGCCGTCAAGGGCATAGTTGTTGGCCACTGTGCTGTTGGTGAGAGTGACGTACGTGGCAGCCCCGTTCTGAATGGCCGCGCTCAGGATCCCTCCGCCGATCCCACCTTCATCACCGCTGCCCGTGGCCGTATTGTCGCTGAAGGTCGTCCCGGACACAATCAGGCGAGCCGTCATATCGACGGATGCCTCGTTGGCGAAGCCGGCGCCGCCGCTGCCGTCGCCGGTGGTCGAGTTGTCTGAGAAAGTGCAGCCGTCGAGGGTGGTCGTCACGCTGCGGCCTGATGCTATCGAAAACATGCCTCCCCCGGTGTCAGCCTGGTTGTAGCTAAACGTGGTGTCGGTGGCCACCATCGTGGATGCAAATTGCCCGACGCCGCCGCCCATGTTGGCCGTATTGCTGAGCACCTGCGAGTGGCTGAGGGTGAGCGTGCCCTCCGGGAAAATCCCCTCGACGCCGGCTTTCTTCGCCACGCCGGCGCGAGGGCCTGCTATTTCGCCAAGCCCGTTCGAGATCCCGCCGCCGAAGCCGGCGGCGGCGCCGGCCGTGTTCGAGAAAACGATGCTGTGGTCCAGGGCCAGCGTCCCGAGATTCAGGATGCCGCCGCCCATAGTGTCCGTCACTAACAGGCCGCCCTGGATCGTGACCTCATTCAGGGTGAGGGCAGCCTTTTGTTCTACAAGGAGCAGGCGAAATGCCTGTGCTGAGCCGGCCGTGCGCTCGATCGTCGAGCCGTAGCCGCTGATGGTGATCGTGCCGGTGATCGGGGGCAGCCCCGTGAGGCCGTAAGTTTCCACGTTGCCGTAGGGCATGGTGATGGGGTAATGCAGCCCCAGGCCCTGCGAGCCCAGCACGATGAGGTTCGATGTGCCGCCCGCGGCGCAGTCGGTGTATTGCTGCGAGTCGGTGTTGGCGTTGATGATAGCTTTGGGCAGCGAGCAGAGATTATCCCCGGCGGTCAGGTCCGGCTTGGTCGTGTTGACCGTGATGGTAGCCAGCCCGCTCCTGGGGCCGGCCCGGTGGGCCTGCGGCCCCGCGGCTGCTGTGCCGGCTTGCAGGCTCTGGGTCGTGCCGGCGTGGGCCGCGACCACCATGAGCGCGGCCAGCGCGATGGCGCACAGCAAGGCGCCGCCTAAGGTCGGAATGCGCTTCATTCAGGGCTCCTTCGAGATGGTACTTGAACAGGATCTGTGGGGTCTTGCCGACGAGCTGAGGCCATTCGAGCCCGGCTCGAAAATCGGCAGCACATCGGCGGGCGGGGCGATCCGGCATCGTTCGCCCGCCGCAGCACCGGTCGATGGTATGGCGCGCCCCTCCACGTGCGCACTGGGTCCCTGCTCAGGGCAGTGGGCCTGGAGGCGGCAGGGGACCTCCGGGCCGCGGAAGCGGATGCCATGGGCCCCCAGGCGGGGCGCTTCGCCGGGCGGGATCGCTTCGTCAACAGCGAGAACCGGCAAGAAATGCAGCCGGCACCGGCCGGGCAGGCCTGACCGCCGTCCGCACATTGGAGGGAAGACGCCAGGCCACGGGCCGCTCGCAGGATGCCTGGACTACCGGACACAGCCCCAACGCAGGCTCAAGCATCATACCGCTATTCTACCGCGGCCGTGTCGAATTAGCAATAGCATAAAGGGAGGAGACTTGTAAATAAATTGTGAATAGTTCAACTGATCGGGATCGACGCGCTCAAACGTCGATCCCCGGTCACGGGGTTAGCAGAAGCGGCAGGAAAGACTGCGAGCAGTCCGCGTTGCCGGACGCCAGCGTCTGCAGCGCGGCCCCGGCCGGGCCGGCCGGCAGCTCAGCTCCGACACGGGAGCCGCCAGCCCGCGCGCCCGCGCAGGCCTGGCCACTCCCGCTGGCCGGGTCGTGCAGCCAGCCGCTGATCGCCGGGGAGTCCTGCACTTGCCAGGCCGTCACGACGTCGGTCCGTTGGCCCGCCAGGCTGGCGTTCTGCTCGATGATGTCGATGGTGCCGTTGCCGGAGCCGTCAACGCTGGATGCCGCGACGAGCATCGTGTGCCCAAACGTCAACGTGCTGCCGGCACTCAGGACGTCGCCGGGCTGGGGGGCCTGGCCGGCCGTGCCGTTGGCGATTTGCTCCAGCGCGGTGCCGGGATAATTCCAGACGACCTGCCTCCCGTTGGCGCTGTAGGGCTGGACGCCTTGGTCGAGGTAGAGGTAGCGCATAGCCAGCTCTACGCACTCCCACTCGTACTCGCCCCAGGCTTCTGAAAAGAAATGCACCAGCACGTCCGTGGCGCCGTCTGCCCAAGGCCGCGGGCCGCAGGCCTCGACCCCGCGGTACGAGCCGCCCAAGGGGTATGCGGCCACGCCGGCCTGGGCCTCGTAATCGCCTGTGTCGCAGTCGCCGCTCCACCACGCCGGAGCCGGCAGATCGACCGGCGTCTCCGCTGGCGTGGGCGAAAAGGCCGGCGTTGCCGAGGGTGTGACCGTAGGGCTGCCTGCCGGCGTCGCCGAGGGCGTCACTGTGGGGCTGAGGGTCGGCGTCGCCGAGGGTGTAACCGTGAGGCTGAGGGTCGGTGTCGCCGAGGGTGTGACCGTGAGGCTGATGACCGGTGTCGCAGACGGGGTGGGGCTGGGCCTTGTGCCCTGTGCCATACGGGCGGCCGGGGCAGCCTCCGGCGTGGGCGTCGCGGTCGCGCTCCCCGCCGGCGCGGGCCTGGCTACCTGGGCCGCAGGTGCGTCGCCGGCGCCGGGCGTCCCGCGGGGCCAGCCGGGAGCCCCGTCCGGGTCGCACATCGGCGTGCGGGTAAGGGTAGCTGTGCCTGTTGGCAGGCCGGAGGACAGCCTGCCCCACGCGGCTGCGCTGGTCAACGGCGCTTCGGCATCGGAGCTGGTCAGCGTCAGGCCCCCAAAGGGACGGGCCAACCGGGAAAGGGCGCCGGATCGCGCCTGCGGAAGCGCGATCACCTGGCTGACGCGCACGATCCACACGCGGCCCCCGGCTTCGGCGACCCATTCGGTGATGGCGACCGGCCGCGCCACGGGCCCATCCACGTTCAGGTTGGCGACGCTCAAGCTGGCCTGCACGGCCTGGCCGAAGAGGGCCGCCGTCGGCCCGGGGACCGGGCTGCCGCCTTGTCTGCTGCGGTACTCCGCCAGAATCTCACGGTACGTGCCGGCGGCTCCCGGCCGGGACACCGGGAGCGCCTCCGTCGGCGGGCGCATCCCGAACGGCACTGCCGTGACCGAATCTCCCGATAGCCGCCGTTCCAGGCTGCTGCGGTCGCCACCTGTGCACGGCTGGCCGGATCAGGCTGCACGAACTGCCCTGGCAGCCACGGTGCGCACAGCTGCAGCGCGACGCCGTCCACCACGATCGCCGCACCTGTTTG
>CAWEHT010000274.1:0-5922 GCA_963808455.1 uncultured Chloroflexia bacterium | reverse complement strand
CCCCCCCCCCCCCCCCGTATTGCTAGGTCCGTCCTTCGTTTCTCTCTGCTCTATGCTCTTTTCCCCCTGGGCCCAGCCGGCTCACGACGATGGCGGCAGTGAAATCGTTGGCCTGCCCAGGTCGAGGCCTACGTAGAACTCAGCCATGATTTGCGCCTCCCGATCCCGAAGAGCGGCTCGATCTCGGCTACCGCGCCCTCGACCTGCTCGTAGGTGAATACCCCGCCCTCCAACTCGTTGAACTCGCACAGGTACTCGGCGGCGAACCAGCCGGCCGGCATGGAAGCCCGCTCCTCTTCCAGGAATTCTCGTGAGATGCGCGGGCATTCATAGGCCGTGACCTTCGTGCGCTGCCACCTGCTGGGCCGCTTCGCGGCCGGCGGGCTGCCGCTGCCCGCTGCGGGGACGCTGCCCGCTGCGGGGAGTGTTGGCCCCTGCGGGGACGCTGCCCGATGCGGGGACGCTGCCCGATGCGGGGACGTTGCCGCCTGCGACGGCGATGCCCCCTGCGGGGACGCTGCCCGCTGCGGGGACGTCGCTCCCTGCGGGGCCGCTTTGCCAGGCCTCGAAGAACCAGCCGCGCTTGCCGAACGGCGTGGAAAGGGCGATCAGGCGGCCGCGGCTGACCGCCAGCATGGGGCGGATCGAGTAATACAGCTCGTCGGGCACGCGCGGCCTCGTCAACTACCAGCAGGCGCACGCCGGAGTAGCCGCGGATCGTCTCCTCCTTGCCGGGGAGGCTGATGATCCGCGACCCGTTCACGAGCTCCAGCCTCGAGCGCGCTCTCGTGCTCGGCCGGGACCGCGGCAGCGGCCAGCGACCGGTAGAAAGCGGCCACCTTCTGGAACAGCTCGCCGGACTGGCGCAGGCTGGGCGAGAGCAGCAGGACGAGCGCCGGCGGCCCGTAAAGCGCCTCGTGCAGGGCATACAGCGCGGTGGCCGTGCTCTTGCCTGCCTGCCGGGTGCAGAGCAGCAGGGCGCGGACGCGCGCCGCGAGCGGAGCAGCGCCATCTGCCACGGGTCGGGCTCCAGGCCGCAGCGCTGCATCAGGAGCGCCGGATCGAGCGCCAGCCTCACGTCTCCGGCCGAGGCGCGCTCGAGCTTCACGGCTGCGGTCGAGCGCGGCAGGTCGCCGGCCGAGGCGCCCTCGACCTTCTCGGCTGCCGTCGAGCGCGGCTGGTCGCCGGCTGCGGCGCGCTCGACCTTCATCGGCTGCCCTCGGGCTCGGCCGGTCTCCGGCCGAGGCGCACTCAAGCTTCACGGCTGCCCTCGAGCTCGGCCGGTCTCCGGCCGAGGCGCGCTCAAGCTTCACGGCTGCGGTCGAGCGCGGCCAGCCGCTCAGCCGAGGCGCGCTCAAGCTTCACGGCTGCCGTCGAGCGCGGCGAGCCGCTCGGCCACGGCGAGCCGCGCCTCGGGGTACGGCTCGAGCGCCTCGACGATGGCCCCGCGCCACGCGCAGCCAGCCCGGCGTCAGAAGGAAGTTCACCTCGGCGGCCTCGCTTTCCCGCAGCTGGCCCAGAAGCCTGGCGAGCAGCTCGAGCTGCTCCCGCAGCGTGTTGGCGGCCTTGAGGATCAGCTCGCGGGTCGGCATGCCTGGCCTCCACCAGCTGGATGCGCCGTTCCTCGTGGCCCTCCTGCGCCTGCTCCAGGAGGTGCGACAGCCTGGCCTTCTTGCGGACCGGTGCCCCCCGCGGCCCGGGCTCGGTGTAGACGACGTTCAGGTCCTCTCCGCGGCCCGATCTCGTAGCGCCCCGGGTCCTCGGGATCGCGCAGCCGGCGATCGCAGGCGTCGAACATCAGGTTGGCCCGCTCGAAGACCCGCAGCAACTCGGCCATCAGGTCGGCGGCGCGGGTGACCCGGTGCTGCTCCTCGGCTCGATCCAGGGCGGCGAAGCCTTCGCAGCGCGCCAGCTCGGCCTGCCGGGCCGCCTCGACCAGCACTTTCGGCAGGTGATTGAGCCTATGCCGGTTGACCGCATCAGCGCGAGAGCCCGTAGCGGCGGGCTAACTCGGCCCCGCCAACCCCGCCCACCAAAGCCTCGTCGATGGCGTCGAGCCCGGGGTGATCGCAGACGGTGCAGTGTCTCATAGGGTGCCTTCCATATCAGCTCAGGGCATAGTCGATGCTGACGGCCCCGCCGCTGCCGCCGGAGCCGATCCCCTGGACCAGCAGCGCGACGCCGGGGCAGCCGCGGGGCTCGACGCGCAGCCGCTGCAGCGCAGCATTCTGGCCACAGGCCATCGCGATGGGCTGGCCCTGGAAGAAGCTGCCCTGCCGGGAGTTCAAATAGAAGGGCGCCAGCGTGAGGCCGGGCGTGCTCGAGGTGCCGTTGTCGCCCGTCATGGCGTAAGTGACGTCGAAGTCTACATAACGGAAGCCCGCGGTGTCCGCCATCGCAGGCTGCACCACGGGGTCGGCCTGGGCGCCCGTGTGGGCGTGCTGCAGCGAGGCGGCCAGTGTGAAGGTGGCGCCGGCCTGGATCGAGGCGATGGTGCAAAGCTCATCACGCGGCGTGCCGGCGCCCACCAGGATCTCCGCGCCCACGGCGAAGCCGGCCGTCGAGGCGACGCCGAGCACGGGCTGGCCGGCGCTCGACGTGGCGTTCACCGTCGTCGAGGCCGTGAGCGGGATGGCGTAGGCGCTGTTGCAGGCGGCTGTGGCGCCCGATGCCTGGCCGGCCCCGGCCGCCTGGATGTCCACTGCGTTGGGCACGCCGCCGGCGGAGGTCGAGCCGACCGCGTCGATGACGACGCCGGCGGTCAGCTGGGCGGCGCCGATGCGCCCGGCCCATCTCGGGATCGGCGTCGGCGCTCAGATAGATATCATAGGCCGTCGCGCCCGCCACGGCGGCGATGGGCTGGCGCGCCGTGAGCGTGCTCGCGCCAGTAGTGATCGCCGTGCCCTGCGTGGGCGTGGTGCGGCCGTAGGCGTTGGCGGCGACGACCTTGATCTGGTAGGTCGTATTGGGCGCCAGGCCCCCTCCGGAGACGGCGCTCCCCGCCCCGAGCGCCGGCGGGGGCAGGCAGTCGGGAGCAGAGACGGCCACGCGGTAGGCGAGCGGCGGCTGGGGGTCCGGCGCGCTATAGACCAGGTTTTGGCGGGCCAGGGCCGCCAGGATGCCGGCCAGGGTGCTTTCGGCCACGGCGTCGCCGACCGGCCATGCCTGCGTGCCCGCGGCGCCCTGGGCGACGGCGCCACCGGCGAGCGCTACGATCTGAGCCAGCGCCTCGGCGCCGTTGGGATCGCTGCCGGCGTTTTGGTAGGCCTCGCGCACGCGGGCCTGGCTGGCGGGGTCGATCCGGTCGAACGAAGCGTCGATCTGGGTGGTCATGGAATGAGGCTCCTTTCTTTGGCGGGGGCCGGCTGGCCCTCTGGATCTTGTGTGTTGCCATTCCCAGGGGGCCGGCTGGCCCTCTGGATCTTGTGTGTTGCCATTCCCCGGGGCCGGCTGGCCCCCTGGATCTTGTGTGTTGCCATTCCCAGGGGGCCGGCTGGCCCCCTGGATCTTGTGTGTTGCCATTCCCAGGGGGCCGGCTGGCCCCTGGATCTTGTGTGTTGCCATTCCCAGGGGGCCGGCTGGCCCCCTGGACCCCCGCTCAAGGGGCTGTGCCCCTTGAAAACCCCCCATGGCGCCCGCGGCCGGGCGCTCGCCGCGTTTCCCACGCGCTGCCCTCGGCGCACGGGCGGTCCAGTTGGGCTTCCCTTCTGTTGCTTGCGGAGTGCGCGGCGCCGCGGCAGGCCGGGTTGGGCAGGGGGCCACTCCCAACACCTCACCTGGGCCAACGCGATCCGAGCCCCCCGCCGGCGCGGCCCTGGGCTGGCGCGTGCCATGTGGGGGGTCCGGGGGCGCTCACCCCACGTCCCCCATCATGTAGGCGGGCTCGAGGTCCGCTCGCAGGAGCTGCTCGGTCAGCACCTTGATGCCCTGGCAGTGCACTTCCTCGCGCCGCTGCAAGAGCGCAACCTGCGATCGCAGGTCGGCGATGAGCAGCTCCTGCTGGTGCAGGCGCCGCTCTTGCTCGGCGATGCGGGCCTCGAGCGGCGCGATCAGGCTGGTGGCTGCCGCGGTGACCTTGCTGGCGGCGCTGCTCTCCGCCTCGGCGGCATCGGCCAGGTTCTTGCGGCGCACCGAGAGGGCCATGATGATGGTGCCGACCATCCCGATCAGGGCCACGACGGCCGAGAACTGTGACAGCAGATTCGTCATGCGCAGGCCTCCATCCCTGGTAGTCAACAGCCGCGAGCGGCCCTGCATGTGCAGGCCGGCGCCGGGTGGCAGCCGCCACGGGGGCCCGCCGCGCCGTCGGGAGCGGCGGCCTTCACAGGGTAGACAGGATAAGACGGATAGACACGGAGGTCCCCGCGGGGATGGATAGGGCGGACAGACAGGAGGTTTTCTTGTCTGATCCTGTTCATCCCGTCCTATCTTGTCTATCCTGTACGAATCCGTTCACCGGGACGCGCCACGCGGGCCCTGCGGGCAGCGGCGCGGGCTGCCGGGCAGCCCCTCACGAGGCTTCGCCCTCGGCTGCCAGGCGATCCCAACGCGCCTCGAGGAGGGCCTCGCGCTCGGCGTCCTCGCCATGCAGGTCGATCCAGGGCGGCGCCTCTTCGCCGGCCGCGAGCTTGCTCGAAACAAAATGGCCGGGAGAACGGATGTTGGCCCCGCGCTCGCCGACGTACTGTGTCCACCGCAGGACCTGCAGCTCGATCCAGGGCCGGAAGTATCCCTCGGCCAGCGCGGCGGCGACGGCCTGGCGGGCTCGCGGGCGAGGACAGGCCGTGCGCGTGACCAGGATGTCAACCAGCTCGTCATCGGGGCCTGCCTGCCCATCGTCCGGCCCTCGCGAGGCGCAAGCCGGGCCTTGAGGTGTCGAAGCGGCCGGCGGGCTGCCCGGCGCGGAAAAGCCGCGCGCGCCCGGCCCATAGGGTGGTGGTAGTGGTCCAATATCGATCAGGGTATCCGGATCTCTGGTTATACCACTACCACCACAAGACGGGCGCGGAAAATCCGCGTCCGGCGCCTGGGAAGCCGAACCGGGCGCCGGCGAGTTATCCACACGCGGGATGGCCCGGTGGGCCAGGTTATCCACAGCGGACGCCCCGGCGGGCGCCTGGTTATCCACGCTCTCGCCGCCTGCTATGCCGGGGTTTTCCACAGGGGATGCCGGGTTATCCACAGCGCCGCCGGCCGAAGGGTCAGCGGGGCGCCGAGAGGCCGCGGCGGCCCATGGCGTTCCGCCGGCTGAGGCAGGCATAGGGCCAGCGCGAGCCGCACCCGGACGGCCCTCGCGGAAGAGGGGGTGGCCGCGGGCCTCATCGGTCGGCGCCCAACCGAGCTTGCCGGCAGGCGCGACGTAGCCGAGGGCCTCGAGCGTGCCCAGCGCCAGGCGCATCGTCTCGGCGTTATAGCCGGTCATGCGCCCCAGGGCCTGCTGGCCGGCCGGCCCGCCGCAGGCGACAAGGGCGATGAGGACCGAAAGCGGCGCGCCTTTGCACTCGTGCAGAAGCCGCGTCGTGTCCACGAGGATGTCCGGCTGCATCGCTGGCCCTCCGTCGGCCAAGAGAGAGCGGCCACGCGGCGACACTATCAGTCGCGGCCGCGCGCCGCGGAGCACGGGCGGCGCCGATTCAAATCGGCGCCTGATACACGAGGTGCGATCAATCGCACCCCAGGTTGTCGACCGGCCTGATTTATCAGGCCTCGTGTATCAGGATGCGGTTTGAACCGCATCCGGGGGTGCGCCGCGGGCCGCGGAGCACGGGCGCGCCCGCGGAGCACGGGCGGCGCCGATTCGAATCGGCGCCTGATACACGAGGTGCGATCAATCGCACCCCAGCTTGTCAACCGGCCTGATTTATCAGGCCTCGTGTATCAGGATGCGGTTTGAACCGCAATATAGCCTCAGACACAGTGAGA
>CAWEHT010000273.1:0-4243 GCA_963808455.1 uncultured Chloroflexia bacterium | reverse complement strand
TATGTTTTTGTCCTGTTCGACGACGTATTGCTCGGCATGCACTGGATCCGCATCGAGCGCTACTGGGAGCCCGATGGCCAATACGTCAAGGCCCGCCTGTTGCCTGTCCTGTGCCAGCAATGCGACAGCGCGCCCTGCGAGCCGGTGTGCCCGGTCTTCGCCACCTATCACAGCGAGCGCCAGAACCTGAACGTGCAGGTCTACAATCGCTGTGTGGGCACCCGCTATTGCTCCAACAACGATCCCTACAAAGTCCGCTACTTCAACTTTTTCCCGCCGCAATGGGACGAGCCGTTGAACCAGCAGCTCAACCCCGACGTGACCGTTCGCAGCGCCGGCGTGATGGAAAAGTGCTCTTTCTGCGTGCAGCGCATCGCCCGCGCCGAGCAGACGGCGCTCGCGGAAGGGCGGCAGCTCGATCCCTCAGAGGTGGTGCCCGCGTGCGTGCAGACATGCCCGCCCAGCGCCCTCCTGTTCGGCGACCTGAACGACCCGAACAGCGCGATCGAACAGCGTCCTGGCCAGCAGCAAAGGCCGCCAGTACCGGCTCCTGGAGGATCTGGGCACACAGCCATCCGTGTACTACCTGAAAGGCGGTGAGACGCATGTTGGAGCATGAGCTGGGCCACCAACCTGCCTGGGAGCAGCCGCTGCCGCAAGAACCGCGCACCCGCGAGCAGGTCGAGCAGTTCAAAGAGGAGAAGCTGCTCCTCGACGTGCGCGAGCCGGGTTACATGGACGATCTCGTCATGCGCCCGGCCTACAGCGCCAGCCCGCGCCTCTGGCTTGGTTTCCTCCTGGCAGGGCTGGGGCTGGTGGCGCTCGGGACCACCTGGCTGTGGCAGATGGTCGGCGGCATCGGCATCTACGGCATCGCCCGCCCGGTGATGTGGTCCATCTACATCGTGAACTTCGTCTATTTCATCGGCATCGGGCACGCCGGCACCTTTATCTCGGCGGCTTTTCGGGCCCTGAAGATCCAGTTCCGGGCGCCGATCAGCCGGCCGGCGGAGCTGCTGACCGTTTTCGGTCTGACTGCGGCCGGCCTCTTCCCACTTATCCACCTCGGGCGCTCGTGGAAAGCTTACTTCCTGATCCCGTACCCCAACGACCGCCAGATCTGGCCGAGCTTCCACTCGCCCCTGGTTTGGGACCTGATGGCCATCACGACCTACCTGACGTGCAGCGCGCTCTTCGCCTACCTCGCCTTGCTGCCGGACCTGGCCATGGCGCGGGAGCGGGAAACGCGACCGGGCTGGCGGAAGCGCCTCTACGAGATCACATCGTTGGGCTTCCGCGGCACGCAGCAGGAATGGCATGTGCACAGCGTCGCCATGGATATCTTTACCTACGCCATCATCCCCGTCATGTTCTCGGTGCATACCGTTGTGTCCTGGGATTTCGCCATGGCCATCCAGCCGGGCTGGCATAGCACCATATTCGGCCCCTATTTCGTCGTCGGTGCCCTGTTCTCGGGCGCCGCCGCGGTGATCCTGATCCTGATGATCATCCGCAAGTTCATGCACCTCGAATACTTCATACGCTCCGAGCACATGAACGGGATGGCGATATTCTTGCTGATCCTCTCGTTCACCTGGGCCTATTTCTACTTCAACGATTACATCGTGCCGTGGTTCGGCCAGGACCCTGCGGAAAAGGTGCTCTTCTTCCAGTTCGCGCGCGGGCCTTTCCCCGCCAACGCGCTGTGGTACCTGCTGCTCGTCTGCAATCTGGCCCTGCCCTGGGGCCTGCTGTGGAACCGTAAGTGGCGCACGAGCCCGCTGGTCTTGACCATCGTGGGGATCTCGGTAAACGTCGGCATGTACATCGAGCGCGTGCTGATCGTCGTCATCTCGCTCGGGGTGAACCAGATGCCGTACGACTGGGGCGTTTACCGGCTGCAATTACCGGAAGTGCTGATCACGACCGGCGCATTCTGCCTGGTCATCTTCCTGTTCTTCCTGTTCTCGCGCTTCTTCCCGATCATACCCGTCTGGGAGGTCAAAGAAGGCCAGGAGATGCACCGCTTGCGACAGATCGGCCGGGCCGTGGTCGATACGCGGGTCGAATAGGAGGGGAGATGGCCAGGTATCTCTTGCTGGGCACCTATCGCGAAACCGATCAGGCCGCAGACGCCATCGAGAGCCTCCGCCGGCTGGGCCTGCCCGAAAACCGGGTCACCGTCCTGTCGGCTACCCCCATTCGCCCCGAGATGCTGGGCCGGCCGCGGCCGCGCACGCGGTGCCGATCTTCTCAGTGGTGGGAGCTGTGCTTGGCCTGCTGACAGCGCTGGCCCTGGTCGGCGGCACACAGTTGCTCTATCCCCTCCGCGGGCGGCCAGCCCTTGTGGCCGATCCCGCCGCAGCTGATCGTCGCCTTCGAGCTGACCATGTTGGGCACGATGTGGGCGACGTTCATCGGCTTCGTGCTGACCAACCGGCTGCCGACCTACGGCAGGCCCATCGGCGACCGGTCGATCCAGGCCGGCTATGTGGGCGTCGCCGTGGACGCCGACGAGTACCGCGTCGAACCGTGCCGAACAGGCGCTCCGCGACTCGGGCGCGGTGGCAGTGCGGCGGGAAGCGGGCCGCCAGGAGATCGAGCTCAACCGCTGGTGGCTGTGGCTCCTGACCGTGGCCCTCATCCTGGGTGTGGTCACCATCGCGGGCGGACTGGTGGCCTATGATATCCTCAAGGTGCCGTGGTTTGTCGAGATGGCCGACCAACCCTCTGTGGCCGCCGAGCAGGGGCCGCGGCTGGCCGCGCCCGCCGATTCTGTGCCCATACAAGGCCCGGCCCTGATCGACAATCAGCCCGCGAGCCAGCCCATTCCCGCCGATGCCAGCTCGCTGCAGCGCGGCCAGGTGCTCTTCAACATGCATTGTGCCCTGTGCCACGGCCAGACAGGCCAGGGCAACGGCACGGTGAGCGGCTACTTCGTGGCGAATATGCCGAAGCCGGCCGACCTGACCACCGCCGCCGTGCAGAGCCTCAGCGACGCCCAGATTTTCGTCATCATCTCTCAGGGATTTGGCACGATGCCCAGCCTGCACGAAGACCTGCAGCCGTCACAGCGCTGGGACGTGGTCAACTGGGTACGCACGCTGCACAAGCCGTAGCTGGCGAACCGGAGCGCGCAGGGCTCGGCGGGCCGGGAACGCGGGATAGCAGGTTTCTTGGAGGTCAGAGGATGGTACAATGGAGCCGTATTGTGGGGCTGCGTGGCTTGGTGCTGGTCGGCGCGGCCCTGGGGCTGGCGTTGCTGGTTGCCGGCTGTTATCCTGATCCGGAGCCGCCGGGCCTTACGCCTATCCCCACCCTGAGCCTCGCCCCCACCCTGGAGCCGGCGCTGGCCGCGGCCAGCCCTACCGCCACATCACTGCCCGCGCCCACGGTTCAGGCCGCCAGCGCCTCGGCCGCACCCACGGCTCAGGGCAGCGCCTCAGCCGTACCCAAGGGCAACCCGGGGGCAGGCACGGCCCTCTTCACGCAGAACTGCGGCCCCTGCCACGGGGCTGACGCCGGCGGCGGCATCGGGCCGGCCCTGAGAAATAACAAGTTCATCCAGGGCGGCACCGACCAGCAAGTCTTTCAGACCATCGCCGACGGCAGGCCCGGCACCGCCATGCCTGCCTGGAGCCAGGCCAAAGGCGGCAAGCTCAGCGACGCCCAGATCAACGACCTGGTCGCCTACCTGCGCACCTTGCAGAAATAGCGGACACGCCCGGCGTCTGGATCATCCAGGCACCGAGAGCGGCGCCGGGCACGCAGCGCTGATCTGGCAATTGCGTGGGGCTACGCCGGCGAAAGCGCGCCTTCTCTGCACGCCAGGGGCGCTGCCCCTCGCTCCATGCCACGCGCCAGCTCCACTACCTGTTCCAGACGATAGGTTGGGGATACGAAAGCCACGTGCCGGGTGTGCCCGGCCTCCACAGCCACGATCTCCCACTGCCAGGCAGAACGATGCACCATCACCCCATACCGCTTCTCGTTCCGCCTGGTCTTTTCGATCCGATAGCGATTTTCGCCCTGGCCCGCTTCCGCCGGGAAGATGACGTGATCTGGGCCAAGCGTTTCGTTGAAAAACGCGAATTCCTGTTCACCGGGATGTTGAGCGCAAACCCCATTGTTACACACGGCTCCCCGTTTCCTTTTCCGTACGGATTCGGCTACTGGCCGGGTAAACAAGCGCAGCTCTGGTGAACGCCTAGGTAGTTTACCCGTACTCAGGCACATTACCGCA
>CAWEHT010000272.1:0-6794 GCA_963808455.1 uncultured Chloroflexia bacterium | reverse complement strand
TCAGCGCCGGGCCAGCAAATAGGCGCCGATGGCTGCGATTGGGTAGTGCGCCAGGCCCTCGACCTGCAGGGCAGCCGCCGAGAAACCGCTTCCCGCGGTCAGCAGCATGGTCAGCAGGCGCAGGGGATAAAACACGGCCGATTGGATGTCTGCGAGGAAAGGATGGCCGCTGAACGTATAGGGGTTCCAAAGCGGCAACTGCCCGGCGCGCAGGCGCAGCGCCTGGTAATGCGCGAACGCATAGAACTGATCGAAGAAATCGCCTGCTGCGAAGCCGCGCCGGTCCGCCGGGTTGGGCGTGAGATCGCGCCAGAAAAAGAGAAGGCACAGACCCACCAACAGCGCACAATCCAGCAGGTGTGTGTGCTTTGACCGGAGGCCGCCCGTGGCCTGGCGCTGATCGGGCGCGGCCATCTCGAAGCTCCGTCCGTTTGAGGCCCGCTCGCTAGCGCACATCGAGATTCGCCAACCGGATGGAGTCCCCCGATGGGCCTGCGAGCCTCGGGAAACTCTTTCCGTCGTTCAAATACATACCCACGTCCACGTCGTACTGCCCGCCCGGCAGGTCGAGGGGCAACGCCAGGTTGTCCAGGATGCTCTGCCCGGGGAGTAAAGCCATGGTGGGGTAAAGGCCGTCGCCGGGCCAGCGGTCGCGCTGCGCCACGACCTTGCCATGCGCATCCACGACGTGCAGGAAGACTGTGTAGTTCGCTTTCGGCTGGGTCGCGGCCCGCCATCGCAGCCCTATCTGAAGCGTGTCGCCTGCCTGCGCCTCCAAAAACTCCCCTTGACCGGCGGACGCGACGGCCGTTTGGGCGGCGTTCCTTGGGTCCGCACACGCACCTTCGACCCCAGTGGTCCGGTTGGCGGCAGCGCACTGCAATCTCAGCTGCGCCCGATCCAGGACGAATTCGCCCAGTTGTTGCCGGGGCTCCGTCGCCACGGCCGGCACGCCGCGCGCCGAAAATGACAAAAGCCGGCCCCAATTGTCGAATTGCTGCTCGTCGAGCTTGTAGGCATGGTCGCTGAGGTAACGCTCGACCTGGCGGGTGTCGCCGGCGTCATCCGCCGCCGCGTTGCGGTCACGGACCAACCAGACCCGGTCGAAGCGGGCCGTCAGACGGTCCAGGACCGCCTGCGGTGTACTCTTCGGGTCCAGGGCGTACCACACGATAGGAGAACGCAGGTAGTCCAGGAAATAGTCGGTCAAAGCGGGGTCCGGCACGATCAGGACGTCGTGGCATTGGGTCTCGTTGAGCGCTGTGGACCGCGGGCACGAGACGGCTCCCAGGGCCGACAGCGCCGGACTGAGATAGCGGCCGCTGCTGTAGGTATCGAAGCGTGTGTCGCCCTGGCGGTACACCATGAGCAGCGCCGTGCAGGCAGCCGGGACGAGCAGCGCCAGCGCGATGCACAACGGCAGCGTCAGGCGGGGCCTCTTCCACATGATCAGCGCCGCGGCCGCCGCGACGGCCAGCAAGCCCAGCGAGAGCACGAGGCCGGCAGGCAGGAGCGCCCAGGTGCCATGGTCGCGAAGCTGTTCCCAGGCGAAGTCAAGCGGTTGCTGGCCCGAGATGAGCATGGAGAAATGCGCGAAGACCGGCGAATAGCGTGGCACCATGTACAGTGCCTGGATGGCTTCGCCGATGCCGCCCCAAACCTTTGCCTGGCCTAGCTCGAACTGAAGCTCGTAGGTTCGCCAGTCTATGGCAAGGCCCAGCACCTGTATGATGAAGCTGCCTGCCAGCAAGATCCCCACCAGGGCCCAGGCCGGCCCTCGCCGCGGCCCGGCCCCGATCCGGAGGCCGTTCGTGGCCCCCACGGGGTGCCCCGCGTTCGCGTCGAGCCGGCCGGCGGGTGCGCGCGGTGCCGAGGCGATGGGCATCGCGCCTCGGAGCTGTGCCGGCGGTGCCACCGTGCCCTGGCTGGCCCGGCGCGGCCCATTCGGGGCAGCATCCGGTGGCGGCACATGGCGTTCGTCATGCAGCACGAAAGCCAGGATGGGTGCCATCAGCAAGACCAGAAACGGGATCACCGGCAGCAGATAGCGTGGCCCCCAGACATTGCCTCCGGACCAATACCAGTAGCGGCTGTAACCGGCCAGGTGGACGACGAAGACCGAAAGGAAAGCCAACCCCTCCCAAAGCCAGCGCCTGGCGAAAGCCACGGAGCCGGCCAGGCCCAGCAGCAGTATCGGGCAGTACCAGAAAAGGCCCTTGTACGGGCTGACCGTCAGGCCCAGGGCGGCGTAAGCGATTTGCCTGGGGTTCCAGGTGGTGAGCTGAGGGTTGGTGACACTGTTGGATAGGCTTCGGGCGAACTCCCCTACGCCGCTAAGGGTAGCCCGATTGTACAGCCGTCCCAGAAGCAGGATGGTGCCGAGAGGGATCAGGATCGCTGCCAGGCCGCCAGCGTACGAACGCAGCTCCGCGCGGCCTGGCCTCCAGGGCCGCGCTACCGGCCATTGCCTGGCGACTGCCAGCGTCACAAACGCCGGGACGAAGGCGACGCTCGTCTCCTTCGTCGTGATTGCAATGCCCAGCGCGGTGCCCGCCAGGGCTGCCCACCCCAGCGCGCGGCGGTCCCGCGCGCGGTAGCGGAGCAGCGCATAGGTTGCCGCCAGATAGGCCAGCGCCGTCAGAGGTTCCCTGTACATCGTCCGGCTGTAAATCCAGAGAGGCGTCGCGAGGGCCAGGACTAATGCTGCGAAGGTGCTCGTGGGGCGGCCGAATCCGAGCTCGAGGAGGCAGAGGTAGAGCAAGGCGACGCTGGCAGCCACCCAGAGCACGCCTGAGAACATGGCGCCCTGCACAGCTGAGCCCAGGGCCCGCCCCCAGAGGTAGAAGGGCGCATCGAGCGCCATGGGGGCCGGCTCGTAGTTCGGCACCTCATTGCCGTTTGCCGTTTTCATCCCCACGTTGGTGTAGTCCCAATAGATCTGGTTGATCGTGAAATCGCCGCGCTTGAAGAAACTGTCCATGCCACTGAACAGCGCGCGCTCGTCGTTGCTCTTGAAAGCGCCGTTGTAAGTGAGGATGAAAATGCTGGCTGCCAAGAAGAAAAGCGCGGCGGCAAACCGCCGCTCCTGATTGGATGCCATTACCTTCCTTCCCTTGCGGGACAGATGTCACGATCCCCGGTCAGGATTATATGCGCAGAACGGCCATTCGCCAAAGTACGGCCCATTTCCGGGCACCCTGCTGTGGTAGTGGCTTTTGCCAGGCGCTCCGGGCCAGGCCGATCCTGTTCAACGGCATGGAGGCCAGATCGCGCGCAGACACAGCTTCGCTACTTCGAGACGACCACTTGCGCCAGGTCGGCCTGCGCGTCGGGAAGTGGGCGATTCTGGCTGTCGTACAGCGGCAGGCGCGCCCCGGCGGCTTGCGTGTCGTACAGCCCCGTCAGCAGGTGATAAGTGCCGGGCGTGGCGCCGGCTGCTACGTCCAGCCGGACGTGGTCGACGATAACCTCGCCCGGTACCCAGGCCCAGGTGGGGTTATCGCCTTCCTGCGGCAGGGCATCCGCCTGCGCCGCCATGCCGAGCTGCGGGTTGTAGAGGTGCAAGAAGCGAGTGTAATTGGCCGCAACAGCCGCCCGGCTCCGATAGTAAAGCGTGACCGTCAGCTGATCGCCGGCACGCGGCCCGCCGGCCGGCAGCGCCAGATCGTAGCCGGCCAGCGTGGCGGCATCACCCATGCGGATATCGGTAGGATGCTCGGGGCCGGGCTGTGGGCCGCCAATGATCTTGATGGGCGGCAGTTGAAGAGGGTCGAGCGGCTTGCCAGTGGTCCCGTCCAGCGCCCGCAGCCGAGCCAGCGTCTTGAAATCGTAGAGCCCGACCGACGGCCAATACAGCCCACTCGGCGCTGAAGTTGGAATATGCAGGCGATAGTAGTCAGCGCTAAGTTCGTTCGTGCCCCACAGCTTCGGGCCTGCCAGCACGGTGCCGGCCACCTGGTCTTCCTGGACGAGCGGGTGGCCCAGCCGGTCCACGAGATGCAGGAAGGCATGATAGTTGTCATAAAGCGGGACCAGGGCTCGCCAGTAAAGGGTATAGTCGAGCCTGTCGCCCGCGTGTGCGACCAGAAATGGGACGGGGCGCAGGCCGCTGGGAGCGGAACCCATCGAATGTTGCGGGCTTTCCGTTCCCTCGGGTGCCGGGGTGGTGTCGTAGCCGGCCAGCTGGACGACGCTGCCCAGGCGCACGTCCATGGGATGCACCGGCTGAGGTTGGGGCGGGATCGGCGCCGCGAGCTGAAGACTGCCCACGACGGCCGGCGGCTCCCAGGCATCGCGGCCCCCGCTCACCGCGTCTGCTGGCCGCCTCAGCGTGCGCGGCCGGTCCTCGCGGCAGCTGCACGGCCACCTGGTAGCTGCCGGCTTCTATCCCAGCGGGCAAAGGCAGCTGGTACGCGTCGCTGGCCACCGTCCCGGGTGGCCAATCGCTGGCCGAGGCCGCATTGAAGTAGGGTTGCGCCTCGACGACGCTGAGGGCTTGCCCCTGCGCGTCGAGGAGTTCCCACCGGACACGGAAGCTGCTTGCCGGCGTGTGGACGATATACCAGTAGGGATGTACCAACAGGTCGCGGGACGAGGATCGCTTGAGCTGGCAGCCCAGGAGCGTTACGTCTGGCGTCCGGACGGGGGCCGCCGGCTCCTGGATGGGTTGAAGCGGCGGCCGGTGCAAGGTTGCGACCAGTCCGAAGAGCAGCAGCGCTGCGGGTAGGGCAGCCAGCCAGCGATCGGACGCCCCGGCGGCCAACCCGAACAGTCGCGGCCAGCGCAGGCGGTGCGGCAGCAGGCAGAGCGCGGTCAGGCATGCCAGCGTCGCGAGGCTCAGACCGCCGGCCAAGTGCTGCAGCGGCGTCCCGGCCCAGGACAACTGCAACTCGTGGGTGCCGGCCGGCGGGTTCACCGTCAGCAGGCCCAGGTCTGTGCTCGGGTAAGTCTCCAGTTGGGTCTGGCCGTCGGCCGTGATCTTCCAGCCTGGGAAATAGTAGATTCCGAAGCGCAGGGGGCTGCCGTCCGGGTCGGCGACGCGCGCCGACAGGCTGAAATCGTTGGCGGCGCGCAGCTGCACGGATTGCGTGCCGCTAACCTGGCCCGCGGAGGGCCCGAGCGCATCTCCCGCCCAGCGGGGGCGGAACTCTTGCGCCGAGCTGGTGCCCGGCCGCGCCCGTGTCAGCCTCGAACTGTGCCACGGCAGCGGGCCCGATTCCGGAGCCTGCGTAGGGCACCGTGGGAATCCAGTCCAGCCGGGGCCGGTTGGCCAGGATCACGGCCACCAACAAGAGCGAGGTCGCGGCGGCCTCCGCGAAGCCCTGCCGCAGCCGCACGAGGATTCCACCGGTGAAGAGTGCCAGAGGCACGCTGACGACCGCCAGCAGCCGCCAGGGAAACTGGGCGACGAGCAGCAATTGGCTGTGCAGCCAGATTGGCAGCGCCCATCCGCCGATGGCGAAGCAGCCGATCAACGCGAGGCCGATCAGGAAGAGCCAGGCGCCATCCCGGCGCCTGGCGGACACCAGCCCGAGCAGGGCCAGGACCAGCTGTACGAGCCCCAGCCTGAATGGCCCGTTGAAAGTGTAACCGAACGGGATGGCCGTATCCAGAAAATTGCGGAAAGTCCAGACGTTGGCGGGCAGGTAACTGACTGCGATCTGGTAGGCGCCAGTCGCCAGGTAGCGGCGTTCGAGGAGGAGGGGCAGCCAGAAGAAAGCGCTGGCGCCCATCGCAGCAACCGCTCCGCTGGCCGCCCACGCCAGCCGGCCCCGCTGCCGCCCCCCGCGCCACCAAAGGACCGCTACGAGGGCCAGCCAGACGGGTGGCACGAACAGCAGCGTAATGTCGTGTGTCACCGCCAGCCCACCAAGGGCCAGGGTGACCGGCAAGACGTAGCGCCACGGCTGCTCTGCTTCCATCAGGCGCCACGTGCCCCATAGGATCCAGGGCAATAGGGCCATGGCGCCCACTTCGGCAAGCGCGCCTCGCAGGAAGACATTCGTGAGGAGGTAAGGCGCATACATGTAGGCCGTTGCTGCCAGGAGGGCAGCCCAGCCCTGCCGCGGGCCGAAGAGGGCGCACGCCAGCGTGTACATCCCTCCGCCCGCCAGGATGACGAGCGCGCAGAATGCGGCCATGAGAGCCGGCATGAACCCGAGCCCGGCCAGGTGGAACGCCTCCGCCAGGTAGTAGGTTGCCGGGCCATAGTAATCGAACACGGGATAGCCCCTGCCGAGCACCAGCCCGGGCAGCCACCTGGGGAACAGCATGCCCTCACGCAGGTAGCGATCCAGCAGGACCAAGCGCAAGAGATGCAGCACGCCAGTCGGCCGATTGGGGGAATCCTTCGTCCCAGAACGGCGACAACGCGGGGATTGCGAGGAATGGCAGGGCCAGCCAGCCGCACTGGCGCGGCCCAGGCCAGCCGGCGTTCCAGCCTTGAGATAGCTCCCGCCGGTAAGATGGGAACGAACCGTCGCTCACGTCGAAGGCGCAGGGCCTCGACTATGTGCAGCCTCATAGGCGCTACGGTATCCTCAGTTGTTCTCATTGGCCTGGCGTTAGCAACACGTACGTGCTGCCCGACGGCACGGCCGTGCCGCCCGCCCCCGCCTCCACAACCGCGCGTTGTCCTGAGATCGACTCGTACAGCCCCACACGCAACTTGCAGCCGGCAGGATCGAAGTTTGGGGGCAGGTGCAGCGAGTACGACGACCGCGCTGTCTCCCCCGGCACCCAACGCGTAGAGCAGATGCAACTGAAACCAAGGCACGCCGGCAAAAACATCACCT
>CAWEHT010000271.1:0-5037 GCA_963808455.1 uncultured Chloroflexia bacterium | reverse complement strand
TACCAGACGGCCCTGCGCGACCCGCGGTCGCGTGCCCGGGGCGCGTCCCTTGCCTCGGCGGGGGATCCCGCGGATGCTGCCGCCCTCGACCGCCTGCCGGCCCAGCTGGCCCAGGGCTGGCAGGTCGCCACCGCGGAGATGGTGGCCGACTGGAGGTCGGGATGGGAGCAGGCCAGCGGCTACCTGAATCGCCTGCTCGGCGGCCACGGCCCCAACCCGCTGGCGCCCGGTCAAAACGGCCCCAACCCGCTGGCGCCCGGCCAAAACGGCCCCTTCGAGGGCGCCTACCGGGTCGCCGACGTGGAGGCGCACTGGCAGCGCCCCGGCGCGGACACGGCCAAATGGGAGAAGATGTACTTCCCCGGCATGGCGCCGGCGCAGGCGGGCGCGGCAGCGGCGGCGGATATCGCCGCGTTCCAGGCCGGCAACCCCGCGCCCCTCGAGCAGGCTGGCGCCCTGAGCCCGGCAGCCATGCAGGCGTACCCGATGCAGCAAGGGTCGGGCAGAACTGCCGGGCCTAGCGTCTCTGGCCTAACGCCCGGCGAAGGCTACACGGTCCCCAGCCTGCTCGGCAGCCACCACCTGACGCCGGAGGAAGGGTGGCAGCTGAGCGCTCCGCTTTTCGGCAGCGTGGGCCTCGCCGCTGCCGGCGCAGGCACCGCGTAAACCGGCCCGACCCTGGATTCGGCGGCGCTCGTCAAGAGCCTGCAGGCGCAGATGGCCGGCGGCAACGTGCTGGCCGGCGTGGACGGCATCACCAAACCCCTGGCCGATGCCATCAACAAGGACTGGGTCAAGCAGATGGGGAACGAGCCGTGGTACAAAACCCTGAAGGCCGCCATCGAGGCCGATGTCCTGCGCGAGCTGTCGAAGAAGGGTTGAGGCCGCGATGACCGCACCATCCTTCGACGCCCTCGCCGTGCCCGCCAGCATGGCGCAGCGCGGCGTCTACCAGTTCTATCCCGTGCCGATCCGCACGAATGCCCAGGGCGACGCCTGCGCCGCCGGCATGCAGCGCTTCGAGTGGACCTTCGATTATGTCCTGCCCGCCGAATGGGCCTACTTCTACACCACGGTCCTGGGCGGCCTGCGGGGCCTCGACGTGCCCGCCGAGCTGTGGGACGACGCCGGCAACGACGTGGCGTTCAGCAGCTGCAAGCTGCAGCGCCCGGTGTGCCGCAAGGGCTTCTTCGAGGGCGCCTACCACGACGTCCTGATCGCCGGCACGCATATGCTGCCGCTGTTGTGAGAAGTGAGGACCGAGAAGCGAGACATGCAGGGCCGCGAGCGGCTAACGAGTCGCGGGGCCGCGGGCCGCTGACGGATTTACCGCGGAGGACGCAGAGGAACGCAGAGACGAACTCACCGCGGAGGACGCAGAGGGGCGCAGAGGATTTCGAATCTCTATCCTCTCTGTCCTCTCTATTCTCTCCGTCCTCTGTGTCCTCCGCGTCCTCTGCGGTGAATACTCGTTATCATCTCTGCGTCCTCAGCCGCGAGCGGCCCTGCATGTGCGGTGAATAACCGTTTCCCCCGCCTGCTATTGCTGCCGGTTCAAGAGCGGCAGGAACAGCAGGGCCGAGACGACCACCGGCTGGCTCCAGGAGCTGCCGGCGTAGGCCACCACGACCTGCCTGAGATACAACGGCGGGTTGACCGGCACGCAGAATAAGCCCTGAGCGCCGATCGAGCCGGTCCCGATCATGATGTCAGTCGGGTTGTTCGTTAAGTCGTGGATGTCAACTTCCCCCGGCAGGCTGAGCCCGGCCGGGGCCGTGACCGTGCCGCAAACCTGCGTGTCGCCCGGCCCCAGCGGCCCGCTGATCTTCACCTGGTAGGTGACGTTGGTCACGCCCCAGTACATGTACAGCACGTTGCCCAGCGGGTCGACGAACTCAAGCTGGCCCCGATAGCCGCTCTGCAGCGCGACCACGGGCGACCCGAACGTCAGGGGCCCCCAGGCCGTGCTGTTGCGCTGCGGGAGCGTAGTGCTGGCGCTGAGCGGGGCCTGGATGCTCGCCGCGCCCGACCAATCGACGGCGACGCCGGCCGCGGCCAGGGCGCCGGCATCCGGCCCCTGCCAGCCTACCGGCCCGACCCCGGCCAGCGTGTTGGCAGCCGTGTCGGGGCTGGCGGTGAGGAGCGCCAGTGGGCCCAACGTTAGCGTGACGGGACGCTGCAGCCAATCCGGGCCTTCATTGAATGTTGCCGTGACCGTCCCGTCCGACCGGATGAGCGCCTCCGCGGAATTGGCCTGGTAAAGCGGGATGTTCTCCGCCTCGCCGGCCAGTCCGCTCGGGATGGTGCCATGGCCGGTGCCCGCCCCCAATTGCCCGGCTGCCGGCGTGAAGGTGAGCGTCACGGGCCGCGGGGACGCCGGCAGCCAGCCGATGCCGCGCGTGGTGAAGGCGGTGACCCAGCCGGTGTTCCCGCTTTCCAGCGCGCCCAGCGCACGGGTGGCGTAGGTCGTGAACACCGCGTTCCCGTCGGCGTGCTCCAGGTAGACCCGGCCGACGTCGTCGAAACTCAGGCTCTCAGCCTTCGTCGACGCGGCGCAGCTCCTATCGATGGTGGTGTAGGGATTCGTCGCGGCGTAGCCGCCGCCGGCCGGGACCACCAACGTCTTCCAGTAAGCCCGATCATTGTCAGGGATCACCCTTAGTGTCGCTCCGGCGGGCGCATTGCCGGCCACAATGGACTGGTTGGCGTACAGCCGGGCGCTGAGGCTGTCGACCGGGATCGTGCTGGTCTGCTTGCCGGAGACGACGGTCACCACGTCGCCCGGCTCGACGTAGACCGAGGTGCCCGTCTCATAATAGGTGTTGATCGGCATCTGGTCGTTGATCAGCCATAGCCCCATGGTCGGCGCGGGGCTGGGCGGCTGCTTGATGGCGCCGTTAGGCCCGGCCACGGCGATCGTCGGCGTGACCACGCCGCTGCCGACCCAGCCATCGACGAAGGCAAAGTCCGACATCACGTAGTTGGCCGGCACGGCGTAGGCGACCGAGACGAAATTCCCACCGGCCGCCTCGTAGCCGGCATAGCCGAATGTGCCGGGCCCGATCTTCCCGCCATTGCCGGCGCTGCAGCCTACCGGGCCGGAGGCGAAGCTGCCCCCGCCGTTCGAGGCCACCGCCGTCACCCAATCCGTGTAATTGGCCCCCGCGCTGGCGGTCACGTAGCCCTGGACGCTCCCGGCGGCGACGACCAGGCACGTGTTCGGCGGCCCTGTGCCGGTCACCTGGTTGCCCTTCAGGTCCGCGTTGGCCGTGATCGGCGCCACCACGACGTCGTAGTCCAGCGCGGGCATCGAGGCATAGCTGATGGTCACCTCGACGACGTCCCCGCCGAGGATCATCGCAGGGGCGAAGCTTGCGGCGTAAGGTGCTGCGGGCGGCACGGTCTGCGAACCCTTGATTTGGCCCTGCGCGTTCCTGAGCGTGACGGTGACGCTGGTCGGCGGGCGCGGGGCCGCCACGCCCGCGCTGAGGCCCCCGGGCGGGCCCGGGATGGCATAAGCGTAGACGTCCATCCCTGGCCAGTTCTCCAGGGCGAAGGTGTTCTGCCCGATGATGGTCCAGACTTCGTCGCCGGTGAAGTGCGGCTCGGTGGGCGCCTGCACCCGCACGAAACCCCGCGTCCCTTGGGCGAAGTTCACCGCCTGGTAGGTCGGGTTGGTCGAGCTTCGGAACGTCGTCGCGGGAAGGTGCCGCCCTTGCCCGAATTCACCACGGCGTAGGTCATGCCGCTGCCGGGGGTCAGATAGTGGTTGGGGACGTCCAGCGAGGTGCCGATGGTGATGGTGACCGGAACGGTGGGCGACGTCGTGCCGGTCACGGTCAGTGGCGAGCTCGCCAGGGTCGCGCACGACCCCGGCGACGCATTCCAGCCGAGGCTGGCCTTGATATCAACCATGTGCACGAGCCGGCTGGAGCTCTCGAAGTGTTCCGTCGAGGGGTTGACGCCGGATGTGGTCACGCTGATCGCGTCGCCCGGCTGGATCAAAACGTACTGCGAGGTGCCGGTGACGACGAATGTGGTCTCGAAGTAGAGGCTGGGGTTGACGTTGACGCAATCTTTCGGGACGGCGCAGGCGCTGCCCGATGCCGGCGCCGCAGGCACGCCGATCACGCGGCCCTGATAATCCCGGAGGGTCATCTGCACGTTCAGACCGCCGACGGCCGTGTTGCCCCACACGAAGGGCGAATGGATCTCGGCGAAGATGACCGAGGAGACCGGCGGCTGCTGCCAGGCAGGGGCCTGAGGGCGAGACGCTGCGGCCGACCCGGACGAGAGCGAAACGGCTGGAGCGCCCGGTTGCACGGCGGCCACGCGCGCGTCCGCCCGCAGCTCGGCGGCCGCGGCGCCGGCCAGCTCGGCCCGGTACGCCGCCAGCGCCCCGTCGAAGGTGTAGTCGCCGGCCAGCCCCCTGGCCTGCAACCCCGCCAAGGCGCCCCCGACCTCCCGTGCCTGGGCCTGCTCGGCCGCGGCGACCAGGGCCACGGCCCCGAGGGGCACGAGCAGGTGAGGTTTGGCCACGCGGACCACGTACGGTTGAAATGGGCTGGCCCCCCGCGACTCGGCGGGCCGGGAAGCGCTCGCCGCCCGAGCCAGGGCCCCGGGGGCGGTGCCAGGCGGCAGCAACACGAGCAAGATCGCGAGACCAACGGCGACCATGCGGCCCGGAGGAACCTGCTTCATGGCACAGCTCCTTTTGCTGAACGAGGAGGCCAACCGCGCAACCCTTTGTGGTCGATGACAATTTGACAGTGTACTACATCGTCGGGCCGCCGAACCTTACAGTTTGCTGACAAAATCACAAGGAAGTGACCACCTACATGCCGTGTGGCGCCTGAAGGATGCGGCCGGGGGCATTCAGGGCGATTCAGTTTTCCGGGACGGGCGACTGTAAGTCGCTGCAACGCCGGCGAAGTGTGCCTGCGCACACTGACCCGATGGCGGATTCAGTCGGCGGAGGCCGGCTTGGCCGATGTTGCTGCGGTTTCCAACCGCCGGACAACAACAACTGAATGACCC
>CAWEHT010000270.1:0-8043 GCA_963808455.1 uncultured Chloroflexia bacterium | reverse complement strand
TCCCAGCCGCTGAGGCGGATCTGCTCAGACAGCTCGTAGGCCGGCACGCGCCGGCCGGTGAGGCCGGCGCCGCGCTGCAGCGCCAGGTACACAAAGGCTTCGGTCAGGAGCGCGGGATCGGACCAGCGGGCCTGTTCGGCCGGGCTCAAGGCATCGAAAGCGGCCTGGGTGAGGGAAGTCGGCTTGATGATCTTGCCCCCCGGCAACTGGCCCGGCGTGACAGTGTTGACTGCGATATTGAGCGCCTTGAGTTCCAGCGCAAGGGCGCGGCTGAAGCCCTCCAGGGCGAACTTCGAGGCGCAATAGGCAGTCTCGCCGCGAAAGGCAGCACGCCGGCGTTGGACGATACATTGATGATGCTGCCCCCTCCCTGGCTGGCCATCGGCGCGAGCAAGAGCTTGCAGGTCAGCACCGAGGCGCGCAGGTTGACGGCCAACAGGTTGTCCCACTCCGCCAACGTCAGCTCGACGAACGGCTTCAGAAGGAGCTGGCCGGCGTTGTTGACCAGCACGTCCACCCGGCCATAATCGGCCAATATCAGATCGATCAGCGACCTCACGTCCCTCTCGTCAACCAGGTCGACACGCGCTACCCGCATGCGGCCGCCGACTTCACGGACCAGGCCGGCGGTGTGGTCGAGCTCGCTGGCCGTCCGCGCGGCGGCGACCACCTGCGCGCCGTGCCTGGCATAGGCCACTGTCACCGCTTGCCCCAAGCCACGGCCGGCGCCGGTGACCAATGCGACCCGTCCCTTGAGCAGCATCTCCATCTCCATTTCCATTTCCATCTCCATCTCCATTCACCAGACCGCCGCGGGGTCGCGGATGTTTTCCTGCCGGGTGCGCAGATGCGGCCGGCCTTCCAGAACGCGGTAGCCCAGTCTCCCGATCCCCAGGGCGCCGGCCGCCTTGACCTGGCCGATCTCTTCCACGGGCACATCGATCTTGTTGGTGGCCGGATAGCTTTTCAGGATCTTCAGGGCCTCGGCGTCGGCTGCCACCATAGCGCGAGTAATGTTCGTTGCGCTCTGCCCAGCCGGCCAGATGGCCGAGCTCGCAGGCGTGATGCCGTCCGAACACCTCGACCCCGGCAGGGGCTTCCAGCCGGCCGCTGACGGGCCCGATGGCTTGCACGTCCAGGGCGCGCTGCGTGAGATCCGTCGGCAGAAAGCCCTGGTTCTCGATGATCGCCGTGACCAGGTAAGTCTCCTGCGAGAACGGCTCCGCCGACAGGTCACGGACACGGAGCACCGGCGCCAGGGCCGCGTGCTTCAGCGAGATGATTGTATTGGGAAGGCACAAGTCGGGCAACATCTGGGGAGGCGGATTGCGGAACATGAAGATGCGATGCCACCCGCCGATCTCCACGGGGCCCAGCTGCGGGTGGAGGAACGATTGCCAGGGCGTGAAGGCGGCCCCACCCAGGACCCTGTCGTTCCAGGCGAGCAACTTCAGATTGTCTTCCTCGCTAAGCTCGCCCAGCGGATAATACCAGTCCTTGACCATCCCGGCTTCGCGGTGGACGTCCCACATCTCCGTGACCAGAGAAATGATGCCGAGATGGCCGTAGACGTAGGCCTTCGCCGTGCCGTGGCGCCCCGTCACAGCCTCACTATGCCGTCAAGGCCTATGCTGGCCCACGCACAGCGCGGACCGATCCCCCAGCAAGCGATCGCTGACTACTCCCGAAGCTCCACACTTCATGCCCCCGCGATTCTTGCCCGCGCATGGCGCATGCTATAATAAACTGATGTCCCTGGGCCTGTGCCACGGGCCCATCCTTGTTGACGGTCAGACGTATAATGGACCCAGGAGGACCGCATGACCCGGGTTTCAGAGATCATCGCGGCAAAGCGCGAGCAGCTCCAGGCCGAGCTGGAGGAGCTGGTGGTCTACCCCAGCGTAAAGGGCAATGAGCAGGGCATGCGTGGCGCCGCCGACTGGATAACGCGCCGGCTAGCGGCGCTAGGAGCCCAGGTGCGTCTGCTCGAGGCCGGCGATGGGCCACCGGTGGTCTTCGCCGAAGTGGGCCAGGGGCCGCGCAGCATCCTGAGTTACACCCATTACGATGTCCAGCCGCCCGACCCGCTGGGCGAGTGGAGCTCGCCCCCGTTTCAGCCCACCCTGCGCGAGGGCAAGCTGTACGCTCGCGGCGTGGCCGACGATAAGGGCGACGTGGTGGCCCGCATCCAGGCGGTCCACGTCTATCGGCAGGCCTATGGCGAGCTGCCGCTGTGCTTGAAGTTCTTCGTCGAAGGCGAGGAGGAAAGCGGTAGCCCGCATCTCGCTGCCCTGGCCGGCCGCCACGCCGAGATATTGCGTGCCGACGGGGCGCTTTGGGAAGGAGGCAGCTTCGACGAGGCCGAGCGCTACACCTTATTCTGTGGCCTCAAAGGCATTCAGTACGTCGAGTTGCGTGTTCGTGGCGCGGCCTCCGATCTGCACTCTGCCTATGCACCCATGGTGCCGAATCCCGCCTGGCGGCTGGTGCATGCGTTGGCCACGCTCAAGGATGAGAATGACCGGATTCGAGTCGACGGCTTCATGGAACAGGTGCGCCCGCCCACGGAGGCCGAGCTCGCCTACATTCGCCGCATCCCGTTCCCCGGCGATGCCATGAAGAAGATGTGGGGCATCCCCGCGTTCGTCAATGATGCCAGCGACCAGCAGGCCCTGGTGCGCTTTCAGACCCAGCCCACGTGCACCATCTGCGGGCTGCGCAGCGGCCACACGGGAGAGGGGGATAAGACCGTGCTGCCCAACAGCGCGATGGCCAAGCTCGATTTCCGCCTGGTGCCCGACCTGACCCCAGAACTGGCGCTGGAGTTGCTGCGTGACCATCTCGACCGGCATGGCTACCATGATGTCGAGATCGTGCCGTTTGCCAGCATCCCGGCAGCCCGATCCGATCTGAGCGCGCGGGTGGTCAGCGTTGCCGCTGCAGCGGCCAGCGCCGTTTACGGTCGCGAGCCCGTGGTGTACCCCACGCATGGCGGGTCCGGCCCGATGTATCCGCTCGTACAGGGGTTGGGGATCCCGGGTGGCGTCATGGTCGGTGTTGGCTACGCTGACATGCGCCTGCATGCGCCCAACGAGAATATCCGTCTGGCTGACTACTTCCACCACATCGAATTCCTTGTGGAATTCATGCGGCTTTTTGCCGCCGGGTGAAGATCGCATCTTACGCGGCTGCGCCCAACTGGAGCGCGTGCCTGGCCGCCGGCGAGTCCGGCCCATGAGTGCAAGAGAGGGACCAATAATGAAAGGCAACGGCAAAACCAAAGACGTCAAGGATAAGGATGAGTTCGAAGGCTTCAACGAGGTTGACGATTCCGAGGATGAGGACCTGTATACGGTGCTGGACGACGCCGGGCGCGAGGAGCTCGAGGAACTCGTCGGGCTGAAAGTGGTCGGCCTCGATATCTGGGAAGAATCCCTCAGCGATCCCGAGGACGCGGGGCCCGTGGCGCCGGCGGATCGCGTCTACTTCGATTGCGATCTGCTGTTCGATGATGGCCTCGCCCTCGAGCTTTACGTGGCGGCGGCTTATCCTGATCCTGACGGTGATCCTCTCAAGGGCATGGACACCATCACCGCCACGCTCGAGAAGATCGCCGATCAGCAGCTGGAGTTGCTCGACTTCGATGAGGCAGACGAAGAAGGCGGCCTGGCCGTGGCTTTCGGCGCGGATGAGAAGACGGCCCTCGTGGTCGTAGCCAGCGCCTGGCTCGTCAGCGAATGGGAAGAAGATGGTGACGAGTCGGCCGAGGACGAGGACGAAGAGCCCGGCCAAGGCGAAGCCCAGGACGTGTGAAGCAGATCCGGCCTCATTGAACGGCTCGCAGAACGGCTCTTGGAGCGACACTTGGTGCCGATACGTCTGGCCGCCCTGGATGTGGACGGCACGCTGAAAGAAGCGGTTTCGCCGTACCAGTACCTGCACAGGCGACTGGGCGTGGCCCAGCTCGCCGCAACCAACCGGCAGCTGGCTTTGTCTGGCCGGATCGACTATGGAGAATGGCTGCGCCGTGATGTTGGCCTGTGGGCCGGCCAGCGGGCCAGCGATCTGCGCAACCTGTTGGCCGAGAACCCCTATCTGCCCGGCGCACGTGAGTTGCTCCGCACTCTCAAGGAAGCGGGCATCTTCGTGGCCCTCGTGAGCGCCGGGTTCACGCTCAATACCGACCCGATAGTGGCGGAATTCGGGCTCGACTACGCGCTGGCCAACCAGCTAGGGATCGGCGCGGATGGCTGCCTGGACGGCACTGCGATCAGCAAGGTGCCGAGAGGCGGCGAGGGCCTCTTCCTGCGCGAGCTGATGGCTCGCCTGTCCGTTCGGGCCGACGAAGTGCTGGCGGCCGGAGATACGCAAGATGATCTCGAGCTTTTTGAGTGCGCTGGGCTCCGCCTAGCCGTCAACCCGCTGTCGGAGGAGCTGCGTGCGAGGGCAGATGCGGTGTTCGAGCCCGACCTGACCCCTGCGGTCGCCTGGCTGCAAGCTCGGGGCTCCCTGCCCGTGAATGGAGGCGTTAGGTGAAACGGTTGCGTCAGGGCTTTTACTGGGCGCTGTTCTTGCTCCTGTCAGGGGCGTTCTTGCTGCTCAAAGATCTTGGCGAGTTTCGAGCGTGGGGTGACGTGGCGTGGGGCGCGCTCTTCGCGGCCGCCGGTTTGGCCTTTCTGATCTGGTTTGCCCTGGGGTTGCAACATTGGTGGCGCGCGGTCCCGGCTTTCATACTGATCAGCATCGGCGCCCCGGTGCTGCTGGCCTGGCAGCACATCTATTTGGGCAACTGGAACGGCTGGTGCTCCTCTTCGGCATCGCCCTGGCTTTCTGGGTGATCCTTCTGGCAGGGCGCGACAACTGGTGGGCGGAGATCCCCGCAGGCGTCCTCACCGTGCTGGCAGTGCTCCTTGGCCTCGAGGGCATGATGCGGTCGGACTTTGTGCTCTGGCCACCCCATTGGCTCGCCGCCCTTTACGTCGGCCTGGGCCTCGTCTTTGGGCTGCTCTACGTGCTGAGACTGGGAGAGCGCGTAGACATGGTGGCCGGCGGTTCCGGCAGCTGCGCTGGTCCTGTTTGGTGCCGTCACCCTCATCGGCTCGTTGGCGTTGCCGCCCCTGGTGGCGCTGTATTGGCCGGCCATATTGTTGCTGGCCGGCCTGGTGGTGCTGGTCGTGTCTTTCCGGGCGGCTGTGGGCCGGCGCGTCCGCCGCGTTCGAGGCATCTTCATCGGCCGTTCCTGACAAGGCTGGCGGCAACCGGCTGCCCGTGCCCGCCCAGGTCGCTGACGCTCTCCTTCCGGCCAAGGGCACGGAGGTGCCCGAGTCGCCACCGGTCGAGCAGGCGCCCGCGGCGCTCGCCACCCAGCCTGAAGCGCCTGCTCCGGCCGCGGCCGCCGGCGACGTTGACATCTACGCCTACCTGAAGGACCAACCCGCCCCCAATGCCGGCGACGAAGCCAAATGATGCCGCGTCAGGCAGTGGTAGTATCGAATACGGGATGCGATAGGGTAAGGCGGAACGACGCCCTCCGGCATAGCTTGCCGCGGGTCACGAATATGTGGGGGCGGCCCATCACCGGATGTCCCCCTGCTGGTTGTGCCGCCGCGGCAACCCGCCTTTGCAGACCGGCTCTCATTTCCCCAGGGGGCAGAGGTCACTGGCGCTAAAGCTTGCGGTGGCGCTGCCCGCGTTGGCCAGCCATTGCCAGGCGTCAGGATGGGCATCGGCGTAGTCCGTGGTGTCGCGGCAGGCCTGCACGATGCTCTGGCTGCCCTGGTAGCTGCTCAGGAAGGCGCTGGCAGCGCCTTGCAGGGCCGGCGTCGTGATCTGGTCCCGCAAGCTGGCAAGGTCGCCGGTCGAGCCGTTGGCCAATGATGCCAGCATCAGCCGGAAGCGGGCGAAATCGCGCAGAACGGTCAGTTCATTGGGGATGTTGGCGCACGCGGTCAGTGACTGATCCGTGATCGCGGCCTGGTAGGCTGTGATGGCCGGTTCAAACCCTGAGATCGTCCAGCCGTCGAAGGCCTGGTTCGCGTCGAGGATATGCTGGTATAGGCAGTTGGAAGCGGCCGGGGTGGCTGAGGGCGCCGGTGCGGACGCTGCAGCCGACGTGGCCGGTGCGGCTGAGGGGAGCGCTGCGGAGGCCGCGGCCGACGTGGCCGGCGTCGCCGACGCGGCGGATGCCGCCGATGTGGCGGAGGCGGCCGGCCCGGGCTGCGCGGCTGCCGGCGACAGGAGGCGATAGGGGCCACCGGCCGGCGAAACGTAGGTCTTGGTAACCGTTGTCGTGGTGCCGTCTGTGCCGGTGATCATCCCATGGGCGAGGATGGCCAGCCCCTGGCCTTCCGGCACAGACCCGAAGCTGAACTGTGCCGCGGAAAGCGTGGGTTGGTCCTCTAGCCACGAGCGATAAGACGACCCATCCCAGGAATCCACAAAAAGCGTCGAAACACAGTTGCCGGAGCCCGGGCAGACGGTGTCCGTCCACACGATATCCGTCTTGCCATCCTGGTTGACGTCGCCGACCCTGAGCACCGTCACCTGGCCGAGGCCCTTGCCGATGCCGGCAAGGACGTAGCCGGAGGGCATCTGGTGATAGACGAGGACCCGGCCTTGCTGGTCGGGGCCGGTGGCGTTCGCCTGCGGAGCGATGGCTACGACGAGGTCTGCGCTTGCTGGTTTCTGGATGCCGGCCACCGTCACGCTGCCCGCGTCGATCCTCAGGGCACCGCAGCTCACCAGCCAGGCCCGTAATCCGGCAACCGTAACGCCCGGACCGTTGAGAAAGGCGCTGATGGCCGCCGAATAGTCGTCCTGCTGGCTCGGGCAATTGAGAGGCCCCGTCGAAGCGGCGCTCGAGGAGGGCGTTGGGTCGGGTCCAACGCCGGCAGGCACGGACGCCGCCGCTGGCGTGGCAGTGATGGGTAGGGTAGCCCCGGGCGCAGCTGTGCTTGAGGCGCTCGCGGCGGGCATGGTGGCTTCCGGCGAAGCCGCCGTGACCGGCAAGGTGATGGCTGCGGCGGCCTCCGGCGTGGCGGTGATGATCCCCATGGCTTGCGGGGTGGTCGTGACGGCGGTCGAAGGGCCAACTGACGGCAGTTGCGGTGTCACCGGGATCGGTGTCGCGGTGGTGGCGCCTTGCCCGGCTGGCACAGCCGATGGCTCGGTGCTCAGGTGTGCCGGGATCCACAGGCGTGTGCCGATGTACAGCCACCGTGGCCGGACCAACTGGCTGGGGTTGGCGTGCCAGAGGTCCAGCACCGACACGTCGTTATCCCTGGCGACGACTTGCCAGGTATCGCCTGGTTGGACAGTGTACCAGTAGCCGCCCACCAGAGTTCCTGGCACCGGGGTGGCGCCGGGTATGAAGAGCCGATCGCCCGGCCAGAGCACATCGCCAGGCCTCAATACGGTCGGGTTGGCAGCCTGCAGCTGCGCATAGGTCAGGCCATTGCGGGCGGCGATTTCAGTCCAGGTGTCGCCCATCTGGACCACATAGTAATAGCCGTTGGTAGCGCCCGGCGTGACGCCTTGTGCCAGAGCAAAATTGCCGGCTGGAAGAGCAGGCCAGAAGAGCAACCCCAGGCCCAGCGCCAACGCGAGCCGCCACAGATGGGAGTGTCGGGGGGTCATTTTCCTCTCCTTCGTTTGTGCCAGCTGGTGCCCCGTGCCGGGGGGCGACAGGCGGCTAGCGCGTGACGACTCTTTGGGCGAGGGCCACAGATTTCCCTTTGGAGCCGCTTTCGTGATACATAGTAGCCTGCAGACCGCGCAGCGGTGGCTCTCATCGAGTATCGTATACTGCCAGCAGTGAGCTTGGCGGTCCGCGAGCGGAGCGATGAAACTGGCCTGCCAGCGCCAGACATTATAGACCTCATCGGGCAAAACCAAAAAGGTACACGAAGAAGGAGGAGCGATGTCGAGGCTTGTCGTCTATGTATCGCCCCGGTGTTCGAACTGCGTGGATACGCAGGCGGCCCTGGACGAGTGGCAGGTGGCCTACGCCAAAGTGGTAAGCAACACGTATGCGTGCGCAGAGAG
>CAWEHT010000269.1:0-8764 GCA_963808455.1 uncultured Chloroflexia bacterium | reverse complement strand
GATGCTGGCCCGCTCGGCCAGCTCGCGGAGCTCGGTATCGGCCCCTGCGATGAGCACACCCTGGCCGGCGATGATCAGCGGGCGCTCGGCCTCGTTCAGCAAGGCGGCCGTACGGGCCACCGCGGCCGGGTCGGCGGCTTGCAACACGGGCCGGTAGCCGGGCAAGTTGACCGAATCGGGATACTCGAAGTCGGTCGAGGCCTGTTGTACGTCTTTGCAGATATCGACGAGCACCGGGCCCGGGCGGCCCGTGCGGGCGATGTAAAAGGCCTCTTTGAGGGCCACGGCGAGGTCCGCGATATCGGTGATCAGGTAGTTGTGCTTGGTGACCGGCAGGCTGATCCCCTGCACATCTGCCTCCTGGAAGCCGTCCCTGCCCAAGAGGCTTGTGGAGACCTGGCCGGTGATGGCAACGACAGGCGCCGAGTCCATCGCGGCGGTAGCCAGGCCGGTGATCAGGTTCGTGGCTCCCGGCCCGGACGTGGCCAGGCAGACCCCGACGCGCCCGCTGGCACGGCCATATCCATCGGCCATGTGCGCTGCCCCCTGTTCGTGGGTCACCAGCACATGGTGTACGGGATACGCATCGCGGGCCAGGGCATCATAGATTGGCAGCGTCGCTCCCCCCGGCAGGCCAAAGACCACGTTAACGCCTTCTGCCACCAGGCTTTCCCAGAGGATTTGTGCTCCCGTCCTTCGTGTGCTCATAACCCCTCCCCGGTGATGGCAGAGGCGGGTTGCCCTCGCCCCTGCCCGACCCCCAAGTAATTTTGGGCCAGAACAAAAAGTGCCCATTCGGAAACAGCCTCCGATGGGCGCCTTTACCCACCACCTGACGAGCGACAAGGATGCCGGCAAAAGAAAGGGCCTCCCTTGGTGGGAGGCCCTTTGGCTTTGCAGTTCGACATTCCTGATGGTCAGCCGGCTTGACCAGTCTCCTCCCACGCGGCGCTAGCTCCTCGCCCAAGAAGGCTAAGGAGCACGCTAATGAGGATAACAACGACCAAGCTGCCAGACCGCATGGTTAACAATCCTTGTTCTACTCTGCCATCAACAGTCCTAATGTAACATGGATGATCCCATCTGTCAAGCTGGCAAAACCGCCCATGTGACGAAAAGGGCAATGTGAGAGGAATAGAATTTATCCCTTTACAAGCGCCCATCAGTTGTGTTAGAATGCCAGCTGGTGGAGGTGCTGCATGGGAGTTGCCAGGGACATTGCGATCATCGTCGTTGCAGTTGAGTCGATTGTCATTGGCATCCTGTTGGCCGTTTTGATCGTTCAGGTGATCTTGCTGATCCGCATGTTGCGTGAAGAGGTCATCCCCATCCTCAATTCGACTCAGGAGACGGTCGGGACTGTGCGTGGCACGACAGCTTTTGTTAGCGATCATCTGGTGCAGCCGGTGGTGAAAGTTGCCAGCTTCTCGGCCGGTGCGCGGCGGGCGATCAGGGTCGCTCTGAACCTGTTCAATCGTGATGGGACCTCGTGATCCCAGGAGGTATGTCCGATGGCCGATAATGGCTTTGGCAGATTCGTGCTCGGCTTCTGGATCGGTGCGGCGGTAGGGGCGGCCCTCGCGTTGATCTTGACGCCATATTCGGGCGAGGAGATGCAACAGCAACTCCAGGAAAGGAGCACCGAGCTAAAGGGCCAGATGCAGGAGTCGGCGGGCCGCGTGGCCGAAGAGGCGAAAGCCCGGGCTCAGCAGGTGGCCGGCACGGTGCGCGATCAGGTCGCTCAGGTAGAGCAGCAAGGCCGGGTGGCCCTGTCACGCGGGGTTGAGGGTGCTCAGCATGCCGCAGATGCCGAGGAGGCGCGGGCCAACCGGGCTGCGGACAGCGTAGAGCGCAGCGCAAGGCTGAACCAGGTGACTCGGCGCGTCTGAGGGATGGCAGATGCCCGGTGCCGGCTGGCGACCGGGCATCTGCGCGGTTGGGGAACCTCGGCTCACCCGTGCATCAAGTCGCGCAGCGCTTTGGGCAGGCGTGCCAGGATGTCGCCGGCGATCACGCCAGCCGGGCCAACCTCCCGCCCCGCGGCAAGGCCGGCGAGGCCATGCAAGTAGCCGGCGCAGGTGGCGGCCTCGAATGGCGCCAGGCCCTGGGCCAGCATGCCCACGATGGCTCCTGCCAGGACATCCCCGCTGCCCGCCGTGGCCAGCGCCGGTGTCGCGAAGGGCAGCACGATCGCCCGCCCATCCGGCGATGCTACGACAGTGTCCGCGCCTTTCAGCAGCACAATGTGGCCCCATTTCGCTGCCCAGGCGCGCGCCGTGGCGATGCGCTGTTCGTTGATCTCCTTTGCCGTCAGCCCGGTTAGCCGTCCCATCTCGCCGGGATGCGGCGTCAGGATGCTCTCAGCGGGCAGCCGGGCGGGCCAGTCGGCCCACGTAGACAGGATGTTGAGGCAATCAGCATCGGCGACGAGCTTGCCGTGCCAGACCCCCTGGGCCAGCCCTTCCGGTCCGAGGAGGCGGTCGATGAACTCACAGGCGCCCGGCTCGCGCGTGAGGCCCGGCCCAACCAGCAGGGCCTCGTACGTCTCCAGCTTCCCGAGCAGCGGGGCCACCCCGGCCGCGCAGTGGGTACCGTCCGTTTCCGGCAGGGGCAGCCACGTCGTCTCGGGCAACGCAGCGGCCAGAGGCGCATGCAGCGAGGCCGGCACGGCCAGGGTCACCAGCCCGGCGCCCACACGCCCGGCCGCGCCGCCGCTGAGATGGGCTGCCCCTGTGTAGTCCCGGGAACCGGCCACGATCATGGCCTTGCCGAAGGTACCTTTGTTGGCGTCGGCCGGGCGCGCGGGCAATCTGCGGCGAATATCTACCGGCCGGGGGAGCTCAACCTGGAGGCTATCGGCAAGGTCCGCAAGCACGCCGATGTCGGCCACGGCCAGGACGCCGCAGGCGCCGGCTCCTGGATATTGTAACTGCCCCCATTTGGCGAAGGCGAAGGTGATCGTCAGCTCGGCCGGCAGCGCTGCCGGGTCCAGGGCCCCCGTGTTTGAGTTCAAGCCGCTCGGGCAATCGACCGCAACTACCGGTAAAGGAGGCCATCGGGGCGAGGGCCACTCGTCGTCTTCATCTTCGTCGAATTCCTCCAGGTCTTCAAGGTCATAATCGTCGTCCTCTTCATCCCCGCCCACGAGGTCTTTCTTCTTCGCCGTCCAATTCGTCCTCGGTATCCCAATCGCTATCGTCATCCTGCTCGGAATCCCGCTCCCCGATCGGCAGGCCCAGAGACTGAGCTTCACCGATGGGGAACAGCGGCGGATCGCCCAGGCCCGACTCGGGCTCGGACGGCAGCGCTCGCCTGGCCTCGATCTCTTCTTTGACGATCTTGAGTATTCTGCCAGTTTGCCCTCGATCGGGCGGCAGCCGGTGCCCAGCCAGGCATCCGCGACGACGTCGGCAGTCTCGACGCCTCGCGCAGGTGGGCATAGTCGTTATCATTGTCCGCCCAGAGGATTCTCAGCCCACGCCGGCGGCCGCTGCGCTTCAGTTTCTGAAAATTCTGGTCTCCCTTGATATCGCGATGCCAGACGTAAACGGTCACCTGCACTTCTCTTTCCTGCCCCTGACGCGCGGCCACTAATCCATCGCCTCCATTGTTGCCTCGCCCAACCAATATCAGCGCCGACCTGTTTACGTCACGGAGAACCAGGGAGCAGGATCGCGCCGACAGCCTGCCCTGCCATGTCCATCATGGCAGGAAATGGAATCGCCCTCGCGCATCCGTCACTTGCTCGATGCAACGCATTTCTTCGACGTTGACGATCTTCACAGCATGCCTCCTGACAACTCTCGACGCGCAGGTTTCGGTCCATGCGCCAGCTGATTGTAATCGCGATCCGGCTGGGACTCAAATGAAGCGTCTGGAACTGACATCTCTCCCCACTCATGGTATGATGCTGCCCACATTGCTGATTTGCAGAAGGGACAGATCGCGCATGCCCTGGAACCCTGTTCGCGGTGCTGCTGGCGGTCGTGCCCGGTGCAACCTGGGCGGTGAGGTGGAGGAGCTCCAGGCGCGCTGCCCGAGAGCCGCGTTGGCGTGGCACGCGGGGCTGCCCGACCTGGTCGCGCTGGTATTCCTGGCCCTGGCAGCCCTGGGCTTCTTCTGGCGTGTAGTGACCGGCCAGAGCTGGATGCCGGCCGACGGCGGCGACCTCGTATCCTTCCTGTACCCCACCTATCGTTTTGCGGCCGCGACCCTGCACGCCGGCGCCTGGCCGTTGTGGGATCCCCACGTCTACGTCGGCGCACCCCATGTGGCCGACATCCAGGCCGGTTTTCTGTACCCGCCGAACCTGCTCCTGTTCCTTCTGGACCCGGTTTTCCCCTATCAGGCCTTGCAGTCGCTGAGCCTCGGCCACATCTGGTTTGCCGGAGCAGGGATGTATTTCTTCCTGAGCCGGAGCCGGGCCGGCGTGGCCGGGGAGAAGCACCTTGGCCGCCTGCCGGCGCTGGCCGGCGCGCTCGCTTTCATGTTTTCAGACTCGCTGCTGGTCCACTTTGGCAACTTGAACTTCGACGCCGTGGTGAGCTGGATGCCTTGGGTCTTCTGGGCTTACCTGGCCGGCCTCGAACCGCCGCCGGCCCGCTTCGACCTCCGCAGGTACGGGCGTGGAGCCCTGGCAGGCTTTCTGCTGGCCGTCGGCTCGCTGGCGGGGCATATCCAGGCCACCCTCTTCATCGCGCTGGCCCTCGCGTTCTACACGCTCACCTGGCTCTATTCTGCATCGTGAGGCGCCGCAGCCGGCCAGGCGGGCGGCGGCAGCGCTGGGCTATCTGGCCATGACCGGGATCGTGATGGCGCTGGCGGCTGCGCCCATCCTGCTCCCTGCTTTGCAGCTGGCGAGTTTCACCGCACGCGCATCCTGGAACTATCAGGAGGCCGCCGGATATTCCATCGCACCGGCTCAGTGGATCGGCTTGCTCATCCCCGGGTTCTTCGGCCGCACCCCGCAGTTCCATTGGGGCCCCTGGCCTCGCGTCGAGGTCGGTTATCTCGGCATCCTGCCGCTGGTCCTGGCCGGGGTCGCGCTGGCGCTGCGCCGTGATCGAAGCACCTGGAGCTGGCTCGCGCTGGCCGGCGGCAGCTTTGTGGTAGCGTTGGGCACCTACGCCACGCCGCATGGCTGGCTGACCCTGTTGCCCGGCTTTGGACAGCTGCGCGCCCCGGCACGGCTGGTGTTTGTTACCGATTTTGGCCTGGCCACCCTGGCGGCCATCGGGCTCGACGCCGCCCTGGCCCCGTTCACGCCTGAGGCCGCTGCGGCCTTTCGCGCGCATTCACGCGCGGTACGGGCTACGCTCTGGTGGGGGTGATGGGCGTGGGCGTGCCGCTTACTTATCTGGCGCTGCTGCTTTCGCAAGGCAGCGACGCGGCCAGCCGGTCGCACATCTGGGTCGCGTCGATCTCTGTGCTGATCTTTGGCGGGTTGCTGCTGGCCAGCCTGCCCGGTTTGCACGCCCGGCACGGCGACTGGGCCCGCCCTGTGACCCTGGGCTGGCTGGCCAGCAGCAACCCGCCGAAGATCGGCACGGAGATGGACCGACCCAGATGTGCGACTCGGTGGCCACGTCGCTGCCTTGCGAAAGCAGCGGCGCCAGATAGTAAGCGGCGCGCCCACGCCCATCACCCCCAAGACATCCTACCATACCACACGTAATCCCACGAAGGCCGCAGCGGCCTCAGGCGCTGAACGTGGCCAGGGCGGCGTCGAGCCCGATGGCCGCCAGGGTGGCCAGGCCAAAATCGGTAACGAACGCAGGCCGTGCGGGTCCGCGCAGCTCTCCAAAGCCGGGCAACAGGGTGCAGCCGCCATGCGGCGTGGCGTAAGTGCCCAACGCTACCGCGAACTGCCGCCCGCCAGCGCGAGCCAGCTCCAGGTGCTTCGATCACGGCGCACGCCCGGCGCGACCCCGGCCAGGACCAGCAGGATGCCGCAGATACCGACCTCGACACGAGGCCAGGGGCCCCAATGGAACTGCGGGGTGGGCCCGAAGAACCCGGGGATGAGCGAGCCGATCCACTGAGCCGGTGCGATGGAATATGCCGGCAACATGCTGATAGTTCCAGGATCCGCGCGCCGTGAAACTCGCCAGCTCAAAGCAGGGAGCGGGATAGGCGCAGCCGCCAGCGCCATCACGATCCGGTCACGGCCGGATCGCCCGCGCTGCGGCTGCCCGCCTGGCCGGCTGCGGCGCCTCACGATCAGAATAGAGCCAGGTGAGCATGTTAGACACGAAGGCCGGCGATGAAGAGGGTCGCCCTGGATATACCCCGCCAAGCGAAACGACGGCCAGCAGAAGCTGCCAGGGCTCCACGCCCGTCCTGCGGAGGTCGAAGCGGGCCGGCAGCAGTTCGAGGCCGGCCGGGTAAGCCCAGGAGACCCAAGGCATCCAGCTCACCACGGCGTCGAAGTTCAAGTTGCCAAAGTGGACCAGCAGCGAGTCTGAAAACATGAAAGCGAGCGCGCCGGCCAGCGCCGGCAGGCGGCCGAGTATTTCTCCCCGGCCGCGCCGGCCGCTCCGGCTCAGGAAGAAATCATTCCCTGCTCCGGCAAACCCGATGTGGCCAATGCTCAGCCAGCTGCAAGGCCTGATAGGGGAAAACCGGGTCCAGAAGGAACGGGAGCAGGTTCGGCGGGTACAGAAAACCAGCCTGGATGTCGGCCACATGGGGTGCGCCGACGTAGACGTCGAGATACCGCAACGGCCAGGCCCCCGCGTGCAGGGTCGCGGCCGCAAAAATATAGGTGGGGTACAGGAAGGATACGAGGTCGCCACCATCGGCCGGCATCCAGCTCTGGCCGGTCACTACACCCCAGAAGAAGCCCAGGGCTGCCAGGGCCAGGAATACCAGCGCCACCAGGTCAGGCCGGCGCGGCCACGCCAACAGCAGACTGTCCGGGCATGCGCGCCTGGAGCTCCTCCACCTCACCGCCCCAGGTTGCACCGGGCACGACCGCCAGCAGCACCACGAACAGAATCCAGGGCATCCGCGAGATCTGTCCCTTCTGCAAATCAGCAATGTGGGCAGCATCATACCATTAGTAGGGAGAGATGTCAGTTCCAGACGCTTCATTTGAGTCCCAGCCGGATCACGATTACAATCAGCTGGCGCATGGATCGAAACCTGCACGTCGAGAGTTGTCAGGAGGCAGTGCTGTAAAGAGCGTGGAGCGTCGAAGAAATCCGCGGCATCGAGCAAGCCACGGATACCACACGGCCATTCATTTCCTGCCATGATGGACATGGCAGGGCAGGCTGTGCGAAGCGATCCGCTCCTGGTTCTCCGTGACGTAAACAGGTCGGCGCTGATATTGGTTGGGCCAGGCAACAATGGAGGCGATGGATTAGTGGCCGCGTGTCACTGCAGAAAGAGAAGTGCAGGTGACCGCCTACGTCTGGCATCGCGATATCAAGGGAGACCAGAATTTTCAGAAACTGAAGCGCAGCGGCCGCCGGCGCGGGCTGAGCATCCTCTGGGCGGACAATGATACCGACTATGCCCACCTGCGCGGCGCTCCAGACTGCCGACGTCGTCGTGGATGCCTTGCTGGGCACCGGCGTGAGCCGCCCGATCGAGGCAACTGGCAGAGATACTCAGATCGTCAAAGAAGAGATCGAGGCCAGGCGAGCGCTGCCGTCCGAGCCCGAGTCGGGGCTGGGCCATCCGCTGCTGTTCCCCATCGGTGAACTCAGTCTCTGGGCCCGCCGATCGGGGAGCGGGATTCCGAGCAGGATGACGATAGCGATTGGGATACCGAGGACGAATTGGACGGCGAAGAAGAAGACCTCGCGGGCCAGGATGAAGAGGAGACGATTGTCGCCTTGAAGACCTGGAGGAATTCGACGAAGATGAAGACGACGAGTGGCCCTCGCCCCGATGGCCTCCTTTACCGGTAGTTGCGGTCGAAGTACCCGAGCGGCTTGAACTCAAACACGGGGGCCCTGGACCCGGCAGCGCTGCCGGCCGAGCTGACGATCACCTTTCGCCTTCGCCAAATGGGGGCAGTTACAATATCCAGGAGCCGGCGCCTGCGGCGTCCTGGCCGTGGCCGACATCGGCGTGCTTGCGGACCTTGCCGATAGCCTCCAGGTTGAGCTTCCGCGGCCGGCAGATATTCGCCACAGATTGCCCGCGCGCCCGGCCGCGCCAACAAAGGTACTTCGGCAAGGCCATGATCGTCGCCCGAGGCCGGGACTACCGAGGGGCAGCCCATCTCAGCAGCGGCACAGCCGGGCGCGTGGGCGCCGGGCTGGTGACCCTGGCCGTGCCGGCCTCGCTGCATGCGCCTCTGGCCGCTGCGTTGCCCGAGACGACGTGGCTGCCCCTGCCGGAAACGGACGGTACCCACTTCGCGGCCGGGGTGGCCCCGCTGCTCGGGAAGCTGGAGACGTACGAGGCCCTGCTGGTTGGGCCGGGCCTCACACGCGAGCCGGGCGCCTGTGAGTTCATCGACCGCCTCCTCGGACCGGAAGGGCTGGCCCAGGGGGTCTGGCACGGCAAGCTCGTCGCCGATGCTGATTGCCTCAACATCCTGTCTACGTGGGCCGACTGGCCCGCCCGGCTGCCCGCTGAGGGCATCCTGACGCCGCATCCCGGCGAGATGGGACGGCTAACCGGGCTGACGGCAAAGGAGATCAACGAACAGCGCATCGCCACGGCACACACCTGGGCAGCGAAATGGGGCCACGTTATACTGAAAAAAGGCGCGCACACTGTCGTAGCATCGCCGGATGGGCGGGCGATC